>NZ_JAWOWE010000004.1:0-449165 GCF_033340275.1 Vibrio sp. 1402
AAATCTTCCGCCAAGGTTTGGTCTGCGAGGTTGCTTTCAACCACAGGCGTGTCGTTCACCGCATTCACGGTGACGTTAACCGTCGCTTGGTCAGTCAGCGCACCATCGGTCACGGTGTAAGTGATTTCGGCGTCGCCATAGAAGTTCTCGGCCGGTGTGAACACCAATTTGCCGTCAACAATCTCGACTGTGCCTTGCGCTTCAGGTACAGACGCTGATTGGATAGACAGCGTATCACCATCAATATCGGTGTCGTTTGGCAGGACATCAATCGTCACTGGCGTGTCTTCGTCAGTGACAGCGGTATCATCTTTTGCTACTGGCGCGTCATTGACTGGTGTGACATCGACGTTCACCGTGGTGGACTCACTGACGCCACCGGAGGTAACTATGTACGTGAAGCTGTCTGTACCGTGGAAGTTGTCGTTTGGCGTGTAAGTGACGCTGCCGTCCGGGTTGACCGAGACCGTGCCGTTGGCTGGACCGTTATTGGTATCCAGCGACACCACTTTATCGTCGCCTTCGAACGTGTCGTTACCTAAAACCTTAATGATGGTTGGCGTGTCTTCCACAACCGTCGCTTTATCTGCCACGATGTCCGCCACAGGCGCTACTATGAAGTTCACCGTTTGGCTAACGCTCTCGCCGCTTGGATCGGTGGCCGTAAAGGTTAGGCTCTCTGAGCCGTTCCAGTCTGCGGTTGGAGTGAACGTAGCAATACCGTTGACGATCGCCACTTGAATGTTGCTGTTACCAGAAACGCTGAAGCTCAGATCGCCATCCACGTTATCCACGTCGCTGAAAGCGGTATTCAGATCGATGCTGTATGGCGTAAAGTCTTCCGCCAAGGTTTGGTCTGCAATGCTGCTTTCAACCACAGGCGTGTCGTTCACCGCATTCACGGTGACGTTGACCGTTGCTTGGTCAGTCAGTGAACCATCAGTAACCGTGTAAGTAATTTCGACGTCACCATAGAAGTTCTCGGCCGGTGTGAACACCAATTTGCCGTCAACAATCTCGACTGTGCCTTGCGCTTCAGGTACAGACGCTGATTGGATAGACAGCGTATCACCATCAATATCGGTGTCGTTTGGCAGGACATCAATCGTCACTGGCGTGTCTTCGTCAGTGACAGCGGTATCATCTTTTGCTACTGGCGCGTCATTGACTGGTGTGACATCGACGTTCACCGTGGTGGACTCCGACACCCCACCGGAGGTGACGATGTAGGTGAAGCTGTCTGTACCGTGGTAGTTGTCATTCGGCGTGTAGGTCACGCTGCCATCCGGGTTGATCGAGACCGTGCCGTTCGCTGGACCGTGATTGCTATCCAGCGACACCACTTTATCGTCGCCTTCGAACGTGTCGTTGCCTAAGACCTTAATGATGGTCGGCGTGTCTTCCACAACCGTCGCTTTGTCTGCCACGATGTCCGCCACTGGCGCAACCGTAAAGTTCACCGTTTGGCTAACGCTTTCACCGCTTGGATCGGTGGCAGTAAAGGTCAACGCTTCTGAGCCGTTCCAGTCTGCCGTTGGGCTAATGGTCGCAATGCCATTTTCAATCGACACCGACACGTTGCTATTGCCAGAAACGCTAAACGTTAACTCGCCATCCACGTTATCCACATCACTGAAAGCGGTATTCAGATCGATGCTGTATGGCGTAAAGTCTTCTGCCAAGGTTTGGTCTGCGAGGCTGCTTTCAACCACAGGCGTGTCGTTCACCGCATTCACGGTGACGTTGACCGTCGCTTGGTCAGTCAGTGCACCATCGGTCACGGTGTAAGTGATTTCGGCGTCACCATGGAAGTTCTCAGCCGGTGTGAACACCAACTTGCCATCAACAATCTCGACTGTGCCTTGCGCTTCAGGTACAGACGCTGATTCAATCGACAGCTTATCGCCATCGATGTCGGTGTCGTTTGGCAGAACATCAATCGTGACAGCGGTGTCTTCGTCAGTCATCGCCGTGTCATTGGTCGCCGCTGGCGCGTCATTGACTGGTGTGACATCGACGTTCACCGTGGTGGACTCCGATACCCCACCGGACGTGACGATGTAGGTAAAGCTGTCTGCCCCGTGGAAGTTGTCGTTTGGCGTGTAAGTGACGCTGCCATCCGGGTTGACCGAGACCGTGCCGTTGGCTGGACCGTTGTTGGTATCCAGCGACACCACTTTGTCGTCGCCTTCAAACGTGTCGTTACCTAAGACCTTGATGATGGTCGGCGTATCTTCCACAACCGTCGCTTTATCTGCCACGATGTCCGCCACAGGCGCCACTATGAAGTTCACCGTTTGGCTAACGCTTTCACCGCTTGGATCGGTGGCAGTAAACGTCAACGCTTCAGAGCCGTTCCAGTCCGCAGTTGGAGTGAACGTAGCAATACCGTTGACGATCGCCACTTGAATGTTGCTGTTGCCAGAAACGCTGAAGCTCAGATCGCCATCCACGTTATCCACGTCGCTGAACGCGGTATTTAGATCGATGCTGTATGGCGTAAAGTCTTCCGCCAAGGCTTGGTCTGCAATGCTGCTTTCAACCACAGGCGCGTCGTTCACCGCATTCACGGTGACGTTGACCGTCGCTTGATCAGTCAGCGCACCATCGGTGATGGTGTAAGTAATTTCAGCATCGCCATGGAAGTTCTCAGCCGGTGTGAACACCAACTTGCCGTCAACAATCTTGACTGTGCCTTGCGCTTCAGGTACAGACGCTGATTGGATAGACAACGTATCGCCATCAATGTCAGTATCGTTTGGCAGAACATCAATCGTCACTGGCGTGTCTTCGTCAGTAACGGCATTGTCATTGGTCGCCACTGGCGCGTCGTTCACTGGTGTGACATCGACGTTCACCGTGGTGGATTCACTGACGCCCCCAGATGTGACGATGTAGGTGAAGCTGTCTGCCCCGTGGTAGTTGTCGTTTGGCGTGTAAGTGACGCTGCCATCCGGGTTGACCGAGACCGTGCCGTTGGCTGGACCGTTGTTGGTATCCAGCGACACCACTTTGTCGTCGCCTTCAAACGTGTCGTTACCTAAGACCTTGATGATGGTTGGCGTGTCTTCCACAACCGTCGCTTTATCTGCCACGATATCCGCCACTGGCGCTACTATGAAGTTCACCGTTTGGCTAACGCTCTCGCCGCTTGGATCGGTGGCCGTAAAGGTTAACGCTTCTGAGCCGTTCCAGTCTGCGGTTGGAGTGAACGTAGCAATACCGTTGACGATCGCCACTTGAATGTTGCTGTTACCAGAGACGCTGAAGGTCAGATCGCCATCGACGTTATCTACATCGCTGAAAGCAGTATTTAGATCGATGCTGTATGGGGTGAAATCTTCCGCCAAGGTTTGGTCTGCGAGGTTGCTTTCAACCACAGGCGTGTCGTTCACCGCATTCACGGTGACGTTGACCGTCGCTTGGTCAGTCAGCGCACCATCGGTGACGGTGTAAGTGATTTCAGCGTCGCCATGGAAGTTCTCGGCCGGTGTGAACACCAACTTGCCATCAACAATCTCAACTGTGCCTTGCGCTTCAGGTACGGACGCCGATTGGATAGACAGCGTATCACCATCAATATCAGTGTCGTTTGGCAGGACATCAATCGTTACTGAGCTATCTTCCTCTGTAATTGTTGTATCATTAGAGGCAATAGGCGCATCGTTAACTGAGTTTACTGTTACCGAAACTTGAGCTTCATCCTCTAACTCACCATCTGAGATGGTGTAGCTAATCGTTGCATTACCGTTGAAATTTTCAGCCGGAGTGAAAACAAGCTTACCATCGATAATCTCAACGATACCTTGCTCTTCTGGTACAGAAGCAGAGGTAATGATTAAATCATCACCTTCAATATCACTGTCGTTAGCGAGCACATCAATTACAACCAGGGAATCTTCGTCAGTTTGAATCGCATCATTAGTTGCTATTGGCGCGTCATTAACAGGCGTAATATCTAAGTTAGCAGTGCCATTAATAACACCACCATCATCATCAATGATGTCATAGGAGAATGACACTTCAGTGTCATCATCAGCTTCTGGGATGTAAGTCCAAGAGCCATCGCTGTTATCAATTAAGGTGCCATTCCCACTCTCAATAGTGACGTTTGTAATGACAAGAGTATCGGCATCATCAATATTGACATTCGATAGTAATTCTTCAGTAGTTATCGTGATTGGATCGCTATCTTCCTCAACAGCGCTTAATGTCACTGGAGAATTAGTAAGTGGCTTACTTGAGCCATCCCCACTTGTCTCGATACCTGTTGTGAAGAAGTCATTTAAGGTCAACGCTTGTGTTTCAGATAAGCCGAGGGATTCTAGGCCAATAGTTTCAAAGTTTGTTGAGGCTAGCACTTCAGTACCATCTCGTACAATCGTGGCACTATTTTGCAAACTGGAGCCACTATTTTCACCCGCTGCAGGTGCGAGTTCTTCATCAATAGCAGAAGGGTCTTGACCTTGCTCAATAGCACTAATAATCTGTGCTACATCGTCTGAAATATCTTTTAAACCTTGCTCTTGAGCAAGCTGAATTTTCAGGTCTTGAGGCGCAGCATCTGTCATTGCCACTATCACTTCACCTGGTAGAGGCTGCTGTCCTTCTGCAAGGACTCTCAGCTGCCCATCCAAACCTATTACGACGACTTGATTACCGAGTGGCACTAATGCTGTACGATCCATATAAACCTTAACCCTAAATAACTGTCAAGTTTTTGACTAACAATACTAATTTGCTATATATTGCCCGAATATATAGTGCAATAACAGCAATTTGATGCTCAATAAAGTAATTATGTGTCATACATCAATAAGAATCCAGATGCATAAGTGTTTTATTTTATTAAAATCTGGACTCTCGTTTCTAGCCATTACCTCCATGTTTAATTTGAGATCTTAATTCAATTTTTAGGCAGATTTAGTAGGTTGATTTATCAAAATTGAAACAAATGAACAGCGAATCAACAGGTTACTTCATCGCATATTAATGTTATTGTGCGCTAAATTATTGACGCCCTTATAAGTATTCCACTTATAAGCCCTATCACCTCGAGAATTTTTACCATTATCTAGGAGAATCACAGTGAAGTGGACTCGTGCCAACGCCTTTTGTATTGGTATGTTCACCGCTAGTCATGCTTTTGGGCAAACGCTAGAGCAAGCGGTTGAAAACACATTAAAAACCAATCCTGACATCAAAAGTGCGTTCAATGAATTCGTTAGCAAGCAGTATGTGAATGAAGCATCTGGTGGTGCTTACCTCCCATCCGTAGACTTAGATGCCGGTATCGGTTACGAAGGAATCAAACCTGCAGAGTCAGGGCGAGATTCAACCGATCTGACAAGAAAAGAAGCCACCGTGACACTAACCCAGCTAATATGGGATGGTTCAGCGACACTTAATGATATGGATCGAACAGCAGCTGATGCTGAATCGGTCCGTTATCAACTTCTAGCTGATGCCCAAGACACCGCTCTAGAGGTCGCGAAAGTTTATTTAGACTCAGTAAAAGCTTATGAAATTCTTACACTTTCCGAGAATAACTTGAAAGTGCATAAGAAGATCTATGAAGACATTAAAAAGCGAGTTAACTCAGGTATCGGTTCTACAGCAGACCTAACCCAGGTAGAGGCTCGTTTAGCAAAGGCTCACGGTAACTTGGTGGCAGCTCAGAACAACTTATATGACAGCCACACCACCTTTACACGCCTTGTCGGACAGTCACCACAAGGATTGATTTTCCCAAGAGCGGACCAAAACTTTATTCCCTACACCATCGATGAAGCGATTGACTTGGCATTCGAGTCACATCCAGTAATCAAAATTTCGGTAGCTGATGTGGACTCTGCAAAGTTCCAATACAAGCAATCTAAGGGAACTTACTACCCAACGATATCGTTAGAAGCGGCTCAAACATGGCGTGATGATGCAAGCGGTATCGAAGGAAGCAGCGAAGAGACAACAGCAATGTTACGTATGCGTTACAACCTCTTTAACGGTGGTAGTGACGTAGCCAACGCTGAAAGTTTTGCCTACCAACTAAATAAAGCAAAAGACCTAAGAGAACGTGCATACCGCCAAGTAGAAGAAGGTCTTCGTCTATCTTGGAGTGCGTTAGATTTAACACTTCAACAAAAAGAGTTCCTAGCGGATCACGTAGATTCGGCCTCTGAAACTGTCATCGCCTACGAAAAGCAGTATCGCATTGGAAAACGCACTCTGCTGGACTTGTTAAATACTGAAAACGAGCTTTTCGAAGCGAGAAAGAACTACTTGGATGCTCGATACTCAGAGCAGTACGCCAAGTACCGCGTTATGAACGCGACAGGACAATTGTTAAATGCCTTGCGTGTCGATGTACCTACAGAATGGAATGAAAAGGTGGAGTACTGATCATGAAACCAGTGAAGATTCTATTTGCATTGGGTATGCTCGCCATCACTCAACACGTTGTTGCTGAAGACGAATATGAGTATCGTCCTGTACCAAATGCAGAACAAATAGCAGATTTGCAAGATGACGATAACGATGGTGTCATCAATGCTCGAGATATGTGCCCAGGTACACCTGAAGGCTCAGAGGTCGACAACGACGGTTGTGGAGAATACATTAAAGCATCAGATAACATGCAAGTGCGGATACTTTTTGCTAACGACTCTGATGAGATCAATCCAGTCTTCAGAAGACAAGTCCGAGAGCTTTCCGACTTTTTAAAAGAGTACCCTACTACTTCGATAGAGCTGCACGGCTATGCTAGTAAAGTTGGTGGTTCAAAGCATAACCAAGATCTTTCTGAAAGACGAGCACGCAATGTCCGTGAAGCCCTACTAAGCTACGACATCGAACCGAGTAGAGTCCGCATTGTTGGTTTTGGTGACACTCACTTAGCACAGCAAGGGACCGATGAAGTCAGCCATGCTTTAAATCGTCGAGTAACCGCATCAGTCGTTGGTTACAAAGGCGAGATAAAAAGAGAGTGGACAATATTCACAACTCTTCCAGAAAGGTAAAGCACCTGTTTTTGTTTGCTCTGCAAGCACAAAGCAAACAAAAACGAGTGAATACTTAACCTCAGAAAAGGAGCTTCGGCTCCTTTATTTTTACTCATTTCGACAACCGTATTATGCTTTAGGAATCGGCACTTTAGTGTTACTCTAGCCACGTCATAACAACGAGAGTTTTGAAATGAGCAAACTTACATCAGATATCCAAGCGAACCTTGACCTTTTTGTTGCAGAAACGAAAGAAAACCAATTGGTTTGGGGTTTACGCAATGAAGAAGGTTGGCTATCTTGCGATTCAACTGAATTCGAAAACAGCGAAGTCATGCCTTTCTGGTCTTCTAAAGAAGATGCAGAAGCACATAATGTTGAAGAATGGGCAGATTTTACTGTACTAGAAATCCCATTAGATATCTTTGTTGAAGATTGGCTTTTGACTCTTGCTGAAGATGGTGTTCTTGTTGGAACTAACTGGAACGATCAGTTAGAAGGCAAAGAAATGGAGCCTCAAGATCTAGCAAAGCTTTACATTGATTAAAGATTTCTGACCTCAACTTTATGTTGAGGTCTTTCTTTTTTATGCCTCTTCTTTCAATATCTCGACCAAGTGCATAGTTTTACTACTCTTTTTCTTAGTACACTCAACTTAATCACAACGCTGATGCGTTAAAAGCGCTATGATAACTCAACTTTAAAGGCACCTTAAATTAAAGGCTCGTTTAAACATGCGCGTGCTCTATCCCTTGCTTGCGTCACTTTTGCTCACTCCAGTATATGCAAGCGACACTCAAGATATTGAACCAAACCAAAATATCACACAGTGGCACTCTGTCTACCAAACCACACTACGAAGCAACCCTGAGTCGGCATTGAGCATGCTTCAAGATCGCTACCATACAGCGAAATCGGACAGCGAAAAGCTCTACGTAAGTGGATTGATTTATGAATATATGTCAAACATAAATCAGCCTTACTACGGCAGCAGTCAAGTCTTAGACAACCATTTTTCTCAATTAGAATCAGAATATATTCTTGCCTTAAATGAACGTAAGCATGGTAGTTACGAGGCCTCAGTAGATAGCTTTTCTTCTTTGCGACAGACAATGAAGAAAATATCCGATTCCGAAGGCAAGGCTCTGATGAACTATCAACTTTGTTATACGCTGAATCAACAAGGTCGTTATCACAAAGCAAACTTTTATTGCTCATCCATAGAGAGCCACTTAAATCATAAGCATCAAGAAAACTTCCCTGTTGATCTTGCTTTGCGCGTGGTAGCAAATAACTACAATTACCGTGGTGACTATGAAAAAGCCTTAAGTTTGTATCGACAGTTGATGGCCAACATGTCGACGCAAAGCGATCCTTCAGGGATTTACAATGACGTCGGCAATTTACTTGCAGAGCTGGGGCAATTTGAACAATCAGAGCAATATCTCATTCAAGCCTTACTGGTTCGCCAAGATGAAGGGACACCTCTTGAAGTTGCGCAAGTCGAACATAGTCTAGGAGCGATGTACAGAAAATCCAAAGAACTCGATAAGTCCATCAGCCACTACAAAAATGCATTAACGATTCTCGAACAACTTCATTATCCATACGGGCAAGGGTTGACCTATTTAGGGTTATCTGCTGCTTTGGCCGATTCTGGGCAATTGGATACCGCGGTAGATTACATTGGAAGAGCATTAAACATTGCCCAAACTTATGAGAATACGCACCTTGAAACAGAGGGTCATTTGGCTGCTGGATTGGCATATTTAAAGAACCATACACCCGAAAAATCGATTGAACACGGTACAATTGCGTTAAGATTAGCGGTAAAAAACGCTAGGCCCTTATTGCAAGCGCAAGCCCAATTACTCCTCTCAAAAGCATACCAAGCTCAAAATGATTACAAAAAGGCGCTGGAGCATCACAAGGCCTACTCGACGATTGAACTAACGAACCGAGACGCGAGTAATATCAAGGCGTTAGAGGCACTAGATCTCACTAAAAAAGAGTATGAATATGATCTACAAGTCGCGCAGTTGAACAACGAAACTCTTCTAAGTCAGTACCAGTTTGAAAAACTCACAGACCAACAACGCACTTATAATTTTGTTGTTTTCTGTTTATTGATTCTCCTCGCTCTGGCATTGATGGTTCAGCGACAAACACGCTTAAAAGCCAAAATAGACAGCTTAACGTGTGCATTAAACAGAGCGGCAATTATAGAGACGATTAAAAGCCAAACCTCCAAAGCGGAAGGAGACTTCCGCTACGTTCTAGCATTAATCGATCTAGATGACTTTAAGGCGATTAATGATCAGTACGGTCATCCGACTGGCGACTTAGTACTACAACAGGTATGCAAAGCGCTTAAAGCTAAACTTAATAAGGGAGATTACTTGGGTCGTTTAGGTGGAGAAGAGTTTATCTTGCTATTGAAAAACGTCGATGAGATTGACGTTCCCTTTAGAATACAAAGTCTGCATAAAACAATTTCAGAAAAGAGTGTACATTCGCTTAATGACCATCAATTGAATATATCTGCGAGTCTGGCCTATCTATCAACCTCAATGCCACTCACCAACTTTGATGAGCTCTATTCGATATTAGACCAAGCGTTATACAATGCTAAGAAGCAAGGAAAAAACTCCCTTGTGGACGCATACAACGAGCCGATCAGTTTAAGTGCTGAGTATATTCTCTAATAAAACCAAACCACCAGCGTAGTGGTTTGTTATAGGTGGAAGCATCAGTAAGCCATTCAGATGCAACACCATCATCAAGGAGTCTTTGTGCCCAAGGCAAGAAAAAACATTCAGTCTCTAGAGCGAGGTTTTCTAATCCTCGAGTTGCTCTCGATGAGTGAGTCTCCCCTATCATTACAGACGATCAGTAATGCGATCCAGTTAAATAAGACGACTGTTCACGGGTTACTTGCGACTCTACACTCTCTTGGATATGTATCCAAACACAACCATAGCTACAGCCTAGGGTTTAGATGCTATGAACTATCTAAGCCGATTGAACAAAAAAACGAAGCTATCCGACAACATTTTGTTCCATTGCTGAAAAAAATGGCCCAAATGACTAACAACACTGCTTACCTCGCTGTACAAAGTGGCGCTAAAGAGTACTTGTATATCGATGCTATAGAGCAGGATAACCCTCTTACTATCCGTAGCCCGAGAGGGAAACGAGAAGGACTCACAACATCTGCGATCGGCAAGGTTTTTCTTAGTTTTGATGATGAGCTTCGCCGAACATTGCGCCTTGAAAGCCAAATATCCCCCACGTTAGAAACTGAACTTAGTCAGGTTGTATTATCAGGTTACGCACTCGATTTAGAAGAGGCAGAGCCAAACCTCAATTGCTTAGCGATCCCCCTTTACTTGGATGGTAAGGTCGTTGCTGTTGCAGGTGTCAGCGGTGCTGCCTCCGAACTGACGGTCACTAGGCTAAAACACTTTGCCAGCATCTTTCTCAAACTTTAAGATTTGACAATGTCGAATTCTAGGCCATTTTTATACTGTTTTGATTACATGCTTATACGTCGCCTCTAATATGGTCGTTGTTCAACTCAACAACGTAGGAGAAGCGATGTCTACTGTATTAATCACTGGCGCTAACCGTGGCTTAGGCTTGCAATTTGTCCGCCACTACCTTGGAAAAGGTTGGCAAGTTATCGCAACTTGTCGTTCACCAGAAAATGCTAAGCAGCTCAATGAACTAGTAACCCAATCTAATCAACTTCAACTGATGGCTCTAGACGTCACTAACCAACAAGATATCGATCAGTTAGCCACTCGATTAGCGGATCGTCCGCTCGATCATTTAATTCTGAATGCAGGTGTATTAGGCGAAGAGTGTGCAACGCTTGGCGAAATGACCCAGAAAAAATGGCTAGAAGTACTAAACATAAATACCGTCGCACCTGCCCTGCTAATTCAAGCACTACAAGACAACGTTGCGAAAAGTCAGCACAAAACCATCGTGGGAATCTCAACCCGAGTTGCGAGTTTAAGCGATAACAGTTCAGGTAACATGTACAGTTATCGAGCATCTAAAGCAGCGCTTAATCAGGTTCTAGTATCAGCAGCACGCAATCTCGAATCGCGAGGAGTAAAAACTGTCGCAGTTCATCCCGGCTGGGTAAAAACCGATATGGGCGGTGAGGACGCAACCTTTTCTGCCGAGGAAAGTGTTGCTGGTATTGTTTCGGTCGCAGAACAGCTAACACTTGAGCAATCCGGAAGCTTCCGCGTATTTGATGGCTCTACAATCGAATGGTAACTGTTCTCTAAATGACGTCTCCCGGCCAAATTGAAGGCCGGGAGAATACAGTAAACTAATAGGCCAAAAAGATAAAAGCTCGCACTATCGTCAGACAAGCGAGCCGTTATCGTCTATGGTGTTGTACTACCGTCAAACGCTGAGGAAGTCAGCGATTGCAGAGGTGTCATTTAGACAATGATTTCCCGTGAAACTCACTCAATCATCCCACTCAGGCGCTAGCCCTTCAGGGTTTACTTCGCGGCCATTTCTTTCCAACGCATCTATCTTTGCAATCGTCTCTTCACTCAGATTAAGTTCAAGTGCTTTCAGGTTACTTGCCAAATTCTCTCGTTTAGTTGAAGACGGGATCACCGCGTAACCTTTTGACAAAGCCCAAGCAAGCGCGACTTGAGCGGGCGTGGCCTGATAGTCCTCAGCAATACCTGCAATAGTTGGGTCCCCAAGTACTTTCCCATATGCCAAGGTCATGTAAGACGTTACCTGAATATCGTTTTCCTGCATGAAGCTGACCAACTTACGATTTTGCAAATAAGGGCTAAGCTCGATTTGGTTAGTAACAATATTCTCTTTACCGACCACTTCTATCGCTTGTTGCAACAAGTCAATATTAAAGTTGGATACGCCAATATTACGGGTTAACCCTTGCGATTTAGCTTCAAGTAATGAAGCCATGTATTCGTTCAAGTTATTGTTATTGCCAGGCCAGTGGATCAAGGTCAAATCCACATAATCTGTATTTAGCTTTTCTAAGCTCTCTTTTAGACTTGGAATGAGTTGTTCCGTGTTCATGTTATCAACCCAGATCTTGGTCGTAATGAATAGCTCATCACGTGCAATACCGGACTGTGTCAATACTTCACCGATTTCTGCCTCATTACCGTAAATCTGTGCAGTATCAATTACGCGGTAACCCACTTCTAACGCATTACGGACTGAATCCTTAACTACTTCACCCTCTAAACGAAACGTGCCGACGCCAAATGATGGTACTTTCATCTAAATCTCCTGAATTATCGATTTTATAGTTGATTCGAAGCAAAACTTTACGCCGCAAGAAACTTTCCGTAAAGTTAACAATACTCAAATCTAATTTGAAATATATTCAACAATGAAAGCTACTCTAGATGAAATGCGCACCTTTATGGCCGTGGTCGATACGGGTTCAATCAGCTCTGCGGCTGAACTGTTATCGATGACCGTCTCGGCGGTGAGTCGATCGGTATCTCGGCTAGAAGCCAAACTCGAAACGACCTTGTTAAATCGCACAACCCGTAAGTTAGATGTTACTAATGAAGGAACGATATACCTCGATAAAGTCAGACATATTGTAGAAGCAGTAGAGAATGCCGAAGCACAACTGAAAAGCCAGAAATATAAGCCTTCTGGCCTCCTACGAATAAACGCAGCTACCCCCTTCTTACTGCACGTACTAACGCCGCACATTGCTAAATATCAGAGCTTGTATCCAGAAGTCGAAATCGATCTCAATTCCAATGAGGAAAATATTAGCCTTTTGGGAACAAAAACCGATATTGCTTTTCGTATCGGTGAGCTACAAAACTCAACCATGCGCGCGATATTTCTTGGTAAAAGTCGGATTCGAATCGTCGCAAGTCCAGAGTATTTAAGACAACATGGTACTCCAACCTCAATAGATCAGTTACTCAATCACAAGCTACTTGGGTTCAACAAGCCGGAGTATCTTAAGGAATGGCCGATCATGGATGATAAGAACAAACTTCTGCGTATTATGAGTAGCCTAAGATCTGATAATGGCGAGACGCTAAGATGTTTAGCCTTACATGGTGCGGGGATAGCTTGCCTGTCTGACTTTATGACCTACTCTGACCGACAAGCTGGTCGCTTAGTGGGCGTGCTTAGTGAACACACGCATAATGTCGAACAGCCCGTTCATGCGGTGTATTACAAAAATGCCAGTACCTCACGCCGGATCAGCTCTTTTATTGACTTCATCAAGCAAGAAATCAAGGTAGAGAACCACCAGTTCCTTTAAAGGCCACCGCTGTTTGTGGCAAAACACTTTTGTCTTTTTGCCGCTTTTTCTCACAACAAAAATCTCATAGTGTCCTGAATATCAGGGAGGCACCTTGCCTCCTAGTACTCACAGTAATAGTCAGGCTTCATAATGCATAAAGATTTAAGTAACAGATTCACCATCGGGGTTGAGCTCCCCCTAGATAATGACTGGAGCCAAGAAGGCCAGAAAAAACGCCTGCTCCAACGAAAACCGTTCGGCGTACCAGACATGAGTGCACATAAACAGCGTATTATGTTAGCCGATAAGTTAGGCTTTAACGTAGCGTGGGTGAGAGATGTCCCGTTGTACGACCCTAACTTTGGAGACGCGGCACAAATTTATGAACCGTTCAGTTATCTTGGCTATCTCTCTGCGTGCACCGACAACATTCTACTAGGGACAGCAGCGATAGTATTACCGTTAAGACAACCTTGGCTAGTGAAAAAAGCCGCTGCGACCATCAACGAGTTAAGTGGTGACCGCCTGATACTCGGTGTGGCTAGTGGAGACCGTCCTAGTGAATATCCCGTTTTTAACGCTAACTTTGACAGCCGTGGCTCGGCTTTTCGAGAAAGTGTAGAGATTTTGAAAGATACGCAAAATGATAAGCTGGGTAACGATCTACAGTTATTACCCGAGTTTGCTGATATTCCTATCTATGTCGCAGGGTTAGCGCAGCAAAGTCCACAATGGATAGGAGAAAACCTAGACGGCTGGCTCGCCTACCCAGGCACACCTGATGATCATGAACACCGCGTTGCACTTTGGCGCTCCGTAGCGGGAAACAAACCCTACGCCAGCTTCATTCATCTTGATTTAGTCGATAACCCAAATGCACCAGTCGTTCGGCATCATTTTGGTATCCGGGCCGGAGTCAATGGCTTGAGCGATGAGCTAGAAAAAATGCAAGAAGCAGGAGTCAATCACATCGGGTTGCATTTCCGTCGTAATAACCAACCAATTGAGAAATCAATGGAACAGATCGCTCAGTACGTGTTGCCACGCTTTAACTAAGATCAAATAAAAATATGTGCCACCTTACTAAGGGGTGGCACGCTAGGCTTGGCACTTGGAAAAACAAAAGCTGCAATAACGACAAAACTCTTTTGTTAAAACAACAATAATAGAGTTATTTTAAAGTAAGTCTTGGTTGAATAAAGTCGATGAACGCGGAAATACGTTTAGAGACTGAAGAAGATTTGTAGAAGACAGCATTGACCTGTTCTCGTCCAGTATTTGTGATTTTTTCCGATTCAAACAATGCCACTAACCGTCCAGAATCAAGATCATCTTTCACCATAAAGCCAGATAAACATGCAATGCCGTTCCCTGCCAGCACTAACTGTCTAACCGTTTCACCACTGCTGGATAGGGTATCAGGCTCTATCATCTCAAACCCTCGTAATGGCCACTGATTTAACACTTTAGCGCCAGAAAAACCGATCAAGTTATGACTGCGCAAATCGCTCACCGCTTCAGGGAAACCTCGTTTAGATAAATAACCAGGCGTGGCAACGATAAATAGTGGGCTTGTTCCTAAAGGTTTAGCATGCAGTGTTGAATCCGATAATCGTCCAATACGTATCGCCACATCGGTTCTTTTTTCCAATAGATCCACAAAACCCTCATTAGAGGTAAGATCGAGTTGAATATCAGGATAAGCCTCTTTAAATGGCTGAATTAAAGGCACGAGTTGATGTAAAACAAATGGGCTAGCGGCATCAACTCTTAAGCGCCCCTTGGGTAATTCACCTCGTGTGATGATCTCTTCTTCAGCTTGCTGTATTTGTAGTAAACCTAAGCGAACCGCTTCAACAAACTGATGCCCTTCCTCAGTAACTTCCACTCTGCGTGTCGTGCGATTCAGCAAGGTTACCCCCAACTGTGATTCAACTTTACTAACCGCACGAGATACCCTAGCGACTTGAATACCTAGTGCATCAGCAGCGGAAGAAAATCCACCACTATCCACAACTGCCATAAGAATCTCTAATTCATCTGATCGGGTTAACATTTCATCCCCTTTCCTAACTGCGCATTTCCTTCACTTATAACAAAAGTATTTTGTAATAAACACCATTTTTCGCAACGAATAACTCTTTAATAATACACGACATGGAGACGGGCTATTCGTTTATCCATTCATATTCAATGATTATAAGAGAGAGTTGTTATGCCTTTAGCTTTACTTGCATTGACGCTGAGCGCCTTTGCTATTGGAACCACGGAGTTTGTAATTGTCGGTCTGATACCGACTATGGCCTCCGACCTCAACGTATCATTACCTTCAGCGGGTCTTTTAGTTAGCCTGTACGCACTTGGTGTCGCGGTTGGTGCTCCCGTTTTAACAGCGCTGACTGGTAACTGGAAAAGAAAGTACGTTCTGCTTTCTGTTATGGCACTGTTTGTTCTTGGCAATCTGTTAGCCTGGCAAGCACCTGGATACAACACACTAGTTACAGCAAGGATACTGACCGGGCTTGCACACGGTGTGTTCTTTTCGATCGGCTCGACTATCGCCACTGGCCTAGTGTCAAAAGAAAAAGCCGCTAGCGCAATTGCTATTATGTTTACCGGTCTCACCGTAGCTCTGGTGACGGGCGTGCCACTTGGCACCTGGATTGGCCAGACATTTGGTTGGCAGGCAACCTTCCTAATCGTCGCGATCCTTGGAATCATCGCACTGATAGGAAGCGCTCTGCTAGTGCCGAGTAATCTGAAACAACCACCAGCAACCAAGCTGTCATCGCAAGTAAAAGTCTTGACTCAACCTCGTCTACTTTTGGTGTACGCAATCACCGCGCTCGGTTACGGTGGTACGTTCACAGCCTTCACTTACTTGGCTCCTATTTTGGAAGAAGTTTCGGGGTTTGGCTCTAGCGCTATCAGCCTAATTATGTTGGTTTATGGTGTATCAGTCGCATTCGGCAACATCTGGGGCGGAAAGATGGCCGACTCTATGGGGCCAATCAAAGCTCTGACAGCGATTTTCTCAGGCCTAATTGTGGTATTGCTCGTGTTTAGTGTCACAGCATTTAATCCAATTTCTGCAGTAGTGACCATTCTTGTCTGGGGTGCCTTTGCCTTTGGTAACGTTCCAGGACTTCAAGTTTATGTTGTCAAACTAGCAGAGAAATATTCACCTGATGCAGTCGACGTCGCTTCTGGTCTCAACATTGCTGCATTTAACGTAGGTATTGCACTGGGTTCTTGGGGCGGTGGCCTTATCGTGGCCAATGCTGGGCTGATGCACACACCTTGGATTGGCGCGATCGTAGTATTAGGTGCTCTACTACTAACCCGTTTCAGCGGAATGCTAGACAAGCGTGGAGAGCAGCCCGCAACGGCACACTGATTCACGTTCCAAATCGATAAAAATCACTTAAGTTAGCCCGGCATTACGTCGGGCTTTCAATACAGAGTTTAAATACACCATTGACTGAGGTAGAAAGTTTATTCTACCCTTAGGTAAAACAAACGTTCTACCTGGTGTATCAAATAGTGAAAGAAAAAATCGCAGCAAGCCTAGAAAAAGCATTCAGTCAGTATGGCTTCGCCGAGCCGAGCGTACCCCAACTCAAAAACGCCTGCGAAGTCAGCCTGAGAACCCTGTACAAATACTACCCCTCCAAGGAAGCGATGATTGTTGCAGCTCTTGAGCATCGCCATCAAAGGTATTTGAGTTTTTTGCTCGAAGACGCCCCTGCCAATGGAACACCGGCTGTATTACACCTATTCACTCGCCTCGAGGATTGGATGAAGGAGTTTGCACCGAATGGCTGCATGTCCATCAATGCATTAGCAGCCTATCCAGAAAATCTATCAATTAATCAAGCAGTAAAACAACACAAATTGGCGGTCCGTCAGCTTATGGGCCAACTAAGTCAGCGAGAAGACCTCGCAACCACACTCTTCTTGTTACATGAAGGTTTATCCAACGCATGGCCGATTCTCGGTCACGCTGCCTTTGCATCCGCTGAACACACTCTGCTAGAACTAATGAAGGAGAACAATCAATGACCACAATCCCGAAAGTCATGAAAGGCGTCCAACTTATCGGTCATGGTGGGCCAGATATGCTTCGTTACCGCGATGATCTACCTGTACCAGTCCCCTCGCCTGATGATGTATTGATCCAAGTTGCCGCCGCCGGAGTCAATAACACCGACATCAATACCCGAACAGCATGGTATTCTAAAAACGACGCCAATAGCATGGATGCAAGCTGGTCAGGAGACGCGCTATCTCTCCCTCGAATCCAAGGTGCCGATGTATGCGGTACCATCGTCGCTGTTGGTGAGAATATCTGCCCATCACGAATCGGTCAGCGTGTGCTTATCGAACCATGTATTACGCGCTTCAACAGTCAAGCACTTAGCTCGCCTTGGTACTTCGGTTCAGAATGTGATGGTGGCTTTGCTCAGTTCACTGTTGTTGACAGTGAACATGCATATGCAGTGAATAGTAGTTTATCGGATATCGACTTGGCCTCCTTCCCTTGTTCTTATTCAACTGCCGAGAACATGCTTGTCCGCTCTAATGTCACAGCGAGCGATACCGTACTGATTTCAGGGGCATCCGGCGGTGTTGGCTCTGCCGCAATCCAACTGGCGAAGGCGCGTGGAGCATACGTCATTGCTATCGCCAGCCCAGAAAAGAAAGAACAGATCACGGCATTAGGAGCAAACCAAGTTATCCCTCGCGATGCAAATTTGCCGGCGACTCTCGGAGAAAACAGCGTTGACGTAGTGATTGATCTGGTCGCAGGAGAGCAGTGGCCACAATTTCTTCAGGTACTAAAACCAGGATCAAGATACGCTGTTTCCGGCGCCATAGGCGGTCCAATTGTCGAGCTGGATGTAAGAACTCTTTACCTTAAAGACCTAGCGTTATTTGGTTGTACCGTTTTGGCACCAGAAGTATTCGGTAACTTGGTTCGCTATATCGAACAGAACGCAATTCGCCCCTTAGTCGCGGAGTCATTTCCCTTAAACCAGATAGGTCAAGCGCAAGAAGTATTTTCACGCAAGCAACATATTGGGAAACTGGTTTTGGAAATCACATAGCTTTTGTGATTAACAACGACCTATACAAGTCATTGTAATTTGAGAACCCTTTAAGCATTCTACAAAATGTTCAGTAATTAGGAGTACGCTACGGTTGGCTTAGCTTGTTATCCCTTTTCATCACGCTAAGCCAGCTTGTAAAAATATGCGGTGTTTGCTTCTGAGTTATAAATGTTTAATACCAACATTATCTTACTTCTGGCGTTCATGAACAGAACCGAGATCTGAACGACTTCGGTGTTAACCCTACGATTCTATTAAATATTTTCCTGAACGCGCTCACATCTTGGTAACCCACTCTAAATGATATTGCGTCAAATGTTAGGGTTGTCGACTCAAGTAAATCACAAGCTTTTTGTACTCTTAAGCTTTGTATGTATTGGTTAACATTGAAACCTGTCGCCTTTTTAAAGCGTCGCTGCAATGTCCTTTCTGTTAAACAACTCAACTCTGCAAGCTCTTTATTGCTCAGTTTTCCTTGATAATGATCGTTTATATAGTGCTGTATTTGAACAATTACCTCATCACCATGTTGGAAGTTTGGAGTAAACTGTTGATAAAAGCGTTGCTCTCTCGGACCAGTATCAATAACCAACATTTTTCCTAACAGGCGCATTACTGCCGGTGACGCAAATAAGGAAACCAACTCCAAACCTAAATCCACCCATGACATCATACCCCCAGCCGTAATGATCGTTCCTTCGTTAATAAGGATGGCTTCTTGTCTTACGTGGATATCGGGAAACTGACTCGCTAATGAAGGAGCCAAGCCCCAGTGTGTCGTACAAGACTTATTGGTCAACAACTGGGTTTGAGCAAGAATAAAAGTACCAGCGCAGGCGGAGGCTAAAATCGCACCTTTACTATATTGGACTTTTAACCAGTCGAGTAGCTCTGGCTCTGGTTCTAAGTAATATTGACCAGTGCCGCTAGGCGGAATCATTACCGCTGTTTTCACATCGAAGTGCGTGTTTGACCAGTGATCCAATATCTCTACTTCAAAGTGTACATCAACGCCCAATTTAGCCGCCGCACGGTTTGCCATCTCGAAGAGTTCGCTTAAACCATATACGGAGGCTTGCGAGCTATCTGGGTAATTAACGAGTGCTATTTTCATTTTCAATTATCTTCAAGTGTCGCTTTTTGACTCTTTTGTGTCATTTTAGACTCTAAAGAAGGTAGCTAAAAGTCTTTATATTATTCTTACCGCAATGATCCTCAATAAAAGGAAAAGAAAATGACTCAAAAAGCCCTACTTGTAATTGATTTGCAAAACGACTATTTCCCAGAAGGAAAGTTTCCTTTATGGAATACAGAATCGACTTTAGACAATGTTAAGAGAGCAATAACTAAAGCCAATGAGCAAAACATTCCTGTGATTCATATTCAGCATATTGCCGACCCTGCCATGGGTATTGCCCCATTCTTCAATGAAGGCAGCGACGGTGCCAATATTCACCCAGAAGTTCTTGCTTTAGCGCCGAATTCCGAAATCGTGGTAAAGCACTTCGCAGATAGCTTTGAAGGAACACGTTTAGAAGAAGTATTGGCAAGCAAAAATGTAACGGAGTTACTTGTATGCGGAATGATGACACAAAACTGCGTGACACATACTGCTATCTCAAAATCTGCGGACAAGTATGATGTTTCGATCTTAATCGATAGCTGTACCACGGTCGATGAAATGATTCACAACATTGCACTTCACGCTGTCTCAACGAGAGTTCCCCTCGTAACTATTGAAGATAAGCTGTAATACACGTAAAACCTTTCGCTCACACAATGCGGGCGAAAGGTCACACATATATGCACTTTCATTGATATTTGCTTACTTTGTGTTAAACATTGGTTTCCAAATAGTTACAAGGAAACGTTTATGAAATGGATAGTCGTATTGTTTATTAGCTTATTTTCAGTTTTCAGCCATGCGAAAGAGTGGAAACAAATTCGCTTCACTGTTGAAGGGGCTTACCCCCCATTTAGCTGGACGACAAAAGAGGGAAAGCTAGAAGGGTTTGAAGTCGACCTCGCTAACGCGTTATGCAAAGAGTTAGAAGTAAAGTGCGTTATCTCAAAAATGGATTGGGATGGCATCATCCCTTCTCTCCTTAGTCGCAAGAACGATGCGATTATTGCTGCAATGACAATCACAGAAGAACGAGAAAAGAAAGTCGATTTCACCGTCCCTTATGCAAAAGTACCGACTCGTTTTGTAATGAAAAATGATAGAGAAATCAACATGGATGACGGCAGCCTAAATCGTTTATCTATTGGAGTTCAAAGAGCCACAATTGGTGATAAGTACCTTTCTGCCTTGTATCCAGATATTGATATTCGTCGTTATGGTACGTTCGATGAGGCATTTACCGATCTACTCAATGGACGGTTAGATGCTGTATTTGGCGGCTCAATCGGTTTAAGTGCTGGTTTTCTTGAAACTGCACAAGGTGAAGGCTATCACTTTACTGGACCAGCGTTTACAGAGGAAAAGTGGTTCGGCCGTGGCATTGGCGTAGCAGTGAGAAAACAAGACAAAGAATTAAAAGCATTACTCGATAGCGGAATACAAAAATTGATCCAGAGCGGTAAGCATAAAACCATCGCCAGCAAATATTTCTCCTATAGTATTTACGAGTAACCTCGCTATTTTTTTATAGCCTGCGCGGTATAGGAAACTTCCCTTTCCCTATATGGCGACAAAAACAGAGCCCTCGAGCAGTCGCCCGAGGGTTATTTTTATAAAAAAACCCACGTATATAAGTAACCCGCTCCCATGGCCATCGTTAAGATAACGATTAGGAAGGCAGCGATCATTTGGTTCTTAAAAATTGATTTCAACAAAATCACTTCTGTAAGACTTGCGCCAGCACTACCAATAATAAGCGCCATAACAGATCCAAGAGCCATACCTTTTTGTACTAGTGCCGCGCTAAGTGGAATGACCGCCTCTGCACGGATGTACAATGGAATACCAATGATTGCTGCGACCGGAATCGCGTACCACTTCGCTTCACCAGCGAACTCCGCAATGAACTCCGTCGGGATGAAGCCATAGATAAATGAACCAATCGCAATGCCCATCATGAGATAAGGGAACACTTGCTTAAAGTCTTTCCAAGTTGATTGCCAAATACGTACCCAGCGGCTAGGCTCTTTCTCTTCCACGACTGTCGCTGTTGCACTACCGTCTGATGAACAGCAGGACACTTCCACTTTAGGTTCAGGTTTTGGTGCATCACCACAGCAAGATGTTTTCGCCGCAACTGGCGTAGGTTCATTGCAGGCGCTGGTACCACAGATTGGTGCTGGTCTCACTTCTTCTTTTTTCTTGCTTGAATCGCCACAAGAAGTACCGCACGAAGAAGAACCTACCGCTTGATATGCTTCTGGTTTGACGTAACGTTCAAACCCTAGTTTTTCAAGTACATAGCCTGCTACCACCGATACTGACATCGCGATAGCAAAGTAAAATACCGCAACTTTCCAACCAAAAGTCACCACAAACAAGCCAATAATCACTGGGTTAAGCAACGGGCTTGCAAATAGGAACACCATCATAGGTCCAAAACCTGCTCTTGCACGCAACAAGCCTTTTAAGAAAGGAATGGTCGAACACGAACAGAAAGGCGTAATCGAACCTAGCAACGCAGCAATGAAGTAACCTTTACCCTTTTTCGAGCTGAGAATAGATTGAATTTTTTCTGGCGTTAGAAAATCTTGCAACACACCGACAATGTAGCTAATTGCCAGAAATAAGATGATAAGTTCGGTTGCTAGAAACGCAAACATATCCAGCGCTTCTTTAGCCATAATTATAATTTCTGTATTCACATTTACTCTCCTCGTCATTTTTCGCTAACAAGCTTACCTGATAGATAAGCCTTTATTTCGATATTTCTGGAATTATAGAATCACAAAACAAAAGATCAACAAAATATTTCCATAAAAATGGAATAATAAAACTAGTCATTACTTATCATAAAGTTACATGTCATTAGCTATGCAGACTGGTTGTCGATGATAATTTCAGAGCATCTCGAATCCTTTTTATCAAACATAACCTAAAATTATCAAAATAAGAAAAAACCATAATTATTACAGTACTACCCTCTGAGTTAGTATGACTTTCGACCATTCTTAATAATAAGGAAAACCTATGAGAGCGATAACTTACCAACGAGATAACGATACTTTCTCTTTATCCGAATTACCTACACCAAAACTAGAAACCCAATTTGATGTATTGGTTAAAGTTAACGCTGTTGGTTTGAACCCTGTCGATGCAAAAATTCATTATTGGTCAGACATGGTCACTAACATGGATAACAATTTTGTTGGCGGGTTAGACGTATCAGGAGAAATAGTCTCTGTAGGCGATGCGGTCGTTGATTGGAAGGTTGGCGATAAAGTGTTGTATCACGGAAACATGAGACGCCATCACGGTGGATTCGCTGAATTTGCTATCCATGATTCAAGAACGCTCATAAAGCACCCTCAGGTTCCGGTTGAAGTAGCAGCATCTACACCTTGTGCAGCCTGGACCGCATATCGCGCTTTGGTAGACAAGCTCGATATTTCAAATCGAAGCAGCATTTTTATCGCCGGAGGTGCTGGCGGCGTTGGAAGCTTTGCTATTCAGTTAGCAAAGACATTTGGTGTTGAACAGATCATTGCTACTAGTTCAGAAGCTAATCACGCATATTTGTCCTCGTTAGGAGCAACCCATATGATTGATTATCATCATGAAGATGTAGTTCAGCGAGTAATGGACATTACCGGAAATCATGGCGTTGAGGTTGCACTCGATTGTGTAGGCGGTGATAACGACCGAATTGCAACCTCGGTGTTAACCTTTGAGGGCGAAATGGTGGAGCTCGTCAAGACTGTCGACCCTTCTCAATATCCAGATGCCTTCTTAAAAGGCTTGGGCTTCCACCAAATAAGTTTGGGCTCTGGTCATGTCTTTGGCGAGAGAGGGTTTGCAAGTATCGTTAATGCCGGAAAGGAAGTGTCTGAGCTATTAGAAAATGGAGAATTGGAAGTACCGAAACTGAAGATCATCGGCTTAGAAGATGTAGGTAACGCACTCTTGGACATGCGAAATCAGAGAACAGTTGGAAAGATTGTCGTTAATCTGAACCAAAAATAATTAATAAAAATCTCGAGGCACACTGGCAAAGTAATGAGCAAGTTAAAGCATCTTGTTACTTTGCCAGATACGAAAGACTTTTATTTTATCTATAACGATGAATGAAAAACAAAATCTCTTGTCATGCTTCCCTGCGCTTCACCAAAATTAGGCGTTTTCGAGAGTGTCTCTCCAAGTCGCTAGCAATTTAATATGACGTGGTTCAATCCCACAGCAACCACCAATAATGCTCGCTCCCTGCGCATGCCACTTTTTAGCATACTCAAGATATTCAGTCGGAGAGAAATGACGAACTTCCTGAATGGTCTCGTTGGCTTGGTGCGCTTGCTTTATCGGAGCAAAGCTATTTGCGAAAACACCTATCGTCAATTCTCTACCTGACTCACACAATACTGCTTGTGTATCAATGATCGCTTGCTCGACAACTTCAGGAATAGAGCAATTGAAAAAGATACCTGAAACATTTGTTTTCAACAGCGTATTGACCGCGACTTTAAGAGATTCCCCTGAGCGAAGGCGAGGCAAAGAGTTAGGCTCATCCATTAAGGTGAAAGCAAGATAATTGGGCTTATCTGTTTTGGCTAAAATTATTGATAGAACTTCAACTTCAGCGAGGCTAGACACGGTCTCAGCTAACCAAATATCAACATATTGATCTTGAGCTTCAAATAACTCAGAAGCCACTTCCAGTGCCCTTTTCGGCTCGAATAATTCAGGCCTGTAAGACCCCATTACAGGAGGAAGAGAACCCGCAACGAGCACTCTATCGTTAGAGCTGGTGACTACATCTCTGGCAATTTTAGCTGCAGATTTTGCTAACTCAGTCCCCCGTTTTGCATAGAGTTCCTCGCCTAAGTGAAATGGAACACATGCATAACTGTTGACAGTGATAATCTCTGCGCCAGCGTCTATGAAATTCTCATGTGCCATTTTTACATATTGTGGTGATTCAATTAGCGCTTGTGCACTCCAAAGCGGCTGAGAAAAAGGGGCGCCAATACGTTTTAACTCTCGCCCCATGCCACCATCTAAAATTGTTACTTTCTTCATTTAGACATCCATACCGCCAAACATCCATAAACTCTATTCAAACACAATTTTTATCAATTCAAAATGAAATTGTTATGTTTAAAGTGAACAAAGACTTAATGGCTGATTAAACACTCTAGTATTTACCAGACCTTTCATTCGGACCAAGCTAATGTTATCGCCATTAACTTCGAGTAAAAGCCCATTATCTATGTCTCTCGGCGAGGCGAGCGTTACGAGCCACAATAGTGCATGAAGTGATTGAGGGACTCGCCCTCAATCAAATTTTCTTTTTATTATAAGACTTTAGATAAAAACTTCTGCAATCTAGGGTTGGTGGGGTTATCAAAAAATCGCTCAGGAGAGTCAGAAACCAAAAGCTCACCATCTTCCATAAACAACACCCTATCAGCGACCTCTTTTGCGAAACCCATTTCATGAGTAACCACGACCATGGTCATTCCGTCCTTGGCCAAATCTTTCATCACATCAAGAACTTCTCCAACCATTTCAGGGTCTAGTGCTGATGTGGGTTCATCAAACAACATAATGTTGGGCTTCATTGCTAACGCACGAGCGATTGCGACGCGCTGCTGCTGTCCGCCTGATAAATGATTAGGATAATTATCCATTCTCTCCGACAGACCGACTTTATAAAGCAAATCTTTTGCTTCTTTCTTCACCGATTCAGGGTCACGTTTAGAAACCTTTAAAGGTGCTAACATGACGTTCTCTATCGCCGTTTTATGTGGAAAAAGGTTGAAGCCTTGAAATACCATGCCCACATCAGCGCGTAGTTTATTGATATCCGTAGATTTGTGGTACATATCGATACCATCTACGATTATAGACCCACTATTTATTGTCTCTAATTGATTGATCGTCCGTAAGAATGTTGACTTACCAGAACCTGACGGTCCTACGATGACAATCACTTCCCCTTTTTCTACATTTACCGATACGTCCTTGAGCGCATGGCAGCCATTAGGGTAAATTTTATTAATTGTTTTTGCTGAAATAATGTATTCCATTAATGACTCCACCATTAATCACTTGCTGCCAATTTCTTTTCTAACGTTTGTATTGCCCAAGATAAGGTACTAGTTAGAAGCAAATAAAGGGCCGCAACGGTAAACCAAACTTCAAATGGGGCAAAACTACCACTTACGACTTCCCTGCCCGCTTTTGTCAGATCAGTAATCGAAATCACGGAGACGAGTGAGGAATCTTTTATCAGGTTGATAAACTGCCCGGCTAAGGGAGGTAATGTCTGCTTAAACGCTTGAGGTAAAATGACATAAATCATCGCTTTGGGATAATTCATTCCTAGTGAACGCGCCGCTTCCATTTGTCCTCTTGGGATTGACTGGATTCCTGACCGCACAATTTCTGCGACATAAGCAGCGGTAAACACGGAGAGCGCTATCACTCCCGCAGTAAAACGCTCAAGGTCAAGCACAGTACCAATAAAGAAGTAAACGATAAAAATCTGTACTAAAAGAGGCGTTCCACGAATAACCTCGACATACACAAGCGCCAGCTTTTTTAATGCCGGATTGCTGGATATACGCATTAGTCCGACAACTAAGCCCAACGCTAGAGCAATGATAAGTGACCAGAGTGAGATTTTAATGGTCGTCACAACACCATCTAAAATTGGGCCAGAGCGCCACTCTTTTATAGTTGCTAAGGTATCTCCTTCAAAAATAAGATCACCTTCATAGACGTCCACAGACTTATATTGGCTTAGTTCAAGAACAATATCACCATGAATACTCTCCAGAGCCAGTTGGTTATTCTCGTCGAGAATGATGTTCCCATCGACAGGCGCGGTAATGGATGAAGCAGCGTTAGTGGCAATATAAGGAAGGACACGCTCCCAATTCCAGCTGTAATCGATTCGCTTACCTGACAGATAGACAAGACCGCAAATTGATAGCAAAACAAGAACAAAAACAGCGTTCCACAATAGGGATTTAAAGTTATTTTGCATGTGATTCCGAGAATGACTTTGATTAAAGTTGGTTGGGTATTTGAATAAAGAAAAGCGTTAGCTTCACAGCGCGAACCGTTTGGTTGGCGATGAACCAAGCCAGAAGCTAACCGCTCCTCTACAATAACAATATGATTACTTGACTTGCTTTAACCATTTATCGTCGTTAAACCACTTATCGTAAATGCGATCGTAAGTTCCATCGCCCTTAATTTGACGTAAATAGTTGTTTAAGAAGTTGAGCGTATCTGGATTTCCTTGCGGCACAGCCCAACCCAAAGGCTCGTAAGTAAACGGTTTAGCCAAGTGCATTAACTGCCCTTTGTTTTCCGCCACATAAATAGAGTTGTAAGGAAAGTCATAAACAAACGCATCTACCTTTCCGTTGGCAACCTCAAGTACCGCTTCAGACTGAGTTTCGTATAGATTTATCTTAGCTTTCGGAAGGTATCGTTTTACCGCTTGCTCACCCGTTGTCCCAAGCTTAGTTGCAACAACATATTCTGGACTATTGAGATCTCGGTAACTAGACACTTTACCTTCATGTTTGAGATCTACGAGAATGGATTGGCCAATAACCACATAGGGATCAGCGAAATTCACCTGAGTATTTCGCATAGGTGTGATAGTCATCCCGCCCATAATCATGTGACACTTACCAGTCAACAGTGTTGGGATAATGCCATCCCATGAAGTGTTTACCGGCACAAACTTAACATCCATGGCACGCGCCATTTGCTTACCCAAATCGATATCAAACCCGATGTACTGCCCATTTTTTGCTGTCATTTCAAAAGGCATATACCCAGAATCAAAGCAGACTTTTAGCTCCCCTGTACTTTTGATGTCGTCTAAAATTGGGTCTGCATTAACCGTCGTCGAAACAGCTAACCCCAGTGCAGCAAAACACAATAACTTTTTCATGGATATTCCTTTATCATTTGTTGTAAAGTTTTTTTATACACGACAATAGAATAAAAAACCACAAATAATGACTTTTTAATCACTAGAATTTGTAGGATCGTTACTACGCTGGAAGATCTGAATGAAAATCTATACCAAGCCATTGCAATTGAATTGCATGCATTAAGTG
This sequence comes from Vibrio sp. 1402, assembly GCF_033340275.1. Lineage (NCBI taxonomy): Bacteria > Pseudomonadati > Pseudomonadota > Gammaproteobacteria > Vibrionales > Vibrionaceae > Vibrio > Vibrio sp. 1402. Next base: position 27,660 of record NZ_JAWOWE010000004.1, read on the forward strand.
ATTAAGTTGTAGGCAGGTCACTATAACGACAAGAAACATACGCTTTGACTGAATAGTCAGCGTTTCCGAGAGTGGTTTAATTATTAACGAAACCATACAGATATTCGCTTTTTCACATTGACCGTAATGTCAAAAGTGCTTGAGTTTTATTGTTGACAATTCTTCCATAGTCAATGGTCACAAATGTGATGTACAGCACATTTCTATAGTGGCACTATCACCTTTGTCGAGAGATATTAACAAGGATTCGTTGGACATCTTGACTTTGTAATACAAATAAAAAGGTGACTATATGAAAAAACTAATGACGCTCTCATCACTATTATTATTCAGTTTATCTGCTACTGCTGGTATTCATGTCGAACACTCTACAAACAAAGTTGTTCTCAATGACTTTACGACAAAAGATGCCGCTTATAGCTCTGCGTTTGATCTTGTCGATGAATACCAAACGCTATCAAAACATGAACTTAGAAATCGTCTAAACATCATTGGAAGCGGTTTCCCTCGTGATATTGCAATCGATGATAGTAAGGTGAGAGTTGAAGAATACGCACTTAACCGTGATGAAGTTAAATATCGTGCAATCATAAACTTCAATTATCACTTCAGAACAAGTGACGGCGGTAAAAACTAAAAATCATCTGCACCTTTACTTTCTTAGAGCCCTTCCTATTTTAAGAAAGTAAAGGTGTCTAATCATATTGAAACGACGGCTTTTCATAAATCGCTCTCTCCTTACATAAGCAGTATCAATCCCTACCTCTATCGTTTACATAAAAATCATTTTTCCAATCTTCATTGAGATACATTTCGTCGTTTGGGGCTTTGTCATTCGCTTGGTTCGCCATATGGATTCCACATCACTTAAATGAAAAAGACCCTTGAAATTGAGTTCACTTTTTTATGAAGATTAACTCAACCTAAGATTGACAATTGTCGTTATATTTTTCTCGTTTATAGCAATATATAAAGAACTCTTTTTGTTTTAATTAACCATAAAGCGTGAAAATAAAAAAAGGCAACAAGACACTTCTTGTTGCCAAAGAAAAAATACATCATTCAAAAAATATTAAAATGAAAACTAGCAGTGGACTAGCTAACAAAACAATTATATTCAAAACACTTAAACAAGTAACGATCAATATAATCCATTATATATGGATGAAAATCAGCACTTATGAAATTACACCGACAAATAAAAAAGCCTGAAAATAGTTTCAGGCTTTTTAGCTTTATTAATTTTTTTAGAATGAATATCTCGCAGCTATTGCAAGAATATCGTCTTCATTGTCTACATCTGTAATTCTGTATTCTGCTAGTGCTTTAAAATTAGAAGTCAAATCGTACTCTGCACCTAGTGAGTAGTAATCGACGACATCTTCATCATCACGCTCTAGATTGTTATAGCCAACTAGTGCCCAAAGCTTATCTGTTACTTCATAAGTGGCAACTGCTTCAATACCGGTGTAATCAATATTACTTTCAGAACCATCTTTAGCCCAGTTTTCACCATCACTGTATAAAACAGAGGCATAAAACTTGTCGTATTCAAATGCAATAGCACCCGTTAGCAGCTCTGCATCTTCTGCACCCGATTGCCCTTCACCTTCGTTGTAACCAAGCGCAACTTTGAAGCCATATGGCAACTTGTAGTCAGCCGCCGCACCATAAGAGGCTGCATCTGTTGACACTTCATCGTTTTCAGCCTGATAGCTAACATGAATATTCAAACCTTCATAGCTTGTCGTTAGCTTAAATACTGAATCGGAGCGACCGGTACCATATAGATCCGCACTTACGCCAGCAGCTTCATTACCAAACTCCGGGAAAATATCCGTGTAGTCAGATACTAAAGTGACCGCACCGTATTGACGTCCATAACTTACTGTTCCGTAATCTGCACCAACTCCTACATAGCCTTTTCGGATATCAAATTCATCATCTTCAATCCCATCAGCATCTCTGCGATTAGACTTAAATTCCAACTCATATAAGCCGAATGCATAAAGATCTTCATTTATTTTAGACTCACCTGAAAGTCCTACACGAATGTAGCTATTATCTCCGTCAGCATTTTTATCATCAGAGAAATAATACATCCCTTGCGCTCGGCCATGAATATTTAATACTGATTCTTGATCTTCATAAACTATGGCTGAATTTGCAGCACTTGCAGAGAAAAGTGCAGCGATTGCGATCGACGTTCTTGTCATTTTCATTTAATTACCACTACTTGTGTTGTTTGAATCGAGTGAAATTATGAACAGTGGCAATTATTTTTAAAGTGCAAATTCAACCATATTCTATGGATAAATATAAACAAGCCCTCAATCTAAAACATTATGTCCTAGTACTCATATTAGTTGAGATAATCCATCCAAACAGGAGGCGTCCCTATTATTTTTTGAACAGTATCAATGAACAGTTTGGCTAATGGTTGTTGATTTCGGTGAGTATACATTGCATATATTTCTCCTATTGCGGGAAGATTATAATCAGGAAGCAGCTGTACAAGATCTTGTTTACTCAAACTCTCCTGAAGAAAGAACTGCCCTATTAAAGCATACCCTAGATCAGATTTTACGGCATCGAGCATTAACTCAGTTTCATTCACGAAGTACTGCCCGTTGATATTATACGTTCTAACGTCGCTTGATGACTGGCTTGGCGCTATACGTAGCTTATCCGCCTTAAAGTTAGCATTAGAGTATATTACTGCTGGCATTTTTATAAGCTCTTCTGGAGAGCTCGGGGTTCCATACTTATCAATAAAACTCTTCGATGCAACCAGTGCCATATTATTGCTTGCCAACTTACGTACTATCATGTTGGACTCTCGGATTGGTCCGATACGAAACACAACATCAAAACCTTCGTGGATAACATCGACTCGATTATCATCGAGCAGCAGCTCTACAGTAATGTTTGGGTACTGTTTTATAAACTCTTTAACTGCCTGATTTAAGTATGCTCTGCCAAAGAAAGTGGAGCTTGATATTTTCAAGTTACCCTTCGGTTCATCCTGAAATGTAGCAGCAATACTACGAGTTTCGGTTAGAACCTCTCTTACTTTCTTGGCTTGCGCCACCATCTCAACACCTGCATTGGTCAGGGATAGCGAACGCGTGGAACGGTTTAACAGCCGTAAGCCCAATTCATCCTCTAGCTTTTTGATCTGTTTTGACAAAGCTGAACGATCTATATGATTTCTGTCAGCAGCCTTAGCAAAAGTTCCGTATTCAGAGACATCCAGTAGTAATTCAAGTTGGCTTGCGAGATCCACTGCACAATTCCTTATTTAGTTTTTATTCTTTATGTGATGGGAAATGGATTTTACAAAATTAATTTCAATTTTTTATGGTTCAAATTGCATCAGTGAATTGCAAATAATGCACGAATTAAAAACGCTTTAATTTTCGTCGCTATCTTTAGCTTCTGTTTAGTTATTCCTATCTATTATGGCTTATTACATTTAACAATACTCCACGTCTTTAAAACCCTAAACTGATCTTTTTCAAACCAAAAAATGAGCATTTTGACCAATATTTAATCGTGCATTTTTATCACTACTCTATGTTCGCTGAGGGCCTATTTACCCATAGGTACAATGAATACAATGCCGTTCCTTTTAGTATGAACAGAATCATTTAGGGCGCGACAAATGTTAAAGAAAGTTTTCGGCATTGGCCTTTTATCCGTTTTAGCTGCTTGTGCAGACGAAGAGATAACCAAAGAACCTAATACTCCCTTACCTACGATAGACGTCTCCAAAGTCATCTATGAGCCCGTTCAATCGTGGTTCACCTTTACAACAAGGCTTCAAGCCCCAGAGAAAGTTTCTTTAATGCCACGCGTTTCCGGAGTTATTGAAACGGTAGAGTTCAAAGACGGACAGAGTGTCAACAAAGGCGACTTACTCGTCACTCTTGATGATCGAACCTTCAAAGCTCAGGTCTCACGACTTGAAGCGCAAGTTAAGAGTGCTCGAGCTGCGCTAGAGCAAGCAGCAAACGAACAAAAGAGAGCCGCTCAACTTGTTAAGCGAAAGGCCATCTCGGCGGAACAAGCAGAGGCCCGAGATACCGCAGTAAAACAACGCTCTGCAGAACTAATGGCCTTGCGTGCTCAGTTAGAATCCGCAAAGTTAGATCTTGAGTTTACGAAGATATATGCCCCTATTAGCGGCACTATTTCAAGAGCATTCATTACTAAAGGAAACAATGTAAACGCAAATCAAAGCGTTATATCAAACATTGTCTCTAACGATCAGGTATATGCATACTTTGATGTCGATGAGCGAACTTGGAACCGTTACTTCTCGACAATCAATGCCGACTCTAACTTACCTACTCGTCTTGAACTATCTGGACAAAATGGGCAGGAGTTTTTTGGACGCGTTGACTTTGTCGACAACTCCATCAACGAAAACACCGGTACTTTGCAGGTTCGAGCGGTATTCGATGCAACAAAATCAAACTTAAAAGTGGGATCGTTTGGCCGAGTTCAGATATCAACAACCAAACCAGTTGAACGAGTTCTCGTTCCAGAGCGTTCTATTGGCACAGATCTAGAAAACCGCTTTGTATTAACACTCAATAAAGAGAATACGTTGCAATACAGCATCGTAACCTTAGGCGAACGTTACGGAACATTTCGTGCTATCGAGAATGGCTTGAACGCCGACTCAATTATTGCGGTAAATGGTCCAGCAAAAGTTGGCCCAAATAGCAAAGTCACACCAAAAAATGTCACGCTAGATATTAGCAATACTTCATTGATTATGGCTTCAAACTCAACATCGTTGCCAAACAAACGTTTAGCTCAAGACTAAGAAGACAACCGAATGAAATTTGCACACTTTTTTATTCAAAGACCCATATTTGCCTCTATGTTATCGCTATTGATATTAATAGTAGGCGCAATTTCACTTTTGCAGTTGCCTGTGAGTGAATATCCAGAGGTTGTCCCTCCTACAGTAGTAGTTACAGCAAACTATCCTGGTGCGAACCCAAAAGTAATCGCAGAAACAGTTGCTACGCCTCTGGAGCAAGAAATTAATGGTACAGAAAACATGTTATATATGTTTTCACAGGCAACCAGTGATGGCAGAATGACATTGACCGTAACCTTTGCTTTAGGTACGGACTTGGACAAAGCTCAGGTTCAAATTCAAAATCGCGTCACTACAGCTTTGCCCCGATTACCAGAAGCCGTCCAACGGTTAGGAGTTGTTGCCGAAAAAGCCTCTCCTGATCTCACCATGGTTGTGCATATATATTCTCCAGATTCTAGCCGTGAAGTCAGTTATTTAGCTAACTACGCTAATTTAAACTTGAAAGATGAGATAGCTCGGCTCGGAGGCGTTGGTGATGTGCGCCTTTTCGGTGGTGACGAGTACTCAATGCGCTTGTGGTTAAATCCAGATGAGCTCGCTTCTAGAAATCTAACCGTAATGGACGTTGTCTCCGCCGTCCGATCTCAAAACCAACAGGTGGCAGCAGGCTCATTAGGTGCGCAACCAGCCGCTAATGAAAACCAATTCCAAGTTTTGTTGAACGTAAAAGGCCGCTTGGAGAATATTGATGAATTCAACGACATTGTAGTAAAAGTTGACGAAACAGGGGCTTTGACACGTCTTAAAGACGTTGCACGCGTAGAGCTAGGTCAAAACTCTTATGCACTGCGCGCCTTGTTAAATGGTAAACCAGCGGTGGCGATGCCCGTATTCCAGCGCCCTGGTGCTAATGCTATTGAGCTATCTAATCAGGTTCGTTCAACCATGGACCGTTTACAAACAGCCTTTCCAGCTGGAGTTTCATATGAAATAGCCTACGACCCGACCGTCTTTGTTCGTGGTTCGATAGACGCGGTGGTTCATACTCTGCTAGAGGCAATTGTACTTGTTGTTGTCGTAGTCATTTTGTTTTTGCAAACATGGCGCGCGTCTATCATCCCTATCATTGCGGTGCCTGTTTCATTAATCGGTACGTTCGCCGTAATGCAAATGCTTGGAGTATCGATTAACACGCTTTCGTTGTTTGGGCTTGTTCTCGCCATAGGCATCGTCGTCGATGACGCCATTGTCGTCGTCGAAAACGTGGAACGGAACATCCATAATGGACTTGCACCACTAGAAGCAACGAAACAAGCAATGACCGAAGTTACCGGGCCAATTATTGCAATTGCTTTAGTGTTATGTGCGGTGTTCATCCCGACGACCTTTATTACAGGGTTATCCGGTCAGTTTTATAAGCAGTTCGCACTAACAATTACGATCTCGACGATTATTTCAGCAATTAACTCGTTGACGTTATCGCCTGCTTTATCAGCACTGCTATTACAAGATAAGAACGCAAAACCCGATCGGCTAACCAAGCTCTTGGATGCGGTTTTTGGTAAGTATGTTTTTGCGCCATTCAATAGAATTTTTGAGTATAGCTCGAACCAATATCAAGCTCTGGTCAAGAAGCTGATTCGCTTTAGCCTTGTTGTTGTGGTGGTATACATTGCGTTACTCGGGGGAACGGCTTCTCTATTCAAAGCTGTTCCTGGAGGATTCATTCCTCAACAAGATAAGCAGTATTTAGTTGCGATCGCCCAACTTCCAGATGCAGCAAGTTTAGATCGAACAGAGTCCGTTATTAAAGAAATGGAAAACCTCGCGCTGGCAACACCTGGCGTAGCACAAACCATTTCTTTCCCAGGCTTATCGGTCAATGGTTTTACTAACAGTCCGAATAGTGGCATCGTTTTTGTTACGCTTGAGGACTTCGATAAACGAAATGATCCAACTCTCGGAGCAAATGCGATTGTTGCATCTTTGAATAAGAGCTTTTCAATCATTGATGAAGCCTTCGTTGCGATTTTTCCACCACCACCAATCCAAGGACTTGGCTCTACTGGCGGCTTTAAACTTCAAATCGAAGACCGTGCGAACAAGGGGTTTGATGAGCTCTTCAAGCAATTGAACTTGGTAATAAGTGAGGCATCAACAAGACCCGAGCTGATGGGATTATATTCCACATTTCGTATACAAGTGCCGCAGATGGACATCCAAATAGATCGTGAACAAGCGATGCTGCAAGGTGTTCCTCTAGAGCAGGTTTTTGATGCGCTTCAAGTTTATTTAGGATCATTATACGTCAATGACTTCAATATGTTTGGTAGAACATACAAAGTGAATGCCCAGGCAGACATGAACTATCGTCTCGAACCTGACCAAATACTTAACTACAAAGTAAGAAATGCTGCCGGACAAATGGTTCCTCTCGGCGCTGTACTGGAGATCATACCCACGATTGGGCCTGACCGCGTGATGCACTATAACGGCTACCCTAGTGCAGAACTAAACGGCAGTCCTGCTTTTGGTTACAGTTCTGACCAAGCCCAAACGGCTATTGAGGAAGTACTGGATCAAAACCTAGCAGAGGGAATGGTTTATGAATGGACTGATGTAACCTACCAGCAGATTTTGGCTGGTAACACGATGGTGTATATATTCCCACTTGTTGTTTTGTTAGTTTTCATGGTGCTAGCTTCGCAGTACGAGAGTTTAAAACTGCCATTCGCTATCATTTTGATCGTTCCTATGACCATTTTTTCTGCACTAGCAGGTGTTTGGTTCATTGGTGGTGACAACAATATATTCACACAAATTGCTTTGATTGTCCTTGTGGCTCTAGCGTGTAAAAATGCCATCTTGATGGTGGAGTTCGCTAAAGAACTTAAAGACAATGGCCAAGATACCTTATCAGCGATTTTGGAAGCATGTCGTTTACGTCTTCGACCGATTCTAATGACATCAATTGCATTTACCGCTGGTGTTATTCCATTAATGATTGGTACAGGGGCCGGAGCGGAAATGCGACAAGCAATGGGTATTGCCGTATTCTCGGGTATGGTAGGCGTAACGGTATTTGGATTACTACTCACACCTGTTTTTTACATGTTAGTGAGTCGAAACAAAAAACGTCAAACACTATAACCATAATATAAATACTCATTTAAATTCATACTAAAGGGAGCTATTGCTCCCTTTTCTTTTGGTTATTAAGTATATTAATAATTTCTAGACAGAGCAGTAGTTATACATGAAACTAATACGCTAATATCTAACTTGGATAAACATTGTGGATTTAGCAAATAAACTACACCTGCTTTTAGAAGTCTCTAAAGCTGGATCTTTTGCAAAAGCAGCAGATGGGATGAATATCGACCGCTCTGTTTTGTCTAAACACATCAAGCAGTTAGAAGAGCACTTAGGAGTTAGGCTATTAAACAGAACGACTCGCTCTCTTTCATTAACACAAGTCGGCCAGCAAATAGTTGAAAAAGCAGACCAAATATCTCAACTCCTTGATGATACTCAACAAATAGCGGAGAACTTTCAGACTGAGCCTTCAGGGAAAGTACGAATTTCAAGCTCAACATTATTTGGAAAACTCTATCTACAACCTTCGATAGAGAAGTTTTTACATAAGTACCCAAAAGCAAGTGTTGAACTAATGCTAGATGATCTTCATGTAGACGTGATTAGAAGTAATTTTGATATTGCTTTTCGAATCGGACCTATGAGGGATTCATCAATGGTAGCAAGAAAATTAGCAAAAAATACGACTGCAATCATTGCTTCTCGAAATTTAATTGAAAAACATGGTAACCCAGAAACGCCTGATGAGTTAGTTAAGCTACCTTTTATTATTTATTCAAATGGTAATTTTATTGTCGATAAGCTTAAATTCTACGACAAAGCAAACTCAGATGGTTTAGATACATACCCAATATCAGGGTCATACATGGTAAATGAAGCTGAGCTAATAATTGAAAGCGTAAAGTCAGGTCTGGGCGCAGCACTTATAGGTCAATTTATGCTCCCTAACAACCTAGAGTCTTCTAATTTAGTTCAACTTTTACCAGAATATGAAACTCAAGATTTTGGTGATATTTATGCCATGTACTCACACCGTCAGCAATCACCATTGGTTAGGGCATTCATTGATATCGTTCAAGAAGAAATTGGCATACCACCAATATGGGAAAAGCATTTCAATAAAAGCTAGGTGATTCTATTTAACCAAAATTAACAGCTAATAAAACATCAAATAAAATCAATAAGTTAAAACAGGAAAATTTAAGATTCATAGAAGTTTAATGTTAGGTGAATTAAGTTCCATTCTAAATGGCGCTTAATTCACTAAATATAAAACATTCTTGATTTATAATACTAACAAATCCATCACCTATACAAGTTACGATGTATATTAAAGAAAAACACACCTCGGTCACTAGTTTGTTAGTATATAAAATATCTTATCTTATTTTTTTGGTTATTTACACGTTAGCAACGATTTATTTTAGCGTACAAATGGACAAAAGCACATCGGAGAACTCTCTTATAGAAATGAATCAAATAGCATTTGTGCTTTTTTCATCGTTAATGTGTTTGTATAAATCTAAGGAATATCTTGAACTCAAACACATATTAGTAATAATGTCTTCATTTTTTATGGTTATATTCGTTAGAGAAATGGACTACCACATAGAGCAGTATTTCCCTCACGGTTCATGGAAGTATCCTGCTTGGATTATAATAGTCTCGGTCTGTTATTTTTGTTTTAATAACATAGTTAACATAAAAAATGAGGTAAAACTTTTCATTTCTCATTCTAGCTTCACGACATTAACGATTGGCTTTTTTATTGTTTTCTTATTCTCACGCTTTGCAGGGTATGGTGATTTTTGGGTCGAGTTCATGGGGAACTCATACAATAGAGACGTGAAAAACTTGGTCGAAGAAAGCTTAGAGTTACTAGGTTACGCGATACTTTTAAACGGTGTTTTACTTATTAAAGTAGAAAACCACTAAGTATAAACAAAAGTTCAGAGCTTGTAGTTCAAGATTTGAACTTTTTTTTGGTTAAAAAAAGCAGCAAATATAATTTGCTGCAAATGATGAAAAAAAACAATATGCGTAAGTTAACTTCCTAGCAATGGATGCGTTAACGAGTTAATAATAACGAACCGTAACAATTAAGTCTCGTTGAAAATAATCCATAAAGAATGGCATTTATTACACTGTTAATTATGTAACCTTATCTAATCTAGTTATCACACGCCGTCGTTTTTATATCTTATCTCTTTCTGTCAATAAATAGCTCTTCACATCAGATCTTATCTATCATCCAAAATTAGTCGACTGTAAAATAAAACACCAAAAATCAATTAATTAGAATCAACCACTTAAAAAATAAAAAGGAGTAAAAACGAAACTATGTCAGATAGAACATATTAAAGATCACCGACTCTGAGTAGAAAACCGTTCATACTCCTTACGCATACAATCAATAAAGACTTCCATCGCCGGCGTCACACACTTCCTAGCATGATAAGCGCAGAGTGGCTTGATCATCTGTGAAAATTCGGTGAACTCAAGCTCTTGTAAACTGCCCTCTTGCAACTCTTTTTCAACCGTAAAACGAGGTAAGTAAGAGATACCAATATTACTCTCAACGCAATTTTTGATCGTATTAATACTGCTAAGTTCGATCATGTTGTCGATGCTAATATCACGCTCTTGAATAATGCTCTCAAACATCTGTCGAAAAAGGCACTTAGGGCCATTGCTTATAAACCCTAAATCAATATGTTGCTCTCTCTTCTTTAAATCTAGCCCTTTTAAAAGCGGTGAAGCAACCAATACCAGTGGCTCCTGCTCAAACTCGTGCACCTTGAGCGTATCGTCATTACCTACTCGATAAAACACACCTAAATCAGCTTTATCCGCTATCAACTCATCTCGAATCTGATAGCAATTTTGTGATTGCAGAGAGAGTCTTACATTGGGCGCTCTGATCCTGAACTCTTTTAAAACATTAGCCATCTTATAAGCAAGTTGAGTCTCAGCAACCAGCACTTTCAATTCACCGGTCGGCTCCGAGTTTTCTTGCTGTGCTGTTCCCTCAATATTTTCCATCACTCGCGCCAGTTCATAGACGTAAGGCAGTATCTTTTCTCCTGCTTGAGTCAAAACCATCTTACGCCCTATTTTTTCGAACAGCTGCAGAGACAGATCTTGTTCCAACTGCTTGATTTGAAAGGTGACGGTTGATTGCGTGCAATAAAGCTTCTGTGACGCTTTTAGAAACGATCCTTCTTCAACAATAGCTTTAAAAGTAAGAAAGCGTTTTAGATTCATGACTAGACTCCACAACCAACAGTTCAATAAATTAAAAGTCTAAGTTTTAATTTATTCAATTTTTTAATCAATTGTAGCGAAGTATAGTGCAGTAAAAACAGGAGAGATAGAGATGACCGCCATCTACACCGCATTTTTTACTTACGTAATCATTACTTCAATTACACCAGGGCCAAACAACATTTTATCGCTCAGCATCGCGACGCAATATGGACTAAAACGCTCAACAAAAGTGATTTCGGGGATGTTTTGTGGCTATGTTGTTTTGATGCTACTTTGTGGCGCTTTCACGTATAACATGATCAGCCTCTTGCCCGTGATTACACCTTGGCTAACATGGATTGGAGCAGCTTATATTGTTTGGTTGGCTTGGGGGCTTGCTACGAGTGAGATCAAAACTTCATCGGATAATTCTAAAGGTATCAGTTTCTTAACAGGTTTCGGTTTGCAGTTCGTTAATGTGAAAATCATTCTTTATGGAATTACCTCTATTTCTACGTTCGTACTGCCCCACACTCAGAATATCTACTGGATCTTAGCGACTAGCCTCATTCTTGCTTTGATCGCACTCCTTAGCAACGTAGTTTGGGCCGTTGCAGGAAAGCTACTTCAATCGCAATTCCAGAGATATGGCAAAGTCATAAATATGAGCTTAGCAGCAGCTCTGATCTATTGTGCGACACAGTTATTTACTTAAGTATATAGTTGATCATCAAGAACAATATTGCTCTTCAACTTAGACGACTACGTTTATGTGAAGAGCAAATTCTGCTCTACAAATCGCTGCGGTTTCTCGTGCCCTTACTCGCTCCTCCCACTCCTTCATACGGCAGTTTTTGAAGAAGTAGATTCAACGTCACTTAATCAACCTAAAGATACGAAATCTTTTTTAGTTTTACAGACACGGCCTTGGCGACCTCGGCAATAACTAAGCATTACTTAGTATACACAAATCAGAAAAACTAAGATAATCTTAGTCATCCAAGTCCTTCGTATGAACTTTAAGTGTTGTTTAATAACCCACTCCCAGCCCGCCTTAAGCATGCGCGTAAACAAGCGAATCTGTCCCAAAAAGCACTGGGCATCCGTATCGGCATGGATGATAGTTCTGCAAGTGCAAGGATGAATCAATACGAAAGGGAGCGCCATACTCCCGACGTAAAAACGCTCAAACTTATCGCAGATGAGCTAAACGTGCCTCTAAACTATTTTTTTTGTGAAGATGAAATCACCGCTGAACTTGCTGTGAATCTCCACAAGCTGTCAAATGATGACAAGCAAAGAGTGCTTGAGAGCACAGCCCAGCTGATTGCAGACGCAATCGCCACGAAGTCGAGTACGTAATTGGGATTAAACGCCTAAGAATACGTATCAATACCAAAGAATCAAAGAGCATAACTAAGGGTTCAACATGGCTACAACAAAAGCACTTGTGGTTTTTTCCGGTGGGCAGGACTCTACGACCTGCTTAATCGATGCATTAAATACATATGATGAAGTTCATGCTATAACGTTTGATTATGGCCAGCGTCATTCAGATGAAATAGATATCGCTATCGAATTAGGTAAGCAACTTAACATCAAAAGCCACAAAGTCCTGGATGTAAAATCAATTAATGAGTTAGCGATAAGCTCGCTGACAAGAGACAACATTCCGGTATCTAATGACTTAAGCGACGCTAACGTACCCAATACATTCGTTCCAGGGAGAAACATTCTCTTTCTTACTTACGCATGTATCCATGCTTACCAGCTTGGCATTCAAGACATCATTACGGGAGTTTGCGAAACAGACTTTAGTGGTTACCCTGACTGCCGAGACAACTTTATTCGCTCTCTAAATCTCTCTTGCAATTTAGGTATGGATAAAGCCTTCAATATTAAGACTCCTTTAATGTGGCTTACTAAAGCCGAGACCTGGGCTCTAGCTGATAAGCACAATATGTTGGAGTTTGTCCAAAACAATACTTTAACATGTTACAACGGAATCGTTGGTAAAGGCTGTGGTGAGTGTCCAGCGTGCCTACTGCGACAAAGCGGCTTAGAAGAATACTTAGCGAGCAAATAGTCTTTGTTAGCGGTAATAGCGCTGGGATAAAACCTTTTGCGTTAGCTTCTAAACGTTTTATCTCAGCGTGAAACTCCAGCCAACAGAGCTTCATTTTGATGCCGCCAGATTGGTGGCATCAATTAAATGCGAAACGATTGTCGAACCAAAGATAGCACCACACCACAGCAGCCAACACTGCTTAGCTTTTACAACGCTATAAATTGTTTAGATACATCGACAATGATTCCATAGCAAAGCTACCAACGGCATTACTCGCGAAACCGGGATTAGATAGAAAAGCCACTTCGAATGATGACGAGCCTCTCGTCTAAGCAATACTCAAATATTTATGAGTTTGAACAGACAAACGCCAATTGCGGGCAATGCACGTATCAATACACAATTGCGTAGCACGAGGCTTCTGGCTAATTGGTTGTAGTGCAATGATAGTCTCAGCCGCTACGTTCGCATTTGCTAAAAGGTCATCAAGGTGGTCGATGTCTTTCTGGGTGCCGACTGGATGCTTAATCTCATTTGCTCGCTCTAACGCGCTATTAAGCACTGGCAATTTACCTTTCATTGCCACTTTTGGTGACACTGTCACCCACGTGTTTTCTGAAGTAATCACTTCTGATGTGCCACTGGTTTCAATTTGGCATTGGCACCCCATATCTTCAAACGCCTTTGTTAAAGGGCGCAGATCATAAATACAAGGCTCTCCACCAGTAATCACGATATGCTTAGCATTAAAGCCTTGCTGTTGATATTGCTCTACGATGTTCTCGGCAGATGCAACACACCACGTCGGAGAGTCTTCCGTTTTCACCAGAATATCGCCTATTTGACGTTGATCATTCTCATCTGCATACCACGTTTGTTTGGTATCGCACCATGAGCAACCAACCGGACACTCTTGAAGCCGAACAAAAACAGCAGGGACTCCAGTGAAAACCCCTTCCCCTTGGATGGTTTCAAACATCTCATTTAGCTTATACAACGCAGAACTCACTCAACTCATAACATTTCGAGGCGAAGACCATAATGGACACGCGTGTCTAGGTCAATTTAAACCAAAAATTAATTGTTAAAATAGACCATTTTGTAGTTTCATAGCGTAATGAATATAGGTTTCTGGTTAACGTTAAACCAAGCCTTATTCACTGACAGCTCCCAAAAAACTTTAAGGTAAGAAATGATGTATAAACTGATCGCACTAGATATGGATGGCACGCTACTCAATAGTGATAAAGCCATTTCTGAAGAAAACAAACAAGCGATCGCAAAAGCTCGAGAAGCAGGCGTTACTGTCGTTCTCGCTTCTGGTCGCCCATTAGAAGGAATGCAAGACAAGCTCGACGAACTGAATATCCATTCCGATCGAGATTTTGTTCTTTACTACAACGGTTCGATGGTCAAGAACGTAGGCACAAACGACATCATCCACCAGCAAATCATAGATGGTAAAGCTGCAAAATTGGTGGCGCGAAAAGCCGAAGAGCTAGGTGCGTACGTCCATGCTTTTAGTCAAGTTCATGGTTTAATCACCAACGAACACAACCCTTACACCGATATTGAAGCAAAGATAAATGGCTTAAATGTCACCGAGATGAACTTCGAATCACTAGAAGACGATCATCCAATCATCAAAGCTATGATGGTTGCAGAGCCAAGCAAACTAACAGAAGTTATAGCAGCACTGCCAGCTGAAATGCGCGAAGCGTTTACGGTTGTTCAAAGCGCTCCGTTTTTCCTTGAGTTTCTTAACCCTGCGAGCAACAAAGGTATTGGTGTTGCCGCAATTGCCGAGTATCTGGGAATTAAACCGGAAGAAGTTATCTGTATGGGTGACGCAGAAAATGACCACCACATGCTGAAATACGCTGGCCTTGGTATCGCGATGGCAAATGCAATGGAAGAAACCAAGCAAATCGCTGACTACATTACGGCAAGTAATGATGAGCACGGTGTCGCTAAAGCTATAGAAAAGTTCGTGCTCAATGCATAGCCCTTTCCGCCATGTCTGTTGCGTTAAGCTTCTTACGTTTAACACCCCTAGCCGTCCAAGATAGGCAAGCGGCGTTGTTCGTGGACTAAACGTGTAAAAGCCTTGCTGTAATGCAAGGCTTTGTTTTTACTTAAATACTAATAGATAACAAATACAGCCATCAATCTAGCAACGTTTTGCTCGGTTGGTTTTCACAAGTCAGCTTCCTTGCAAGCAGCATAAATAACAACATTAATAATGGATAATGTAACGTCGACAAGACTAATGACCACAAACCGCTAAACGATACGATATTAGCCGAGTACAAATAGAGTTGATCAACAAGCAACAATGCCAGCGTCACAAAGATCATCTGCCGAGTATCTAAATGTGCTTTCGACTCTCTAAATGTCATGACCAACGCTGATGCTGTGATTAAAATTGCTAGCCAGCGACCAAACACAGGTAATGGCCAGATGACGGAGATGACCGCTGTTGCCGCAGTCATAATGAACCAGACGCCTTTTGAGCTTAGAACTTGATCAACGTTCACATCTTGATTTGTTTCCAATCGAAGAACATGCCAAGCCACCAAGCTGCCTAACAGCGCGCCAAATAACATATCTAGAATAAAGGCACTGCCGAGGAAAAACTTACCTAACACCACTGTAAGAGTGATGAACACGAAGACTGCCGTTGTTCCATTCAAACCGAAATACTGGGTTCTATGAAACAAGGACGTCAGAACACAAAACCACACAGCGATAGGCAAGCTAGGAAAACTAAAGCCAAAGCTGTGCGTTAACCCCATCATTGGTATATAGACATGTGGGCGCGGTAACGAAAAGCCTTGTTGAGCGACAAGCACCATAAGCGACGTTGCACTAATTGCAAAAAAGAGTCGGTACACAAACCGGCTACCAAAGCGCATCATGGCAAAAGGAAATAGAAAGAGTAGTACCGTCGGTTCTGTCAGATCTATAACGAGTTTCGAGATCTGACTAGCTACCTCGTAACTCGTTTCTGACAACGCCCCTACCCAACTCTGTAAATCTATCAGCCACGCCAATTCAACCTGACGAAATGAAGGCGCGGATTCGATCAACTGAGTCACATAAGATACTGATTGCTTGGTAGCTTGATCAAAAAACTGAGTGGCTTGTGGCCATTGCTCAGGATAACGATATAAAGATGATGGTAATTCAGATGGGCTAAGCAACATCGCTGACGCAACTTCTACTCCATAATGAGGGGCAAACCAAATAGGCAGTTCATTTCCACCTAAAGAATTATTCATAGAAAAAGCGATAATGTCAGAGTCTGATATACAGTCGTAAAAAACCGCAGTGTCCGTTCTGCCAAGCTCCTCTCCAACCGTAACCACTATACCGGTTTCTTCCCACGTTTCTCGTTGAGCAGCAACTTGTGGAGACTCACCATCAATAATGGTTCCGCCAGGTAGAGAAATCTTATCCGTTAATACTTCATGAACTAGCACTAACTTGTCATCAGCGCGAACAATACAGAGCGCTCCTTTAACTTCGCTCGCAGTGGCTTTAGCCGTAGAAATCGGTGAAACAGGTAACAAAATAAAACAAAGGATGAGTAATAACAGCTGTCTCAACACAAAATATGACCTTAAATAAACATAATGATAACCAATGAATCATGGCAGTTAATCTTATCTTTTTCGACAAAAATTAAGTAACGAGTTATGCCAAACTGAGTTGATCGCGTAAAACCTGATCTCAACGCTCACTGGAGAATAATTTAATGCAAACCTGACAAAAATCAGACAAAACATAAAATGTTGATCGCAATTCTGCCAGTTATATAAAGATAACGTCAGGACAAAGTCATACACATTTTGTGGGTTCTCATAGTTGACACAATAAAAAAGGGCTTATTATTCGCAAACAATAAACCCCAGTTATGGTAACTATGTACTGATCGTTGAAACCAAGAATGAATCTTATCTCATGGTCAACGAATCAAATTCACTGGCCCGATCGTTAGTTAGACGTGCAATTCGCATCGCCGACTTTTTGCCAAACACCCCAAGGCCCTGAGTCTGCTGGATTATCACCTTGAGTCCACCACTGCGCTTGCCAAACTTTACCATTCCAAGTAACCGTATCTCCTTTGAGATACACTAAGCTGGCTTGCCATACAGTTTTACAGCTATCTGTGGGAGGCGTTGTCACCGTTTTCGCTTGAGCGGATACTAACGCTTGGTATTGTGTGCTGGTCTTATCAACGTTGAAGTTCAAAGCCACTCTTGCTTCTCCGCTCTGAGTAGCACCAAATTCAACATCAACACGACAACTTGCATTCATTGCTAACGTCGCCTGAGAGCACTGATCATTGGCAATAACCGCTGCATCAGTAACACCCGAAGCAAACGCGCGAACATTTTCCACAGTGAACGTGGTGTTCCCTGAATTCTGGATAACAAAGCTATGTTGCTGTAACTCCCCAACATTAAATGATGCCAGTGTCTGTTCGGTGGTGTATCCAACAGAAACATTTTCTTTTGGTGGTGTTGCTGTTCCGATAACACCATCGACAAAATTGCGCATAGCAGCGATATCGCTATAAACCCCATACATACCAGGACGAGCACAACCTATTCCCCAACTGACCACACCAAGTTGAGTAATTACACCACTGCGATTAATAACGATTGGACCACCACTATCTCCCTGACAAGAATCTATCCCACCTTGAGGAATACCCGCACAGAATGACACTTCTCCAACCGTTGTGTAGTTGCCACCGGCTTGACGGCAAGTCATATCCGACACAAGTGGGACGTCAACCTCCTGCAATCGAGACGGAGAGCTTCCTCCTTCAGAAGTTCGCCCTAAGCCAGCAACACTAAGCCAATCTCCGATGCTCGCGTATTGCGTTAGACTACCATTCGCAATCTCAACTGAAGAAACACCTTGAGGCACAGAGTCGAGCTTCAATACCGCGAGGTCATGAGAAAGCGTCGCGCGGCGATATGCCGGGTGCATATGGATCTCACTGACGTTTGCACGAACACCATCACTACCGTTATAAACAACGCCACCGATTTTAACCGCAATCTGACTCGGAGAATCACCCTCAACACAATGTGCAGCAGTCAGGACGTAACCATTCCCGATATAACTGGCCCCACAATACGATCGGTTACCATAACGACTAACAATTTGGGTGTAGAATTTCCAGTCACGTGGGTCGGCAGTTACTCCGCCTACGATCTGGGGTTGGATAGTGTGATTTTGCGTCTGAGACAAATCATCAGCACTTGCGAACATTGGCAAAACGGCTAAAGCAAGTAACGATTTTGTTAGTTTCAAAATATTGTCCTCTTGTTTTTGTAAGCACGATCCTCGTGCTACTAATAAACAAGCAGACAAAAACGCCGATACCAATGTGGGTGCATATCAATTTGTTAACATTGCGAGCAACTTATAGAGAAAAGTCTATTGACGAACTGAATGATTTCAATTCGATAGAACCTAAATCACAATATTAAAGTTAAATACGATTATTCGTTCAGCGGTTTTCTTAAATAGTGGATATGATGTGCAAATCCTTGTTTTTCATACAAAGATATTGCGCCCTGGTTAAAATGCCATACTTCAACAAACATCTGTTTTGCACCGTAATCAGAGAACGTTGACTCAATTTTATTAATCAATGCCTGCGCCGTACCTTGTTTTCGATATTCAGGCAGCACATAGAGCTCATCCACACTTCCCATCATAACTGGCTGGCTGACGGTAGAAATAAGTTCACAGAAGTGACCAGAGATAAAGCCAATAATTTCATCTCCTTGTTTTGCTACGTAAACAAGGCACTCAGGGTCGTCAATATATCGAGCAATGCTTTTTTCTTGTTCTATCTCCTCTGCCGTTTTGAAAAGCTCAGGAGATTGAAGATGATGCTCATCATGAAGCTCGAACATAAGATCGTTGAGCAACTCTAGGTCGCTAAAACACGCAGGTTTAATCGCAAACGTGGTCATACAAAGGGTCACTAAAAACGGAATGGCTGTAGTTTGTGAGGAAAACGTCGTATTGGCAAGTCACAAATGCTTTCACGATACGTTTGTACTGTTTGAACAACAAAAAGGCCCCTGCACTTAATAAACGTACAGAGGCAGAACCAACCAACAGAGTTCGAGGATCAGGGGTTAGTTAGAATTGAGTTTTTCTCAGCGTCGTAGCACTCGCTCAATTTCGTTCAAGCTACTTGGGTCATCAATCGATGACGGAACGGTGTATTTTTCACCATCAGCTATTTGACGTATAGTTCGACGCAAAATTTTACCTGAACGTGTTTTCGGTAAACGGTCTACAACCAACGCATGCTTGAAGCAAGCAACTGCACCTATCTCACTACGCACTTTGCCAACAAGCTCACCTTCAAGGTCTAGCTCATCCACTTTGACGCCGTCTTTCAGTACAACAAAACCAAGTGGAAGCTGACCTTTTAGATCATCGTGGATACCAACCACCGCACATTCTGCAATCGCTGGGTGGCCTCCTACTATTTCTTCCATTTCACCTGTCGACAATCGATGTCCCGCGACATTAATCACGTCATCAATACGTCCCATAATAAACAGGTAACCGTCTTCATCCAGATAGCCACCATCACCTGACACGTAGTAGCCTGGGAACTGGCTAAGATAACCAGTTTCAAAACGGTCATGATTACGCCAAACCGTTGGCAGACAACTTGGTGGTAGCGGACGTTTTAATGCGACAAAGCCTTGTTGGTTAGGCCCGACAGCCTCTCCAAGTTCATTCAGAATTTCGACCTGATAACCCGGAATGGGCTTCGTCGAAGAACCAGCTTTAACTGGCATCATTTCGACACCTGTCGGGTTGCCAGCGATGGCCCAGCCCGTCTCGGTTTGCCACCAGTGGTCAATAACGGGCTTGTCCGCTTTGCTCTGAACCCACTCCAGTGTCGGAGGGTCAAGGCGTTCTCCCGCCATAAAGATGGTTTTCAGATTCGACAAGTCGTACTGTTTTAAGTGCTCGCCTTCCGGGTCCTCTTTCTTAATCGCACGAAACGCCGTTGGTGCAGAGAACAACGCATCTACTTTATATTCATCACACACTCGCCAAAATGCGCCAGGATCCGGTGTTCGAACAGGCTTGCCTTCGAATAGGATAGTAGTGCAACCGTGAATCAGTGGAGCGTAAACAATGTAAGAGTGCCCTACTACCCAGCCCACATCAGATGCCGCCCAAAAGACGCCATCTTGAGGAATGTTATAGATTGCGCTCATGGAGTACTTCATCGCGACAGCATGGCCACCGTTATCACGCACAACGCCTTTCGGCTTACCTGTCGTACCCGATGTATAAAGTATGTAGAGCGGATCGGTTGCTAACACCGGAACACAACCATGTGGCAGCGCTTGGTTGTACTCTCGCTGCCAATCTAAGTCTCTATCTTGGTTTAGCTCAGCGTCGCACTCTGGACGTTGGAAAACAAACACTTTCTCAGGCTTCCAACGGCTGTCCATAATGGCTTTGTCTACCATTGGTTTGTATGGAATGACTTTGTTGATCTCAATCCCGCACGACGCCGTCATGATCACTTTCGGCTCTGCATCTTCAATTCGTACAGCAAGCTCATTAGGAGCAAAACCGCCGAATACTACGGAATGAATCGCCCCCAAACGCGCGCAGGCAAGCATCGCCATTGCGGCTTCTGGGATCATCGGCATGTAAATAACGACTCGGTCTCCTTTTTCAACACCTTGAGCAGACAGCATGCCAGCAATTTTTGCTACTTGGTCACGTAGGTCGCTATAGGTGTACGTGGCTTTACGACCTGTCACTGGCGAGTCATAAATGAGTGCAGTATTATCACCGCGTCCTTGCTCGCAATGGTAATCTAATGCTAACCAGCACGTATTCATTACACCATCTGGAAACCAACGTTCTATGCCGTTTTCATCAGATTTCAAGATAGTTTTAGGAGATTCGAACCAATCGATATTCTCCGCTTGAGCGCGCCAAAAACTCTCCGGTTCATTCTTCGCCCATAAGTATTCTTTTTCGTATGAAGACATATTGCTTCCTCCAGTATGTCCTGACATTGCTCTCGTTCTACTCAAAGATCGCTCTTTTAATCCAAAGATCGTCTCTTTTAATCGAAGACATAGAAGGGTACACGCACAAATCCCTCCATCAGTATTCTCGCACTTCGGCTCATAATGGCTTTTTGCACCACCCAGCCCTGCTCAGTTTGCTTCGCTTGTGCCCCAACTTTTAACGTTCCTGACGGGTGACCAAAAGTCACGGACTCTTTTTCACCGCCACCAGCGGCTAAATTCACTAACGTTCCGGGCACACACGCAGCAGAAGCGATAGCAACGGCTGCTGTTCCCATCATTGCATGGTGAAGTTTGCCCATCGACAGCGCGCGAACGAGCACATCAATATCCGACTCATTAACGGCTTTACCACTTGAAGACAGGTAACTTTTCGGTTTAGAAACAAACGCTATTTTCGGCGTATGTTGGCGTGTTTGAGCTTCTTCTAAATCAGAAATCAGGCCCATTTTTAACGCGCCATATGCACGGATGGATTCGAACATTGCTAATGCTGTGTCATCGTTGTTGATATCGTCTTGCAGCTCGGTGCCCTGATATCCTATCGATTCAGCATCAATAAAAATGGTTGGTATGCCCGCGTTAATAAAGGTCGCGTTGAACGTACCCACATCCGGCACCACTAAATCATCAACTAAGTTGCCCGTTGGGAACATACTTCCTTCGCCATCAGAAGGGTCAACGAAATCGACTTGAATCTCAGCGGCTGGAAACGTCACGCCATCGAGCTCAAACTCGCCGGTTTCTTGGACGAAACCATTAACAATTGGAACGTGAATCAAGATGGTTTTGCTGATGTTCACCTGCCAAACACGCACCGTCACAATGCCATTTTCTGGAATACGGTCTTGTGGGATCAGACCAGCATGAATGGCGAAAGGACCGACAGCGGCAGACAAGTTGCCGCAGTTACCGCTCCAATCGACGAATGGTTTGTCGATCGACACTTGACCAAATAAGTAGTCAACATCGTGATCGGCTCTGCTGCTGCGCGAAACAATCACTGTTTTACTGGTGCTTGACGTCGCGCCCCCCATACCATCAATTTGCTTCGCGTACGGGTCAGGGCTGCCAATAACGCGTAGCAACAGTTTGTCACGTGCGGCTCCAGCCACTTGCGCTTCTTGAGGCAAATCCTCTAGGTTGAAAAAGACACCTTTACTCGTGCCGCCACGCATGTACGTCGCGGGCACTTTTATTTGGCTTGTTTGATTCGGAGTATTATTTGACATACGCACTCCTTATTGTGCCAAGAAATCTTGCGCGAAACGCTGCAGAACACCGCCTGCGTTGTAAACGTGAACTTCGTCAGCGGTATCTAAGCGACAAGTAACCGGAACATCGACTTTATCGCCGTTGCTGCGTGTGATAACCAGCGCTAAATCAGCGCCCGGCTTGATTTCTCCAACCACGTCGTAAAGTTCCGTACCATCCAGCTCTAGCGTATTGCGGTTAACGCCTGGCTTAAATTGCAGTGGTAGTACGCCCATGCCAACCAAGTTAGTACGGTGAATACGCTCAAAGCCTTCAGCAACAATGGCTTCTACGCCTGCCAGTCGAACGCCTTTTGCTGCCCAGTCACGGGATGACCCCTGACCGTAATCCGCGCCAGCCACCACGATCAATGGTTGTTTACGATTCATGTAGGTTTCAATCGCTTCCCACATACGAACCACCTGCACTTCTGGCTCTACACGCGCCAGAGATCCCTGCACGACTTCGCCGTTTTCCTTCACCATTTCATTGAACAACTTTGGGTTAGCGAAGGTCGCGCGTTGCGCCGTTAGGTGGTCACCACGGTGAGTCGCGTAAGAGTTGAAATCTTCTTCTGGCACACCCATTTTCGCTAAGTATTCACCTGCTGCGCTGCTTGCGAGAATCGCGTTGGATGGTGATAAGTGATCAGTGGTGATGTTGTCGCCCAGAATCGCCAATGGACGCATGCCAGACAATGTTCTTTCTCCCGCTAGCGCACCTTCCCAGTACGGTGGTCGGCGGATATAGGTACTCATCGGACGCCAGTCGTACAGCGGGTTGGGATTTTGCTCTTGATCATTCAGCTTAAACATCTGAATGTAAACTTGCTTAAACTGCTCAGGTTTAACATGAGTACCGACAACTGCATCGATCTCTTCATCGCTTGGCCACAAATCATTGAGATAAATTGGTTTGCCGTTTTGGTCCGTGCCCAATGCATCGCGCTCGATATCAAAACGAATCGTACCCGCTAGCGCATAAGCGACAACCAATGGTGGTGAAGCCAAAAAAGCTTGTTTGGCGTACGGATGGATTCGACCATCAAAGTTACGGTTACCAGAAAGCACCGCTGTCGCATATAAATCACGGTCGATGATCTCTTGTTGGATTTTTGGATCCAGCGCACCACTCATACCGTTACAAGTTGTACATGCGTAACCAACAATGCCAAAGCCAAGCTTCTCTAGCTCTGGTAATAAGCCCGCTTCTTCCAGATACAAGCGTGCAACTTTAGAACCCGGAGCAAAAGACGATTTCACCCAAGGTTTACGTACAAGACCAAGTTCGTTGGCTTTCTTCGCCACAAGGCCAGCAGCAACCACGTTTCTTGGGTTACTAGTATTCGTACATGAGGTAATAGCAGCGATGATCACTGCACCATCTGGCAACTCGCCTTCTTTCTCTTCCCACGCTCCAGAAATGCCGCGCTGTGCCAACTCAGAAGTTGGTAAACGACGATGAGGGTTTGACGGACCAGCCAAGTTACGGCTAACTGATGATAAATCGAACTCAAGTACGCGCTCGTAAACGGCGCTATCAAGATCGTCTGCCCAAAGACCGGTTTGTTTTGCGTAATTTTCTACTAGAGCAACTTGTTCTTCATCTCGACCAGTTAGTTTCAAGTAATTGATGGTCTGCTCATCAATATAAAACATGCCAGCTGTTGCGCCGTATTCTGGTGTCATGTTTGAAATCGTTGCGCGGTCTCCGATCGTTAGATCACGTGCGCCTTCTCCGAAGAATTCAAGATATGAAGATACCACACGCTCATTACGCAGAAACTCAGTAATCGCGAGGACAATATCCGTTGCGGTAATGCCCGGTTGACGTTTACCCGTCAGTTTGACACCGACAATATCTGGTAGACGCATCATTGATGGTCGGCCAAGCATGACGGTTTCTGCTTCCAGACCACCGACACCTATCGCAATAACACCAAGAGCGTCTACGTGAGGCGTGTGACTGTCCGTACCCACACAGGTGTCTGGGTAGGCAATGCCCTGCTTTGCTTGTACCACAGGAGACATTTTTTCCAAGTTGATTTGGTGCATGATGCCATTCCCAGCTGGAATCACGCTGACGTTTTCAAACGCTGTTTTACACCACTCAATAAAGTGGAATCGGTCTTCATTACGGCGCTCTTCAATCGCGCGGTTTTTGTCGAAGGCATCAGGGTCAAAGCCCGCATGTTCAACCGCTAAAGAGTGGTCAACGATCAATTGTGTCTCAACCACTGGGTTCACTTTTGCAGGATCACCGCCCTGATCTGAAATGGCATCGCGCAGACCCGCTAAATCGACTAGAGCGGTCTGACCAAGAATGTCATGACAAACAACGCGTGCTGGATACCAAGGAAAATCAAGATCGCGTTTGCGTTCAATTAACTGTTTCAGGCTATCTGTCAATGTGTTCGGGTCACAGCGGCGGACCAGTTGCTCAGCTAGCACGCGAGAGGTATAAGGGAGTGTTTCATAGGCTCCAGGAGAAATGGCATTGACGGCTTCGCGTGCATCAAAATAATCCAGTTGAGTTCCCGGAAGCGGCTTACGATATTGGGTATTAATATTTGTGTTCATGGTTTGCTTCCATTCAGTCTTTACATCTTGCCTTCATCAAGGTTTTCCATTGCTCCAGAAACACAGTGATGAGAGGTTTTCCTTCCTCTGTTAGAGAGAATGACAAAGGAAGGAGGTGGTCAACCAAAGCATATAATGCCCTCGTTGACCTTCGCGCTAGCGATTCTCGATAGGCACCCATTCTTGATGATCTGGGCCCGTATAATCGGCACTTGGGCGAATAATACGGTTATTGGCACGCTGTTCATAAACGTGTGCAGCCCAGCCCGTTAAACGACTCATCACAAAGATTGGGGTGAATAGTTTGGTTGGAATGTCCATGAAGTGGTAAGCCGATGCATGGAAGAAGTCCGCATTACAGAACAGACCTTTCTCTCGCTTCATCACTGATTCAACACGCTCAGAAACCGCATATAGATGTGTATCACCAACTTGTTTCGATAGCTCTTTGGACCAGCGTTTTATTAAGGCGTTGCGAGGGTCACTTTCACGATAAATCGCATGACCGAAGCCCATGATCTTGTCTTTATTGGCTAGCATTTTCATGATGTTCGCTTCCGCCTCGTCGGGCGTTTGCCAATCTTCAATCATTTCCATCGCCGCTTCGTTCGCACCGCCGTGAAGTGGTCCACGAAGCGTACCGATTGCTGCCGTGATACAAGAATGGATGTCTGACAACGTTGATGCACAAACGCGTGCTGCGAATGTAGAAGCATTAAACTCATGTTCAGCATAAAGAATGAGCGAGCAATGCATCACTTGTTTGTGCAGCGCAGATGGCGCTTTGTCCGTAAGTAATCGCAAAAAGTAACCACCGATGCAATCTTCAGTCTGATCCTCGGTGTTGATACGCACGCCATCATGACTAAAGCGGTACCAGTAACAGATGATGGCAGGGAACAAGGCTAGCATACGTTCGGTTGCTTTCAGTTGCTCCTCGAAGCTCATTTCCTGCTCTAGGTTACCCAATACAGAACAACCCGTGCGCATCACGTCCATTGGGTGTGCGCTTGCAGGAATCAACTCTAAAGCTTGTTTTAGCTCGGCTGGCAAACCTCTAAGGCTGAGTAGGTGTGTCTTGTACGCATCAAGTTCTTGTTGATTCGGCAAGTGACCGCGTAACAGAAGGTGAGCCACTTCTTCAAACTGTGCGTTGTTCGCAAGATCAGTAATATCGTATCCACGATAAGTTAAACCAGTTCCCGTTTTTCCGACAGTACATAAAGCTGTGCTTCCTGCGCTTTGACCACGAAGGCCTGCGCCACCTAATTCTGCTTTCTTTTCTGCAGTTTGAGACATTGTTTGAACTCCTTTTCTGTCTGACTTTTCCCTCTCTGGGGTGTTTTTAGCCAAACGAATTTCACGTTATTAGATGAGATAAATTCCGATTATCTTTTTCTTGGGCTTCCGTTTATTTTTGCTTTTCCCCCGCTATTTCCCTTCAGAGAATAACTGGTCAAGTTTGTCTTCATAGTCGTGGTAATTCAGGTGCTGATACAACTCTTTACGTGTTTGCATCGAATCAACCAGTGCTTCCTGATTACCCACTTCTAGCAAATGTTTGTAGACCGTTTCAGCAGCTTTGTTCATGGCACGGAACGCACTTAATGGATAAAGCACCATGTCCACTTTTGCTTTCGCTAGCTCATCGCAGCCATACAGCGGTGTCGCGCCAAATTCTGTAATATTCGCCAGAATAGGAACGTGCTTTCCGGTCGCTTGCTCAAGCGCATTTGAAAACTGAAGGTACTGGTCCAGCTTGTTCATCGCTTCTGGGAAGATCATGTCTGCGCCAGCTTCCACACACGCAATCGCGCGCTCGATTGCGCTGTCCATGCCTTCAACAGCTAACGCGTCAGTACGAGCCATAATCACGAAACTTTCATCATTGCGTGCATCAACCGCGGCTTTTACACGATCAACCATCTCTTGCTGGCTGACTATTGCTTTGTTCGGACGATGACCACAACGTTTCTGTGCGACTTGGTCTTCCATGTGCACCGCTGCCGCGCCCGCTTTTTCCATCGCTTTGATCGTGCGAGCAATGTTAAATGCACCGCCAAAGCCCGTGTCGATATCAACCAAAAGAGGCAAATCACATGCGTTAGTAATACGGTCAACATCAACCAAAACGTCGTTTAATGTTGTGATACCGAGATCCGGCAATCCGTATGACGCATT
Source organism: Vibrio sp. 1402 (assembly GCF_033340275.1). Taxonomy (NCBI): domain Bacteria; kingdom Pseudomonadati; phylum Pseudomonadota; class Gammaproteobacteria; order Vibrionales; family Vibrionaceae; genus Vibrio; species Vibrio sp. 1402. Next base: position 55,029 of record NZ_JAWOWE010000004.1, read on the forward strand.
TGCGATACCGCCACCAGACAAGTAGATCGCTTGGTGACCCAAGTTTTTTGCCATCATGGCGCAATACGGGTTTATAGTGCCGACAATTTGTAGTGGATTATTTTGTTCAATGGCGAGTCTGAATTTCGCTCCCGGTGTTAAGCTCATGACGAATTCCTTCTAGTCTTTGTCTAAACTTTCTGTATGTATAATTTGAGATTGGATGAGCTTTCGACTTCCTGATATGTGTCTTCTCATCAACATTTCTGCAAGCTCTTCATCGCGATTGCGAATGGCTTCCAAAATGAATTTGTGTTCGGTGAGCGCCTCATTCGGGCGAGATTGCGCACGTGGCGACTGGTAACGATACATCCGTAATAAGTGATAGAGTTCATCACACAGCAGAGATATTAACTTACTGTTTCTGCTCGCTTGGATGATGCGATAGTGAAAATCAAAGTCACCATGTTGATGGAAGTAAGACGCGCCTTCCATTTGGTCTATATGCTTGGAATGTGTCGACAATAGCATTTCCAAGCTTAAGAGCTCTTCTTGCGTAATATGTCGCGCAGCTAACCTTGCTGCCATGCCTTCCAATGCTTCTCGAACGGCATAAAGTTCTATCAGCTTTTCCGGAGAAAAAGTGGTCACTCTGGCCCCAACATGAGGAATTCGCTCGATGAGCCCTAGCCCCTCTAAGCGCATCAATGCTTCACGCAAAGGCCCACGACTGACTTGATATTTCTTTGCTAGCTCAGGCTCTGATATCTTATGGCCAGGCTTCACATCGCCATTAACAATGACTTCAATCAGTGTTTCGGTCAGCGTTTCGGATTTGGTGTGTTCTTTCTCAGAACCCAGCACTTTATAACGAGCTTTCAACTCAGAGTTCATATTCAGATACTCTTGTTACCGACATCGAAATGTCTACAATTTCTTAACCTGAATATAAAGTAGTCGATCAAAGTGTCGACAATCAAGTAAATTGTCGACAATTTAGACTAAGGTCGTAATTTAAATGGGCCTAAAATGCCCATTAAGTGCCATTTTTAGCAGAAATAAAGAATAGTGAGTTCATATTGTCGACAACTTATAAACCTTTAAGCTTATGATCTAAAGACTAAAAGCTCAGCTGTCGAACAATAATCGGATAAAAACTATTCTTTAGGTACAAATTGATCAAAGACTTGTTGCGAAGTCATCTTTTGTGAAGCGGAATTGAGGTCATAATAAGCTGGCTTTTCATCGGTAAAAATCTCTAAAGTGAGTTTGAAATCTGGGTTATCGAACAAACCAGCGGAAAGAATGTACTCACCTGTCGGCAACAAATGGTAGAAAAGGTTTGTACCACACTCACCGCAAAACCCCCTCACTCCCCAGTCTGACGACTGATAACGTTTAGGTTCGCCACCTTTAAACGTCACGTTAGGCCCACAATGCACCGCATGAAGTGCGCCACTCGACCATTTTCGACACATAGAGCAATGGCACAGGCTAACCTCATTTTTAACCTCAGCGATGACTTCAATTGCGCCGCACAAACACGTCCCTTTCATTCTCTTTTCCTCGTTCATTTCCGTCATTTTATTATGGCCTACCAAAGCGTAAAGCCGCGTGACCTAACACCAACTTCTCGCCGTGAACTTTATGAACAAAATAACCGAAATGCTCAATATTCTCTTTATATCTCTTTTACAGACAGATATTTAACACTTAATTAACCTTTACACCAAGTTCAGCTTTAACGCTTACAAGGCATGACAACTGAGCAAAAACAATAAGGCTCAACTAAATAGAGTCGCTAACATAAGGAACGTGAACATGTTAAAGGTACTCAAACCAACGCTCGCCGCTTCAATCATCGCAGCTTCATTTTCATTCAACGCTCTTGCTGCAGATATTGAAAAAATGCACTTTCTTATCCCTGGAGGTGCCGGTGGCGGTTGGGACATGACCGCCCGAGGTACTGGTGATGTATTAATAAAATCAGACATCGTCGAAACCGTATCATTTCAAAACCTATCTGGTGGTGGCGGTGGCAAAGCAATCGCACATTTGATTGAAACGGCTGATCGTCAAGAAGATACACTCATGGTGAACTCAACACCGATCGTCGTTCGCTCGCTCAGTGGGATCTTCCCACAATCTTTCCGCGACTTGACTCCTGTTGCCGCAACGGTTGCCGATTATGGCGCCATTGTTACATCAGCCGATTCTCCTTACAGCTCTTGGGAAGATGTCGTTAAAGCTTTTAAAGAAAACCCACGTAAGGTGAAGGTTGCTGGTGGCTCTGCTCGTGGTTCTATGGATCATTTGGTTATAGCAGCAGCTTTCAAAGGTGAAGGTTTTGATGCGCGTAAAGTTCGTTACATTGCCTATGATGCAGGTGGAAAAGCCATGGCAGCCCTACTTTCAGGCGAAACACAACTGCTCTCTACAGGGCTAGGTGAAGTACTCGAAATGTCTAAGTCTGGGCAAGTGAAAGTGTTAGCGATTACAGCACCAAAACGTTTAGAAGCTGCGCCTAACATTCCAACTCTCACCGAATATGGTAATGAAACTGTCTTTGCTAACTGGCGTGGATTCTTTGCAGCACCAGGCACAAGCCAAGAAAAGCTAGATGAATGGAATGCCGCATTTACTAAAATGTATAACACCGACGAATGGCAAGTCGTTCGAGACCGCAATGGTTGGATCGACAACTATAAAGCGGATAAAGCATTCTTCGCGTTTCTTGAAGATCAAGAGCAACAGATGGGTGACTTAATGCGCGAGTTAGGCTTCCTGAAGTAACAATCGAATTGGGGTCCCTCAGATACCAACCTCAATGAATAACGTAGGTTGGTATTTCCCCATTGTATTTGCACTCTAAGTTTCACCGCATATGGACATTGTCGACAATCGGCATGCACACTCCTTTGTTTATATACCCAAAGCAGCTCGACTAGCAGCGAAATGCTTAATTGTTAATGGTTTAGTTTATTCATTAACGTCCATATGCGGTCTTTTTTATTTTTGTTAGGAGTTGAATATGTCTCGTTCAACCAACTTTTTCACCAAAGAATATTTGCTCTGTCGTGACCGTGTCGGCGCAATGATCTTTCTACTCTTCTGTCTTTGCTACGGTTATCAAACCTCGCAGATTCCATTGTTTCCAGGTGATGAGTATGAACCATTCACCGCACGTACTCTGCCAACCATCCTGACTTACGTTGGTGTCGGCCTTTCTTTGCTATTGCTGGTGACAGGACAACCAGATAAACAAAGTGGCGCAGTGCTGACCTTCAATTGGAAGTTACTGATTGCCTTTTTAATTTTAATGGCGCTCTACGGCGTGGGCCTGACTTACTTAGGTTTTGTGATAGCTACTGGCTTCTTTTTATTGGCTGGCTTTTATCTGCTCGGGGAAAGACGTAAACCCGTTCTGTTTGGCGCGTCGTTTCCATTCGTGATCGCGTTCTACTTATTACTCACTCAAGGTTTGGACATCTATCTCGAACCGGGTTTGATTTTCACCATCTGGTAGTCAAAGAAAGGACTGAATTATGTTAGATGGAATTCTACAAGGTTTATCCACTGCAGTAATGCCAATGAACATTATGATGGTGATCGTTGGTTGCTTCGTCGGTACATTTATCGGCATGTTACCTGGACTTGGGCCGATCTCAGCCATTGCTTTGATGATCCCAATTACTTATGGCCTAGAGCCCTCCTCTGGCCTTATTTTAATGGCGGGTGTTTATTACGGTGCGGTATTTGGTGGTTCTACATCGTCGATTTTAATTAACGCGCCGGGTTGTTCTTCAACCGTGGTCACAGCATTCGACGGCTACCCAATGGCTCAAAAAGGCCAGGCAGGTAAAGCATTAGCTTTGGCAGCTTATTCGTCTTTCACTGGCGGTACGCTATCTGCCATTATGTTGCTTGTTGCCGCACCAGCATTGGCTAGCGTCTCCCTTAGCTTCCAATCGTCGGACTATTTTGCGTTGATGCTACTTGGGTTATCAGCAGTCGCGGCTTTTGCGGGGAAAGGTCAGGTAATCAAAGCGTGGATGATGACCATTCTTGGTTTGATGCTATCTACAGTTGGAATCGATAAAGGCGTAGGCGTTGAACGCTTTACCTTCGGTTTAACGGATTTAATGGATGGCTTTAGCTTCTTGTTGCTTGCAATGGCGACATTCGCACTGGGTGAAACATTGATGGGCATTCTTAAACCATCAAAAGACACCAGCGATGAAGAACAAGAAAAGCTGAGCAACATTGGCTCAATGAAAGTGACCAAGGAAGAAATCAAAGATGTTGCGCCTGTTTCAATTCGCTCTTCAATATTAGGTTTCTTCACTGGCGTTCTTCCTGGCGCAGGGGCAACCATTGCTGCTTTTTTAAGCTATGGTATGGAGCGCAACCTCGCACCTAAAGAGAAAAAGGATGAGTTCGGTAAAGGCAGTATCCGTGGTTTGGTTGCGCCAGAGTCTGCGAACAATGCAGCATCTAGTGGTTCATTTGTACCGCTATTAACGCTTGGTATTCCGGGCTCTGGTACAACAGCAATAATGCTCGGTGCGCTGATCGCTTATGGTATTCAACCTGGACCTCGCCTATTTGTTGAACACCCAGATGTGTTCTGGTCAGTGATCATTTCCATGTACTTCGGCAACATCGTACTTGTGATCCTGAACTTACCATTGATTCCGTACATTTCAAAGCTTTTGGCGGTTCCAAGAACGGTGCTTCTACCGATGATTTTATTCTTCTCAATCACCGGGGTTTATTTGGTCTCTTTTAACACTATGGATGTGTTCGTGATGCTGATTGTGGCTATGGCTGCCATTGCACTTCGGCTCGCTAACTTCCCGCTCGCACCTTTATTGCTGGGCTTCATCCTTGGAGGATTAATGGAAGAGAACTTACGCCGCGCATTAATGATTTCAGATGGAGAACTGAGTTTCCTATGGGAGCGTCCTATTACCCTTACCTTTACTGTTTTAGCTGTATTGGTATTGGCAAGTCCACTAATCGTAAAGCTGATTCAAAAGTTTAAAGCACAGCCAGTCAGCGTTGAGCAGTAATCGCTGTCTCTTTCAACCTAGATAAAGCCATCCATCGTGATGGCTTTATCTTCCACCCTCCAAATCGTTCGCTTATTGTGCAGATGGTATTGACAAATCACTGTCGTTATATGAAGGTGATTGTATGAACACACACTTAGCGCAACTTAACCAACGAATTATCATCATTCCATAGGAATGGTGGGATTTTTTGATGCGCTCAGTATTTATCGAACCCACCCATAGCGGTGGGTTTTCTGTCTCTACCGTATGGGAAAAGCTCTCTTGGAGGCGGTCACAATGCAAAAAATAGCAGTTTTTGGTAAACCCGGCAGTGGAAAATCGACGGTAAGTAAAGCAATCGCGTCTGCTACCGGTCTTCCTCTTCATCAATTAGATTCAATAGTCTATAAACCAAACGGTGCTCCCGTTGAGCGTAACGTTTTTGATGAAGCCCATAGCAATATACTAAGCTCAGATCGTTGGATTATAGATGGCCTTGGACCGATCAGCTCTTTCAACGCTCGTTTAGATGCAGCCGATACTCTCATTTATATTGATCTACCATACTCCGTAAGCTATTGGTTTGTGACGAAACGTCTCCTTAAAGGACTATTCATAAAACCTGAAGGTTGGCCTGATGGTAGTTCGGTACTGAAAGGAACGTTACAAAGCTACAAAGTTCTTCAGCAATGCCCCGCATTCTGGAATGATGACTTTATGTATCGCCTCGAAGGGTACTCTCAAAGTAAAGCCGTTCATGTCATCAAAAACGTTACAGAACTGAACAATTTTGTTTTAGAGCGGGTAAAGTAAACCTCATATCAGAACATTAGAGCATGTAGGTTAGATCATCTGAAGCTCTAACAATAAAAAAGAACATAACAAGGATTGTTTATGCTTTTAGAACTCTCACTTTTATTCATTGCTGGCGTAATTGGTGGGATCATTAACTCCATAGCGGGAGGCGGAAGCTTTATTACTTTTCCGGCTCTATTGGCAGTTGGTGTTCCTCCTATTATGGCTAACGCAACAAACACATATGCTTCATGTGCGGGTTACATTAGTGGAGCCGTCGGGTTCAGAGAAGAGATCATGAAGAACAAGCATGAACTGCTGTTCACAGTCTCATTCAGTTTAGTCGGCGGCGCTGTCGGAGCATATCTGTTGCTCAACACGCCAGAATCGCTATTTATGGAAGCTATCCCTTGGTTACTCTTATTTGCCACCGTGCTTTTTCTCACCGGTTCTCGTTTAACAATGCTAATCAAAACTGTCGCGAAAGAGCACAAACATGCTGGCATACTCGGAGCAATCGCGTTGGGTTCACTACTTGTTGGTGTCTCTGCTTACGGTGGTTTTTTCAACGCAGGTTTAGGGGTTATTGTTCTGAGCTATCTGGTAGTAGCTGGCCACCAAGACATTAATTTAATGAACGGTTTGAAATTGCTCGTATCTACGTGTGTTTCACTCATTGCTATCGTGATTTTTGTTGCCAATGGCTCCATTGACTGGCACACAGGTAGTGTTGTTTTGGTCGGTACGTTGGTAGGTGGGTATCTTGCAGCTCGTGTCTCTCGTCAACTGAATCCTAATCATGTTAAAGGGTTTGTTGCTCTTTCTTCTATTCTCATCACTATCTACTTTTTCATTGATGTTTATGTTTAAGCAAAACTTGTACAAGTGGATAACACTCCTACAAAAACGCCAGCGCGAAAGATTAATGCAGATGGCTTAACGATTTTTTGTGTCACTCCAGCGAGGTTAGGAATCTAATAGCACTACACTGAGCGGCTAATGAAACCATTTTGATCACAAAGTGCTCGGATGGAAGAGCCTGTATCACGCTCCTTCGTCGCTGTACAGGGTGACGAGAAATAGAAATATGCCACTCGCGGTTAAACGAGTGGCATTGATCGAGAAAGATGGCGTTTTACATCAATAATAAGAGAAAGTAACGCTTACTTAATCAGCCCTACTTCTTTGTAGTATTTGAGCGCACCTGGGTGAAGAGGCGCAGATAAACCGTCTTTTACCATTTCCTCTTTCTTCAAGTTTGCAAACGCTGGGTGGAGACGGCGGAAATCATCGAAGTTTTCAAATACCGCTTTAACCACGTTATAAACCACATCTTCTGGTACCGCAGTAGAAGAAACAAACGTCGCGCCCACACCAAAGGTTTGAACATCACTATCTGTGCCACGATACATACCACCTGGGACATTTGCGACACGATAGAAGCTGTTGTCTGCAACCAGTTTTTCTACATTAGGTCCAGCTACCGTTACGATATTACTATCACACGACGTAGTGGCTTCTTTAATCGCTCCACTTGGGTGACCAACGGTATAAATCATCGCATCAATTTTGTTATCACAAAGTGCTTTTGATTGCTCTGCTGCTTTTAACTCAGAGACAAGCTTAAAGTCGTCGTTACTCCAACCATACTGGTTCATTAGCACTTCCATAGTACCTCGCTGACCAGAACCAGGATTACCAATGTTGACGCGCTTACCTTTCAAGTCATCAAAAGTTTTGATGTTCGCGTCTTTACGTGCAACGACAGTAAACGGTTCTGGATGAACGGAGAATACGGCGCGCAGCTCTTTAAAAGGCCCGCTTTCTTCAAACTTACTGGTTCCTTTGTAAGCATGATACTGCCAGTCTGATTGCGCGATACCGAGGTCCAATTCACCAGCACGAATAGTGTTGATGTTATAAATCGATCCCCCAGTACTTTCTACCGAACAACGGATACCGTGCTCTTCTCGCGATTTGTTAACCAAGCGACAAATAGCGCCACCAGTCGGATAATAAACCCCTGTTACGCCACCGGTACCAATCGTGACAAACGTTTCCTCCGCAGACGCAGAAAAGCCTGTTGTGAGTGCAGCCAAAGAAGCCGCAAGTGCGATTTGCTTAAACTTAAACATTGAACATCCCTTTTACCTGTGTTGATGACCGTTTAAGTATAGCAACCGTTAACAATTTGATAACGTTTGAGTTCTCATCCTTGGAGGTTGATTTATAGATATATATTTTTTTATCAACTTAACCTGCTGATAAATAGCGTTTATACTTTTATCCCATAAAAAAAGCGTTGTATAAACAACGCTTTGTAGTTAGTGAAACGGATGGTTACACCGTTGGGACTGACGCTCGCCACGCTTGGTTCTGGCTATCTGAGATAGATCGGAACAAGTCACGTAGCTCTTTCAATAAACCTTCTTGGAAACCAATGTTTTCATCGGCTTTCTGTTTGGCTGCTTGTGCGCGAGTCGCTTGTACTTCATCATCTTTGCTGCGCGCTTGCGCTTTGGTTTGCTCTACATTCGATGCTGAGTTTGCCATCTGGCCCAAAGCTTGAAGAATCGCGTTCTTCGCTTGGTTTGAGCTCATCAACTTATCGAACTTACGGCCACCACTTGTCAGCTGCGCTGTCGTGTCTGCGATATTGTCTTTCGCTAGTGAGTGCGCACGCTTAACCTGATCTTGCTGCGTTTTAGACAAGCTATTGTTATTTAATAACTCTTCTGCTTGATCGAAGCCAGCTTTTTGCGTTTTCAGTACATTATTGCTCGCCATTTCATTCTTGATTTCTTTCCCTGCTTTGAAAGAACCAAGGGCACCAATAATTGCGGTAGCACCCGCTAATACACCCGAAACGACTGCCATCGCGATCATTGCGCTTGCCGAGTTGTTTAGTTCTGCCGCTTGGCTTTCTAAACTCGCGACGTTTGCTTCAACAGCAATTTCACGTTGTAGCACTTGCTGCTCACGGCTCAGCTTTGATACTTGATACAACAATGTTAATAGCGTCAACGATTGTGATACCGCATCTGATGGTGACTTGATCACCTCCTCACCGTTAAGCGCTTTCATCGTTGTGCTCATTAATGAGCTCACCGTCGGCGCAAGAGCACTCATTAAGTTTGCAACAACTTGAGCTTGGTTACTCACTGTGGGAGCTTTAGGTGTCTCTAACTGGTAGCGTGCTGCACCAGAAACACCTGACTCACTTTGGCTTTTAACGGCACCCGCTTCAAGCTTTGTTTCCGGCGCTTTTTCTGCTTTGTTGGTTTTAATGGTATCGCCTAAACCGTATAGTTCACCACGACCCGTTCCGCCTACTTTATCTAGCATAATAAACTCCTTATACCGTTGCAGGACGGCTTAACACCGTTTGCATAGTTTCACTTTTCGCTTGAATCATTTGCATGATGAGGCTCATCAGCTCTTGGAAGTCTTCCATCAACTTACCAATCTCTTCTTTGAGCTTATCAATGACAGCCTGGCTTAACGTCATTTTGGCTCGAAGGTCTGTGATATCAGCCTGAATCTCTGTTACGTGAGCATTGTTAGCAGCATGGACACTGTCCGTTGCGCCTTTACCCACGTTGACGGCAAGATCGACGGTTTCTGCGCCATAACGAATCGCTTTCGCTGTTGTTGTCGCAGCTTTTGTGCCCATATCCGCCACTTTCGCCATGTTTGCAGCGGCTTTCGTAGCGATTTCCGTGACCTTTTGAGCTACCTTACCAGCACCTTTTGCTGCAAGTTTCGCGATACCGCCAGCAGCTGCACCACCAAACGTCACAACAGCTCCGATAACCGCGACGGCGATTTCTAATGCCATTACGACTTTGTTTAGCACATCGACATTTACGCCCGCTTCTTTTAGCGCATCTTGAACGGCTGGCTCTTGCAACGCCATGCTCACTGCTCCCATGACGCCACCAGCGATCATAAGTGCACCGGCTGCTGCACCAACACCCGTTGCCACCATTACGGCACCAACAACAATAGAAACCACCGCACTGATCCAACCAAAGATCTTCGCTGCTAAGCCTGATTTTTGGGCTTCTTTTGCAGCGGCTTCCGATTCTTTGATTTTGTCTTGGTTTTCCACCATCTCTTTTTCGTGCTTAGCTTTTGCGACCTTCACTTCCTGAATTTTCAGCTCGTTTTGAGCACTTTTCAGTTTATCCGTGATAGCAGCAAGCTCTACTTCAAAATCATCAGCAGATCCTGCGATGATTTTGACGGCAATCGAACCTGTTTGGTCTGCAACTGCATGGAGAGATTTTGCAATGGTATCGACGATCTTTTGCAGCTGTGCCATGGCTTTTAGCGTCAAATCATTCACTTTGTCACTAACAGCTGCGTTAGGTGCATCTAACTGAACTTTTACTTTTCCGGTGTTCAGTACATCTGCATCTTTACTCTTCACGTTTTCTACCGTCACAGAAGGCGTCGCTGTAGACGCCGTTTTCTGCACGTTATCTAACGTGGCTTGGCCAGATTCAGGGCTATAAACCTGTGTCTGGATGCGGTCAAGTGCAATAGAACTCATAGTCTAATTACTCCTTTTTATTTCTCACCGCTTCTAACATGATGCCTGCACGCTCATGCAAATCTGCATATTGTGATTTTCCGGCAGACATCTCCTTCGCGCTGTAAAACCCACTCTCTGCTTCTGTCAGTTGTTCCAGTTTAAGGTGACATTCAGCAGAGTGAAAAGGTGGGCGTGGATCATTTACGTCCACTAGCGCTGCGTAGCTGTAGGCGTCTATTGCCTGCAGATACTCACCCAACTCCTGACGAGCCGCGCCAAGGCCAATGAAAAATCGCGCCTGATAATGATCAAGCATGCTGAGTAATTGAAATACTTTCGCTGCTTGCTCAATCTTTCCCGATTGGAAAAAGTTGTAACCTACGGCATAAATGTGTTCGATGGTGTCCTGAGACACATCGTGCAACATTTTTAGCGTGCCTCCCTCTTCCAAAAAAGACAGCAGTTCTTCTGCTTGCATTTGAGATGGATCGGTCGCGTTTGTTTTAGTCATGGTTGGTTATCCTTAAATGGCTCGTAGGATTTCTTGTAAAATACTGTGGTACTTCTGAACAAACTTGTTCATCGCTTCAACGGTCGAGTTGTATTGAGAACTGGTGTCGTTCAGCTCAGTGGTTTTGATTTGCACTTCATCGTTAAGCAACTTGGATTTAGCACTGACAGAACTAGAAAAATTAGACAGCTTTTTCGACTTCTCTTCGTCTTGGTACGAAGCACCATCACCGATAGTAATACCTTGTGTTTGAAGGAAGTCTCGATGGTTTGTTATCTTATTATCCGTCAAATACTTGTACTCAGGTGAAGCTTCAAAATCCGTTTGATTGCTGTAGTTAAAGTCACTCGCTTTGAAGTTACTTTCTGGATATCCCGGTTTATAAACCCCATCAACACTTTGCGTAGAGTGAATTTTTGATTGCACAACACCAAAAACTTTAAGCTGTATTGTGAGATCCTCTAATGCCTCTTTCTGGTCATTACGTTTCTCTAAACGGTTAACACGACGCTCATTTAGTGCAAGCAGCACTTGCTCATCAAAACGGTCTCCAATGCTGGACTCAACAACGGCCAACAAATCACGAGCCGTTAGAGAGTGCTCTGCTCTCACCTCGCGATCCGCTTTCTCTTTATCGGTGATATTGAGTAGACGCTCTTTCAATGCCCCTAAGTTTTTGCGCAATGCCTCGTATCGCTCAGTAAATGAAGCCCCGGTAGATTCACCTTTTACTATTTTTTCAAACTGTAATCGGATATCTCGTTCGGTGTTTTCTTTGATCAAATTAACTTGAGCTGCCGTTATTTGTGTCTTTTGGACATCGGCTATCGCGCTGTCCTGGTAAAAGTCATCGATTTCTATATTTGTTAAACTCACCGCGAAGTTGGCGAACAGACTAGAAAGGGTCAAAGGCTCAGTTCCACCAATGACAGTATTAAGTGTTGCTTTTAGATTGTTCGTTCCACTCGCCTCACCATAAGCTGCGCTATATTGGCCTTTCACTTGAGCGGCCATTTCATCTAACGCTTCTTTAAGCTGCTGTTTAGAAATACCAGGAGTCCAGGTAATTCTGCTAGCTAGCGCACTTGCGTCATCGGTGCTTAAAGTAATACCAATGCCTTGAAAACTACTTTTTAATTGAGCTGAGACTTGAAGGGCGAAACTCTCTTTAGTCAACAGAAAGTCCGAGCTCTTCAGTTGCGCGAGATTAACGGAACCTAAGCTACTAAAGGCATTGCGAAGAAAAGAAATAGAAGCATCTCTCACTTCACGGGAGCCCATTTGATTAGCAAGCTCTGCAACAAAAAGAGAAATTTCTTTGGTGGCATTAGCCAGTTCTGTCTCGGAGAGGTTGGCGATCTGCTCCGCTTGGTTACTCTGGGTGCCCAGATTAAATTGACTAACAAACTCAGTAGATAACGAGCTATCTACGTTTTCCGTCAGTAGCTTACTAAACCAAGCCTGAAACTGATTTGATAGCGTTTGGTTTGTTTGAGCATTAAACTCGGCTGCGGTTAATTCGCCATCTGAGTTAGCACTTTGTAGCGACTTTATCCAAACCGATGCGGTGTCGGTCAATGATATACCAGCAAACGCGTTATTTTTCGCTTTTAGGTTTTCAAGCGTATCAACATAAAGCGCGATGCTTTGTGATTCCGTTTGTCCCGAGATAGTTGGCAATGAAGAGATTATCGAGGCAAGTTGCTGAGTCTCTGCTTCACCCAGTACAGGGGTAAATGCCTCTATCAAGTTTTGTTGGAAAGTGGGTAATGGTGCACTACTCGCAGCTGTGTCTGTTGCTCCTGTCGTAGAGCCAGTCGTTTTCATATTCGTCATTTCCAAACCTCTAAATCATCATGCCGCGCATCACTGTGGGACGCTTTCTGCGTTTACCTGACGTACCTTGTAGCTGAGTTTGTTGCTGCCGGCGGCGCTGGACTTCGTCTATTAGCTCTTGCTCTGCACGTTTCATGGTATCTACTGGCGCTTTTATGCCGCCAAGTAAAACATCCCCCGCAACAGGACCAACACCTAAGCCTTCCAATAGCTCGTTAAAAATATCGGTTCTGTCTTCAGCTTTTCTAATGGCAAGCTCAGCGTTCTCAATCGCATCGGTAAACGGTTGCTTCATCTTGATTCCTATCTTAAAGCGGGTCATCTCATCGGTGCTGTCAGTAACAGTCGTGAGTTTTTACTTTTTCAACTTTTTCAAAGGTCTATAATCTGCTAGGCGTAAACAGTACCAGTCTTCTAGCTCATCATGGCTTGCACCGCATGCTTTTAGATAGAACTGTGCCAATCGCTGGCTGCTCATGTTGCTACCACGTAACACATCGACGTTGCCGCGAATGACCCAATCGGAGGGATAAAGTTGAATGGCATGTTCAGCCAAGAGAAATAAGCCGGCAAAGGGGTTACTCAACCCCAATTTTGGACGAACGCGTTTCAGAAGAACGATGATGATTTCACCGTCCTCCACCCGAAAAACGAGCTCTAAGCCCTCAACTTCAATTCGATAACCAAGTTGAATTTCACTTTGTTGCCAAAAGTATGGCGTCACTTCGATCCCCGCTTGCGCCAGCGAGAGTATTAGTTTTGTTTTCATTACATCCCCACCCTTCCAAGTGGCTGAATATTGATTTGCTGGGTTAGTTCTTGAAATGACAAAACGGGCAGATCGTAGTATTCCGATTCAATAAGCTTTCGCACATATCGGCGTACATCCATAGACACAACTAGCACAGGTTTATTCGGCATGCGGCTTAAGTCACCAATGGTCTGTTTCACATCACTGACAAATTGTTGCGTTACTGACGGATCTAACGCCAAGTAACTCCCTGCTGAGGTTTGACGAATACCGCTGCGTATTGTGTCTTCGAGATTTTGATCCAATAAGTAAGCGGGCAACATGTTTTGTCCGCTCGCGTATTTGTAGCAAATGTAACGTTTTAAGCTGGAACGAATGTACTCCGTCAGCTGTACAACATCTTTCTCTTTTTGGCCCCACTCAACCATCGCTTCCAAGATCACGCGAAGGTTTCGGATAGAAATGTCTTCAGAAACCAAGCGTTGCAAGATTTCCGTCATTTTTTGCAACGGAACAATACGCTGGGCCTCTTTGACTAGCTCCGAATAACTGCCTTCCATCTGCTCCAACAGATAACGCGTCTCCTGAATACCAATAAAGTCTTGTGCGTACTCCTTAAGAACATGAGACAAGTGGTACGTTAAAATCCTGTCGGGTGTGAGAAAACCGACATGACTGGCTACGAGTTTTTGCTCATAACTCTGTGCCACCCAAATGCTAGAAATGCCGGGTAGAAAATCTTCATCTTGCTCATAAGGCACGCCTAATAAATCGATCTGTTCATTCCCTTCTGTCACCAAGAGTTGATCTTTAACAATTCGTCCTCGTGCAACCGGGACTTCTTGTAACTGAATTAAGTACTCGCCATTTTGCATCCCCTCGTTAAAGCGCAGGTGGATGCCTGGGAAAGGCACGCCTAGGTCGAGATATAGTGCGCGTCTAACCCTTGCTAGCTCTTCATTTAATGCGACCGCTTCCAAGCTTTCCTGAAGGCTCGCGTCAAGATCAATCAACAGCGGGACCGTCATGGCGAACTCTTCTTGCTCACCTAACTTACCTTTGCTGTTTCTAGAAGGCGTGGGTTTGCTTGGCTTCGCCGCTGGCGAACCGGCCCCTTGCGAAACAAAGCTTGATAAGTCGGTGCTATCTGATTCCGCTTGTTTTTTCTGTTGATAGAAAAGGAAGAAACCACCACCACCAACCACGGCGGCCAAGACCAGAAAAGTGATTTTTGGAAACCCAGGAATGAGTGCGAACAGCACCAAAAGCACACCACCAATAAGAAGCGCACGTGGCTGAGCAATGACCTGTCCACCAATGTCCGACCCAAGATCAGAAGAGTCTTCATGAGAAACACGCGTCACGATAATACCGGCGGTAATCGCGATAAAGAGTGCCGGGATCTGCGACACCAAACCATCGCCAACGGTCAAAATCGCAAATAACTCAAGTGCTTCAGAAGCACTCATGCCTTTTTGCGTTACCCCGATCGTGACGCCACCTAAGATGTTGACCACAATGATGACCAGACCCGCAATGGAGTCGCCTTTAACGAACTTCATCGCGCCATCCATCGAGCCATACATTTGGCTTTCTTTTTCAATCAGTGATCGTCGGTGCCTAGCTTCGTGTACGTCAATTACTCCAGCACGCATGTCACCGTCAATACTCATCTGCTTACCAGGCATCGCATCGAGTGAGAAGCGCGCACTAACTTCTGCTACCCTTTCTGAGCCTTTGGTGATCACCATAAACTGAACAATGGTAATGATCAGGAACACAACAATACCGACCACTAAGTTACCGCCCACAACGAAGTTACCGAATGTATAAACGATTTGACCAGCATCGCCTTGTAGCAAGATCAAGCGGGTTGTCGTGATAGATAAAGACAGACGAAACAATGTCGTGATCAATAGCACCGCAGGAAATGCAGAGAACTCAAGTGGCGTGGTGATGTAAATCGCTAACATAAGCAGCACCACCGCAATGCTCATGTTGGTGCCAATCAGCACATCCACCAGTGCGGTAGGAAGTGGCAATATCATCATAAAGACGATCGCGAGTAACATCACCGCAAGCATGATGTCTTTGCGTTGCCCTACTTTGTTTAGAATATCGATCAACTTATTCATGTGATTCACTATTTAAAGATTGCAGATAGCGTCGGTGCGCTTGGCGTGCCCCATCGACGTCATTTTGTTTCCAACGCGCTTGGCTTAAACAAAACCAGAGTCCTGCCGAGTCAGGATGAAGGTCAGATTTTAATAAGTGCTCACACACCTCAATCGCCCGGGTATATCGACCACTTTGTAAACACGCCACAGCAAGTGTTTGCATCGCCTCTTTGTGCTGCGGTTCTATTTCTAGAACCGCATCGAGAATAGAAATGGCATGCTCTGGCTTTTGGTATTGAACTTGTAGCGCAGCGTGAACAAGTAAGAGTTCAATGTCTTTGGATCTCAACATGTTGGTTAGACCTGAATAAGGAGATTGAGCGCCATAGTGAGGTAACGCTGATCTAGTTGCGTACTTTGTAGCGTTTCAGATGCTTTGATAAAAGAAGCGGAGCCTGAATCCTGTGCAAGAACTTGCAGCTGAGATAACGTTTCATCAAATTGTTGACGGTATTTTTCTGGACGCAACAACTCTGAGTGCAGCAGCTTGGGCTTAGTTAACGCGATGAGATATTGGTCTGAAGGCCTGAGATCATAGAGCTTCTCTAAATGTGTAGCGACCGCCTGACCATCAGGAAGCAATTGAAATCGCTCTGGGAAATCGGCCTTAACTTCACTATGAGTAACATGCGTAAAGGCTTCGATGCCTACGTTTAAAGTGCTGACTCGAGTCATGTGCCTGCCACATCGTTATGTAGACGAGCCAAAAGCGTAAACGCTTGCTCTAAGGTCGGAAGTGTTACTTCTTCTCCTTTTAGCCTTGCTGAAAAAACCAGAGTTTGTTCATCTAACAAGCCGGTTTTAATTTCGAAAGGCCAGCCTTGATCGGCATGACACAAACACAGTGCACTTTGAATCATGTCACTGGTTTGATGCCAAGATAACGCTCGAGACAACATCAAGAATAACTGCTCACCCTGTCGCTCAATATGCAGCGTACCACTTTGCTCAAAATCCAACTGCACCCGTCCAGCTGATGAGAAATCGACGGCATCGAGCCCCATTCCTCGGCAAAATTCATCGACGGATGCATCAATCCAACTCATCTTCCCACGCTTCCTCTTCTTCTATATCAATGGCTTCGTCTAGCGCCTTTTGTACCGCTTGGATTAAATTCTGTCGTTGTTCTTCATCGGCGAATACGTCAATTGGGATTGCGCGAACTAACTTATGGAACTCTCGAAAAAAATCGATTTTTTGTTCTACCGCCGTCAATTCCATTGCGTTGACGACTTTCCATATCTCATCACTGCTTACCCATCGCTGCTCTACCAACGCAATCACATCAGCCATCAAATTAGAAACTTGATAAGCCATAATTCGTCCTTTCCGATTTAAACATTTGGAACAGCTGACTCACACGATCTTGCAACGTATTTAGAGTTTTGAGTTTTTGCATATCGGACATCAACCACTTCAACTTAACCGAATCGATACTGCTACCTTGAACACTAAGATCTGCACTCATGCCTTGCAGCATAAAGTCAACAGCGGTCGATACCTCCTGCTCACCAAAGCGCGCCACAACATCTTGATAAGCCGCGCCGAGCCCTTGATAACTATGAACGGTATCGCGGTAGAAGCCGCGCAGCTGATGCAAAGAGCTAAACTCTTGCTCTTGGCTGTATTCATCAGCAAAATTTGAGACGCGGATTTCCGTATCGATTTGAGACCATGTATCTGGGTTTTGCTCGATTCTTAGAAGTGCTTGGTCAATCAGCGCTAGTAGGTGTTTACTTTCTGGACTCGCACTCAAAAACTTTTTAACGGCTTTTAGCGCGAGGTATTGATGGCTTTTCTCCTCGGAAAACCCATTCAAGTAGGCTTGTAATTGCGCGATGGTCGAGATATTTCCTCCCGCCATTTTTGTAGCCAAATCTTTGATCTTTTGATTCTTTTCAAGATCAGGGACTTTTCTTAAGTAGTCCGAAACGAGTTCATGTGCTTCATTAACTCGAACACCACTGTCTTTCACTTTGCGCTTAGTCAGATCTTTCTCTGCTTTTTCGGAACCGAGTGAAGTGAGTTCTTCCATCGCATCAAAAAGTGATTGTGTGGCATTGTGAACACGGACGGTTTCACCGCGATAATTGCCTTTTTGTGAAACGTCGGGGCGAGACGATTCCAACCCGTTTTGGATAGACGCATCAAACTTTGGATTTGTTGCGATATGATTGTTGATAATACTCATTCACTTGCACTCCTTCCGCACAATACAGGCGAATTATAGGAAGTGCGCTTTGTTGAAGCTGTCAAAATCAGACGTGTTTTTTTAGTGCGCTTTCAGTTTTCTAAAAACTCCCGACTGATATTCACTATAAATTGATTCTTATACTTTCTATTCTCTCAGCATCAATCATTGCGCATATTTTTACCTTGAACGATTTCTCATACATCACTGATATCCAACAATCTGCGATTAAACACACGCGTTTGATCCAAATTCGCGGGCGCGTTACGCAAGTCACCGGCACCATTATCAAAGCTGTCGTCCCTGGCGTTCGTGTAGGTGAACTGTGTGAGTTGCGTAATCCCGATCAAACTCTGTCTTTGTTAGCGGAAGTGGTTGGCTTCCAGCAGCATCACGCTTTGCTCACTCCGTTAGGAAATATGTTTGGGATTTCCTCAAATACAGAAGTAAGCCCAATGGGTAAAATGCACGAAGTGGGTGTTGGCGACCACCTGTTAGGTACAACGCTTGACGGGCTTGGACGTCCTTTCGATGGTACGCAAAGTCAAGAACCAAGCGCTTGGTATCCTGTTTATCGCGATGCACCACCACCAATGCAACGTAAACTGATTGAAAAGCCAATCTCTCTTGGCGTTCGATCCATTGATGGGCTACTGACCTGTGGTGAAGGTCAGCGCATGGGTATTTTTGCAGCGGCTGGCGGGGGTAAAAGTACCCTACTGGCAAAACTGATTCGCTCCGCAGAAGTTGACGTGACCGTTCTCGCTTTGATTGGTGAACGTGGACGCGAAGTGCGCGAGTTTATTGAGCATGACCTAGGCGAAGAAGGAATGGCCAAATCGGTTTTAGTGGTCGCTACCTCTGATCGCCCAGCAATGGAGCGCGCCAAAGCCGCCTTTGTTGCCACTTCTATCGCAGAATATTTTCGTGACCAAGGTAAACGCGTGCTACTGCTGATGGATTCTGTAACGCGTTTCGCCCGCGCACAGAGGGAGATTGGACTAGCCGCAGGCGAGCCACCAACACGACGTGGCTATCCGCCTTCTGTTTTTGCCGCTTTGCCAAAGCTGATGGAACGAGCTGGACAATCAGACAAAGGATCAATTACGGCACTGTACACCGTGTTGGTGGAAGGTGACGACATGACGGAGCCTGTCGCGGATGAAACTCGCTCAATTTTAGACGGGCACATCATTCTCTCGCGCAAACTTGCGGCAATGAACCATTATCCCGCCATTGATGTACTTCGCTCAGCAAGCCGAGTGATGAATCAAATCGTTGAATCCGATCATCAGGCGTCTGCTGCTCATATTCGCGAAATGTTAGCTAAGTATGAAGAAGTTGAACTGCTAATCAAAATTGGCGAATACCAACATGGCGCAGATAGCCGAGCGGATATGGCCATTGCACAAAGTGATGATATACGCGCCTTTTTACGCCAAGGCACTCATGAACTAAGCGATCTTGATGGCGCTA
Organism: Vibrio sp. 1402; assembly: GCF_033340275.1. Taxonomy (NCBI): domain Bacteria; kingdom Pseudomonadati; phylum Pseudomonadota; class Gammaproteobacteria; order Vibrionales; family Vibrionaceae; genus Vibrio; species Vibrio sp. 1402. Next base: position 74,336 of record NZ_JAWOWE010000004.1, read on the forward strand.
TCGCTCAACTTAAAGGGATGGCGAAACAATGATAGAACGCTTATTAGAAATCAAAAAAATTCGCGCTGACCGTGCGGATAAAGCCGTCAAGCGTCAAGAATACCGAGTGTCAAACGCCGCAGCACAGGTTCAAAAGGCCGAACGTTCTGTCGCGGACTATCACGTTTGGCGCCAGGAAGAAGAAGAGCGACGTTTTGCTAAAGCAAAACAACAAACGCTCGTTCTTAAAGAGCTGGAAACATTAAGACAAGAAATCGCGTTGTTAAGAGAGAGAGAAGCCGAACTTAAACAACGTGTGGCCGAGTCAAAAAAAGCGCTTGAAATCGAACGCTCGGCACTTAAAGAAAAGCAAAAAGAGGCGCGACAAGCCCATAAAACCAAAGAAAAATTCGTTCAGTTGCAGCAACAAGAAGTCGCGGAAAAATCGCGAGAAAGGCAATACCAAGAAGAACTCGAACAGGAAGAGTTTCGCACTGTCGACATTATCTAAAGGTTCACTATGCGCATTACCCCAACAACTGAAACATCGAATACGCTGCACAAATCAACGCCGGAACAAGCGCCTCTCGAGAAGGAGGCCGAGCTTCAATCACAATTCGAGCATGCAATGACGAAGAAGCCTAGCAAGGGAAAGGAGTCTATCGTTGGGAATCCCCAAAAAAATCATACTGGCGAAGAAGACATACCGCTAAGGCATAAGACATCTCAAGGTCTAGATAAGAAACTTAACCTATCGAACCAAGAAGCCAACGCTGACAAAAACATCTCCACTTTAAAAGGTCAAAGTGACGTCGTCAGTAAGAGAGATATAGAGAAATCGCAAGACGACGCAGCAAATAGCGAAGAAATAATTAGCAAAAACAATAAATTGCTTAAACATGATGGAAAAAGCGATGGCGACACAGTTCTAAGCTCCCCTTCTACCGAGCGTGTTGATCCTCACTTTCAAGCTCATTTGAAAGATGATAAACCGACGCCGATGGATAAACATACCTCGCCGGAGTATCTCTCTACGCTTGAATCTGGCTTGCTCCCCCAAAATGCGACAGCGACAGAGCTCGCTCAAGATGGGATTAACATTGTTGGCTTAACGAAAAGGCAAACTGAAAAAACGCACAATAAGCGTGCAACTCCGCCGCTACAGAATACAGGCAAACGATCAGACCAAACTGGTGGCCTGCCTGAAACCAAGCCTCTTGAAAAAATCGTGACGAAAAGCGCACTAGTCGCCGTTAAAACGGATGAAGAAAAAGTGCCTTCTCAACCCCTTGCAAGTGCGGTAACACAAGGCGATGTCATCCTAAAAAGTGTTGCTTCGCAGGCTCAACCAAGCCCAACGCGAGACGTAAACCAATTACTCCAGCAATTGGTGGATAAAATCTATGTTGCTCTGCCAACCGCATCGGACAACAAAGAGGTTCGGCTGTTTCTAAGTGAAGGACAATTAAAAGGTGGCGAAATCCACATCAAGTTGGACGCTCAAGGGTATAGCGTGACGATTCGACAAGAGCATGCCCTTTCCATTATTAGCCAGCAAGCTAGACAAGATCTTGCTGAACGGCTAAACCGATTCGGTGGTGAGCAGCCACTTCGCTTAGCGATCAGCGAACAAACTCAACAGCTCGATCAACAACAACATGAACAACAACACTCACGCCAACAACGCAGCGTGTATGAAGAATGGCAAGCGGAGAATGACCTATGACACCGTTAATAATACCCAAAGTGGATGCAGAAAGTATCGCGCTCAGCAATCAACTTTGTGCAAAACAGTGCCACTTCCAAGGGACTGATGGTCAGAGCGTATCGATTACTGTTGCTCAAATCCCTTCATTTGAAGGGTTCCGTTTAACCACGTTGATTGGAGGGCAAACCCTACAAGTAGACTTTTCTCGTGCGCAGCTCCAACATTGGCTGAAATCGACCTTAAATGCTACTGCGTTTGAGTCCCTGCCTAACTCCCTCCAGTTAGCACTTTTGAGCTCACAGATAGAACCGCATAGTGAGGCAATCAAAGCGCTATTTGGTCAGTTACCCATTCTTAGTCAACTACAGCCGTTAGAGGCGAGCCAGGCCCAAGAGCATACTTTAATGTTAACGCTCAATAAGCCTAACGGCTCTCTTTGTTTGTGGGTTAGCGAAGGATCAGACGTGTTGTTGGATGCGCTACCAAACAGCGCTGCTCTACAAGCTCGACACCTCGCTTTACCTGTGTGGTTAAGTCTTGGAAGGACCCATTTGACGTTAAGCGAATTTAATTCGCTCGAGCTGGGAGATGTCATCTTTTTTGACGATGGTTACATCGCCAAGCAACAAGCCATTTTTCAAGTATCTAACCAGAATCTCTGGCGCTGCCAGTTAGATGACCAAACTCTTCACATTATTGAAAAAGAAACCAATATGAATGACGTAAACACTTCAGAAATGTTAACCGACCACCAGCAACTGCCTGTGGAACTCACGTTTGATATCGGCCATCAAACCATCACGCTAGAGCAGCTTAACCAGCTTCAGCCAGGGTACGTATTCGAGCTAAACCAGCCTGTATCTAAGCCGGTAACATTGCGTGCCAACGGCAAAATCATTGGTGAGTGTGAACTGGTTAATGTTAACGAACATTTAGGTGTGCGCGTACTGGAGCTGTTCGGTGGCACGCAGGAGCCAGCATGATCCAGTTACCCGACGAGCTCAATCTCATTGTCAGCTTAGCACTGCTGGCACTGATCCCATTTATCGCCATGATGGCGACGTCATTTGTGAAACTCGCCGTTGTATTCTCACTGCTGCGTAACGCTCTCGGTGTACAGCAAATTCCGCCGAATATGGCGCTTTACGGATTGGCTATCATTCTGTCAATTTTCATCATGGCTCCCGTCGGGTTTGAAACCTACGACTACGTAAAGCAGCATGATATCTCCCTTGAAGATTCTGCAAGTGTAGAAGGCCTCATTGAAAGCGGTTTACAGCCTTATCGAGAATTTTTGAAAAAGCATATTCGGGAAACCGAAGCCATATTCTTCACTGATGCTGCACGCACATTGTGGCCACAGAAGTACGTAGACCGTTTAGAGTCGGACAGCTTATTGCTCTTACTGCCCGCATTTACCGTCAGCGAGCTTACTCGCGCTTTTGAAATTGGCTTTCTGTTGTACTTACCGTTCATCGCTATTGACCTAATTGTGTCGAATATCCTACTCGCGATGGGGATGATGATGGTATCGCCAATGACGATTTCCCTCCCCTTCAAATTGTTGCTTTTTGTCTTGCTTGACGGCTGGACAAAGCTCACCCACGGCTTAGTGTTGAGTTACGGTTAATCACGGAGAAAGTATGCATTCTGCTGAAATCATTCATTTCACGACTCAAGCATTAACCCTAGTGTTGTACTTGTCATTACCGCCGATTTTAGTCGCAGCATTGGTTGGTACATTGGTGTCGCTTATTCAGGCGTTAACTCAGGTCCAAGAACAAACGTTAGGCTTTGTGGTCAAGCTTATCGCGGTCATTATTACGCTGTTCGTCACAACGCAATGGCTAGGGGCAGAGCTCCACGCCTTCGCCTCGCTTGCTATGGATAAAATTCCTCAAATACGATGAGTTATCACGACTTACACCAGGCTTTATTTTTGTACAGCCTGACGTTACCTCGGTTAATGGCATGCTTCATCTTTTTGCCTATTTTGAGCAAGCAAATGCTAGGCGGCACCATGGTGAGAAATGGTGTACTTTGCTCACTCGCGCTGTTTATATTTCCGATGATTAATCAGCAAAGCTTGCCTGCAGAAACCGAAGGCATTTGGCTGATAGTGATTTTGGGTAAGGAGGTATTAATTGGGCTATTGATAGGGTTTGTTGCTGCTATCCCTTTTTGGGCGATAGAAGCGGCCGGTTTTCTGGTCGACAACCAACGTGGGGCTGCCATGGCAAGTATGTTTAACCCAACGCTAGGCTCACAATCCACACCAACAGCGGTATTACTGACCCAAACGTTGATTACCCTGTTCTTCTCTGGCGGGGGCTTTGTCACTTTTATCTATGCGTTATTCAAAAGCTATACATCTTGGCCGATCGTGGACTTTCTCCCAACCGTTAGCGACGCATGGGTGAGCTTCTTCTACGCGCAATTTGAACAGCTTATGTGGCTTGGTGTGTTGATGTCCGCTCCATTAGTGTTGGCAATGTTTCTTGCTGAGTTTGGTCTGGCGCTTATCAGTCGTTTTGCACCGCAATTGAATGTTTTTTTCCTTGCCATGCCAATAAAAAGTGCCATCGCGAGTGTTTTACTGATCGTGTATCTCGGAATAATGATGGATCACTTTGAAGTACAGTTTTACGGCATTACCCGATTCGCAGAACAACTCAATACCATTTGGCAATAACGCTTAGGATTCTTTATGAGTGCAGAAAAAACAGAGCAACCCACCGCAAAAAAGTTACGCGATGCTCGACAGAAAGGTCAGGTTGCCAAAAGCCAAGAAATCGTATCGTCTGCATTAATTTTGGCGCTCATAATTGTACTGTTTGCGTTCGCCGATTATTACATGTCGCACATCTCAGCGCTTATTCTACTACCAAGTAAGCTTGCTTATCAGGGTTTCCAAGATGCGCTAGTCGATGTCGCTATTGCCATCGCAAAAGAAATTGCCTATCTACTCGCCCCGATTATTCTGGTTGCTGCACTCGTCGCCATCTTTTCCAATATGGGGCAGTTCGGCTTCCTATTTAGTGGTGAATCCGTTAAACCCGACATCAAAAAGATCAATCCCGTCGAAGGGGCCAAACGCATTTTTTCCCTCAAGAGTGTGATTGAGTTTATCAAGTCGATCCTTAAAGTCTCTCTTCTTTCCTGCATTATCTGGGTGACATTACGCGGTAACATCAACGCTTTAATGCAAATTCCAACTTGTGGGCTAGAATGTGTCCCGACCATTACTGGCGTCATGATTAAACAATTAATGATTATCTCTTCGGTAGGCTTCATCGTCATCGCTGCAGCAGATTTTGCGTACCAGAAGTTTGATCACACGAAAAAGCTCAAAATGAGCAAGGACGAAGTGAAGCGCGAATACAAAGAGATGGAAGGCAGTCCAGAAATAAAAAGCAAACGTCGTCAGTTGCACCAAGAGCTACAAGCCTCCAATCAACGCGAAAACGTTAAACGTTCTAATGTATTAGTTACAAACCCAACACATATCGCGGTTGGCCTTTATTACAAGAAAGGCGAAACGCCCCTGCCCGTCATCACTTTGATGGAAACCGAGGCGGTAGCCAAACGTATGGTCGCAATCGCTAAAGAAGAAGGCGTTCCTGTGATGCAAAAAGTCCCTCTTGCTCGTGCACTATACGCCGACGGCAACGTCGACCAGTACATCCCAAGCGATCTTATTGAAGCAACTGCGGAAGTGCTTCGTTGGTTGGCCTCGTTAGAGTCCGAGGCGGACTGACAAACCACATCCCATTCAAGATCTGGGCTTACAACTGCCCAGCTTTCAACCTCGATACTTTCAACGCTATAATGCGGTATCCTTTAACTGTATGTTGTTTTTATGAAATCTAGCTTAAGCATTCGCTCCTACACGAAACGTATGAGCCGACATACTCATAGTGATTATCATCAACTGGTGCTTCCTCTCCAGGGCAACATACATATTGATATGGATAGTTATGTCGGAAAGGTGGCGGTTGGCGACTGCATAGTCATCCCCAAAAGTTGTGCTCACGGTTTTAATGCCGAAGAGTCATCACGCTTTATTGTTGCGGATATGACCACTTTGCCCACTCATTTGATGGATAATAGTGTGGCTGTGTTTTCGATTAGCCCGCCTCTACTGAGCTTTATCCAATTTGTCGAAAAGCAACTTGAGTATCAGGTTAATGATGAAATTGAAAACTCAATGGTTGCAACCTTCTATCTGTTGCTAGAGCAGCAAAAGCGGTCTCGCTCCGTAGATTCGCGTATTCGAGATGTACAGGTTGTGATCGCCGAGCAGCTTGATCAGCCACTCACCATTGCCTCATTAGCGAATGCCGCTTGCTTGAGTCCGACGCAGTTTAAAAAGCTTTTTAAAGAGCAATTAAAAGTAAGCGTCCATAAGTACATTACACTACAACGTATGGAAAAAGCCAAAGCACTACTGACTCATACAGACCTTCCAGTTCAGTTGATAGCTGAACGAGTTGGCTATAGTGACCTTTCCGCGTTTAGTCGACGGTTTTCAATGCATTTTGGTATGTCTCCTAGAGAGTTTTCCCGATAGTCACTAAAATAGTCTTCTGGAACAAGTATTCCGTCTTTTCAGCACAAAACTCTCTATCGCTTTCTTTTATTCTTTCTACCCTAAAACAGCCATTCACTAGGTAGAAACTACAGTGTTAAAAAAACATTTCACCGACTATCAATTAGGAACTTTATCCATACTTTTTGCTTCAACCCTGTGGGGGACGACGGGCACCGCTGCTAGCTTGGCACCGGATGTCAGTGCTCTCGCCATTGGCGCATTTTCTATGGGTATTGGTGGTTTTATGCAAGCATGTCTATCTGCGAAGTCACTGAAGAGAGATTTTCGAAAAGTCGTACATAAGAAGAAAACGTTACTGATTAGTATTATCGCCTTAGCCACCTACCCACTGGCTTTTTATTCATCAATGCGATTCGCTGGTGTGGCTATTGGTACGGTTATTTCTATCTCCACTGCACCTTTCTTTTCTGCTTTGTTAGAGTGTCTCTTTAGCCGAAATCAGACCATAACCAAGCGCTGGGTGATGAGTTTCGCAATCGGGGTCATTGGTATTACCTTGTTGTTGGCTTCTGAGTCATCCGCAAATAGCTTATTTGATCATGATATGAAGCATTGGGGTGTATTACTTGGCCTATTGGCAGGTCTGACGTACGCCATTTACTCATGGGGAGTAAAGGCTATGATTGACCACGGCATTGAATCGCAAACGGCCATGGGAAGTGTTTTTGGTATTGGTGGAGTTTTGCTTCTACCAACACTTTTCATCACGGGTGATAATCTATTTGCATCGTCAACTAATACGACGGTCATGCTCTACATGGCCTTGATTCCAATGGGGTTAGGTTACGTCGCTTTTGGGTTTGGGTTACGATTTGTTACAGCCAGTGGAGCTAGCATACTCACGCTATTTGAACCTGTTATCGCAGCAGCACTAGCAGTTGCGATTGTTGGGGAAGAAATTTCTTTCATTGGTTGGGTTGGTATAACGTTGACACTTGTGTGTTTGTTTCTTCAGTCGAAAAGTTAAATTCAACCGATATTAGCCAGCCCCAAAAAGGAACGCTGACGGTAGATAAAGTAAGGAGCAGCACCTACTCCCTACTTTACCATTTGAAATTACACCCAGCCTTCTGCCAAGTACATCAATCGCAATTGACTTGGTGAGCCTAATTTTTCTAGCGCATCTAACTGGACGTCACTCAGGTTTGGGCATTTATCAAGATAAACTCGTCCGTTTGCTGCATCTAGGGGGAGCTTGTAGGTTAACTTTTCGTTTATTTTACTTGCTTCCCCTTTATCAATCGCTCGAACAGCTGGCATGAGCCAATCCCAATCTTCTCCTAACAGTTTTTTAAACGCCCCGTTAGCAATAGACTCGGTTTTACTTGGTGCATCCTCTGGGCTTAGCTTCAAGATAGAATCTACGTCAGGAACCAAGTGCTCACTTGGCTCTGAACCCAACATCTTTTTCAGTGTTAATCGAGCGGCTTCCATCTCTTGTGCCTCTTTAGGCGCTTGAGGAGAAGTCATTTCAGTATTCTCCTTAGGACCAAGGTACGCCATTAATGCGCGGACAGAAGCCGGATCTTGCATACTGAAGGTAAAGTCTCCTTTTGCATTGGAAACTTCAAGTCTAGGTAAAACACCAGACATTTCACCTTGCATAAGTTGCTCTTTTACTTCCGTATTTAACCCGTATGCCCCAGCTTGGTTCGCCACAAAACCACCGCCGCTCATGATAACAGTCGTTGCCGCAGAACCGATTGCCTCTTTTGCTATCGGTGTGACGCCCACCGTTGCTACAGAGCTAACACCGAACGTGCCCAGGCTCCCCGTCGCCATACCTAATGTAGCTCCAATGCCACCTTCAGCCGACAGTACCGCATGACCTTGAGCCAAGGTTTGCTGCATCGGCATAGAAAGACGTTGATCTCGCCCTGGCAGCTGTGAAATTTGTTCTAACTGATGATGGTAAGCCTCAGCATCACCATTTACGGCCGCTTTGTGTAGCTCTCGACCTGTAGAAATCAATAAGCCAACGCCAGGTAATGCCAAGTTAATAACGGCGTTAACACCAGAACCTTTTAGCTTTTCTTTGCCCATCTGCAGCAGTTCAGCAGCAAAGCCATCCATTTTTCCCGGATACTGGGCTTCTAAGCTTACCTGCATACGCGGATCTTTGCTGATCGCATCAAACGTATTTTTAAGCTGCTGGTACGTATCGCTGCTCACTTTTATTTCATCCAATAGGCTGACAACTTCTAAGATTTTACGCTCAGTAAGTGGCTCACCGCGATAGCCTGAAGGACTCACTAGGGAGTAAGCCAACAGCGCAACCTCAGGTTTTTCTTGCTTAAGTAGCGCCTGCTTTAAATCAAGGTGAGTTTTGATGTTTTCTTGGAAAAACTTAGTGTATTTGCTTCTCAATACGCCTTCGTGAATAGAAGCAAACTTGTGACCTTTGTGGAATGTGGAAGGTTCTTTTACTTCACCTCTTTTACTGATCACTCGGTCATCTTTTTGCGCAGCAACTGCACGAAACTGCTCTAGATCAGGTACTGGGCTTTGGCTGATTTTTTGTGTTGTATTAACCATTTTTCTCTCCTACACACGAAGTGATTGAACATGAGCTTGTTCATGATTAGAGGTGGTTGGAATCGCTTGATCCAACATTGCGAAACGCGCTTGCCACAGCTCGGCCTGTTCAATAACTTCGTGAAACCAAGCGGTAAGGTTCGTCGTATTTAGATGCTCAACGGGTTTACGTCCTGCTAAGACAAGCTGTCGACCATTTGGAGCTAAAGCAAGTGCGAGGCTGCCACTACCAATTCCTTGATAGTTAGCATGAGCAAGAAGCTCTAAACCTTTTAGTCGTTGTTCACCGGATTTTTCTAACCCTCCGAACGTTACAGACAGCATCAAATCATCCGTATCTGTAGCGATGAAATACAACATGTAGCGATCATCGACCAGTAGCTGACAACGTTCATTTTCTTCAAAATTCAGTTCGGGCAACTCATTGAGTTGGCAAAACTCCAAGAGCAGTTGTTGAATCGTGTTCATAACTTTTTCCTTTTGTTTCAATAACTCTATTGAACAACGATTGCAGATTGAACGATGTCGGTAATGGCTTTATTTTTGTCACTTTTTCGCCTTCATTGTGAGGTTTTCCGCAGAAATCTCGCTCTAAAAACGAGTTGCCAGAGTAATAAAAAAGAGCTGCTCTTTCAATAAAGGTTAGATGCTTAGCATGGTGTATTTGCTCACTTCTTTTGCAGAGTGACTAACCCAGTTTATGGCTATCAAAAATGACTTCTGTTGGCGGGAACATATTCGAAACAGGTGGTCGTTGTGCATCTCCAAACATTGGTGCACCGAATGCAGATGTCGCCCACGGGTCAACAATTTTCACATCCTTACTCCACGTTGATGGATCTTTTATGTCGCTCCCCTCTTGTCGACCAACCAGTACATAAAGGTGTGTACCTGAATGACCCTTTTTAAACGCAACCACTTCTACTTTGGGTTCACTTTCAGGTGTTCCTGACATGCCTTGAATCATCTCAGCGGCGGCAGCAAAAGCAAATGTAGTACAGCAGCCGGCTTTCGCGGTTTGTACTGCCTTAGCAATGTTCTGTAGAGTGCTTAATTGCGGTGCGGTTCCTCTTTGTGCTGCAGCTTGAACTCCGTTTGCGGACATCGTCGCTCTGTGATCTTGCATGATTCGCGCTTGATCCGCGTGAAGCTCTTTTAGTCGTGGCTTTCCTTTTGTTTCATAAAACTGTGACCCCTTAACACCGAACGTATTTAAGTCCGTACAGGCAAAATCACCAAGCTTTTGAAGGTTGGCTTTATGTTCGTTGATAAGCGCGACACTCGATGAGGCTTTATTGGTTTTGGAAGAAGAGGCTGCCGTTTGTGCCGTTGGCCAATTTGAGCTAGGGCCAGACGACAATCTCTCAAGATTTTTCAGGCTCCCAAGCGTTAACTTGTTCTCACCGTTCAACACATTTTTCAGCATGAGCTTCGCAACATCTTTAGGAATACCCTGCTTAGTAAGCAGGTTCACTACAATATCTTTCGCTTTATTCTGGTGGCTAATACGCGCGCTGATACTTTTATTTTTTGGTGCACCCTCTTTAACAAAAATATCTTTGCCGTTGTGTGCTCGAACCTCTTTGTCGTCAGCCTGATTTTGTGTCGCCAAATGTGACGTTAACTGACTCAACGAGTGCATGTGCGATGTATTAATATTGACCATGTGTGATGCCTTAAACTTGAATAAATGCGTGTACGTCTGTTTGGCTAAAATCTACAACCGTGTTGTTTTGAAATAACTGTCCCCAAGTATCAACTAATTCATTCAACTGAATGATTAAGTTAGCAATGTTGGTGAGTTCACTTCCAGCCGCGATAGCAACTTGAAGAACAACGTCTTTGCGTGTTGGATTCACACAAAACTGCACACCACCTGTTTCTCGATACAAGAAGTTGTATTCAAGTAAAACTTGAAGTTTATCTAGCGTAATATCATCTTGTTCTATAAGCAGGTTTTTGGAAATCAATAACTCGCCTTTTTCCTCTACGAGCAGAACATCGACACTGTTGTTTTCAGCAAAATGCAGTGACCACATTTGATCGTCATACGCTGTCACGCGCTCAAGGTTCAGCACTTCTCCTAGCTCAGAGAGAAGCATATTAATCTTTCCTGTATCCATGTTGTGTCCTGTCTAATTTATTATAACTAAGTGACATCGATATATTTATTTCAGCGAAGCCACTTGGGTATAACGGCTCATTTAAATAAGCGAATAAGGATAAAAGAGATTTTATGGCGAGATAGAAACCGACACTTTATTTCAACGTCTCATTTTTATTGCTATTAGCCGTTTTATTGAGAAGAAAAATTAAGGTTAAGCTGGAAAATAAAAGAGCGGCAATCGCCGCTCCAAAAATTAAATAGAAGTAGAAAATCACTTAATACCGTGAAGGCTATTTTCTGCATCCATAGCTAAAGGATTGAACGAGTCGTTACGAAGTTCTGCTATCGCGTATAGCATGCGCCCCATGCGACCATTTCCATCGGTAAAGCCATGGTACCCGATAACTCCGGCGAACAAATGTTTACCTAAGTCTTTATCTTCTACAGGGTTCTCTTTCAAAAAGCCTTCAATGTGCTGCTTTAACATGCCCTCACCGCCAATACTTGACGGCAAAGTGCCACCCGAAATATTTGGCCCTCGGTAATCACGCTCAACATTAGGCACCAATCGAGCGTGTAGCTCTTTTAGGTTTTCCATATTCAATAAATCTTTACCATTAGACGCGTATTCTTTCAGTAAAGACGTAATATTTTCGGCATCGTTTCCTTTAGAGTTAGAAGCATTAATGATCCACGCCGCAGCTCTTTCAACATTATTGGTTACGCCACTTTTGTTAAACGCACCCTCCGCCAGTCCTTCAGCGTATACACCTTGGCTTAGATCGGTGCTTGCTAGACCTTCGATATGACGTTGCGCCGATTTAAGATGCATCACCTCCATATCAAACACCGCTTGCATTTGATTAATGCTACCTGCCGGGTTTTTCTGCGCTGCAGATACACCACCGCCGTAGTCTTTTACTACACGTCCAGCAAGCGACTTCGCTGCACTTTCGCCAATCAGTGATGTGAGGTTTTTACCAGAATCGGTTTCTAACATTGCCTCTGTCATCGCTCGCTCTGCTAACTGGTTTAGCTCAGCAGAGTTCGACTGAACTGATTTACTGTCTAACTTCGCAAAGGCATTTAAGACATCTGATGCGGTTTTTATGCTTCCATCTTTGAAGAACATTTGTCCATGCTCAACAGAAGAAGCAGCTTGTAAACGCTGAGCTTGTCCTTGCTCATTATCAAATACGGCTTTTGTAAGGGCTTTCGCTACCGATTGTGGGCTACCTTCGCGAAACAGTTTTCCTGTCGCTTCAAAAAATCGCGCTACTGCACCATTCGTAGGATTGGCGCGAGTAAATTCTTGGGTCGCTGCGTTGATTTGGTATTCTTTGCCACCAATACTCAGCTTACCTTGGTTAAGTATCTCGTTACGAGCTTGCGGCATGGCAGCCTGCAACGCGCTAACACTTCCAAAACTGATCATGTTTTAAACCCTTAATGTGGAAAAATGAGTGGTATTCGTTTCCGGTACTTCGGTTGTTTTATTGGTTACTTCTTGTGTATTCGCACTTTTTAACCACTCGATGAAATTCGCAAATGACTCATCGAAAAAAGATGCAGTTAGCAGTTGCTGAGGCAGGTGTATGAAACCGATATATCCGGTCTCTTCCTCCCAGCATACCGCTGGAGAGCCTTGCGTTAAGGCATCTTTCATATGTTGATGCAAAATATCAGCACTCGGTTTATTACCTGAAATCAGCCCGATAAGCGTCACACGATCTTCTTGTGCACGAATTGTGATTGCTGTGTTTTGCTCAACGAGTAGATGGCAACAATCATCCTCATCAAAAACCAACGGCTCCAATTGGCAGCGGCTGGCAAAATCTGTCAGTAAAGAAGTTATAAATCCATTAGCCATTCGACTAAATAATCCTATTTTTGTTGTTTTAGATGCGCTGCTTAGTTGCAAGACTTATCAACTAAGCAGCTTTCTTAGGTGTATTCTTAAGGATTTATGGCAGTGAATATTTTAGAAATGGTCGGATTTTTTTTGTTTAAAGGCATTAAAATGAAAAAACTCAGCAAGTGCTGAGTTTTTGAGGTTCATTCATGAATCGTAATTTTACGCTCGCTGAGCTGCTTCACCATGGCTTGCTTTAATGCATGCAGCTGTCCATCAATACTAGCGTCGATGATCCCAACTTCTGTTTCCAAAATGCAGCCTCCATTTTTCAAGCGCGCATCTGCTACCACGTCAACGTAACCGACTTCAGGGAAATCACTTAATACACCAGCCACCTTTTCTCTCACCTCAACAACCTGCTCTGGGTGGACATGTAAAATGACCTGCTTTTGGTTACTCACCAGTTGCAACGCTTCTCGAACTACACTCACCGTGGTATCGACATCATCGAAGGTATCGATGATCTTACGTACTGCTTCTAACACCACACCTGTCATTTTTTCTTCGACTTGCTGATAGTAGTCATTACAACGTGCTAAGGTTTCAACCATCGTTTGCGCATTTTCAATCTTGGCTTGTGCAAGGCCATCTTGATAACCACGTTGTTTTTCGGTTTCGTAGGCTTGTTGGGCATTAGCAATGATGCTTTCAGCTTTGGAGTTCGCGGCTTCAACTAAGTGTTGCGAATCCAGATAACTGGCATAATCTTTCGCTTTCAGCACCTTTAAGCCAGGTGCCAGCTGCAAATTGTCTGTTTTTATTTCAACAAATGAAACCATTGAGGAATAACCTGTTTTGCGATTTTTTTTGTGAGTCGATACGCCAGATCTCGTTGATCCGCTTCCAACCAGTTAGCTGTTTCTGCGTTTTCGCTAAGTTGCTTTTCCAATTTGAATTGCCAACGAAGAACAACATCTTCCGGTGAGTTAATCAAAATAAACCTCATCCAAAAATATCCCAGCGCCCTCATGCTTGCTTCAACAGACCTTTCATCCAGTAGTTCTGGTAACGAACGCTGCCAGCCTTGCGGCCAGCAGGATAACAGCATCGGCCCGTTTTGAATTAAGAACCGAGCGCCTTCCAAACCAAAAACGTTGTTCAGAACCTGTTTAGGATGTTTTAAGACAACGCTTCGCATCGCAACACAATGCAAAGCTCCACCCACCATCAATACGAGTTGATTCAACGCGTCTGTCGGGAGCAATGCCAAACTATGACAAGGTCTGTTAAAAGCCGTCTCAGGAACGGGAGATAACGCCCACTCATTGATACACCATTGGTTGAACATGGGGTTATCTCTCCAACCTTCGATATTTAGTAACCAAGGCTGCTTTTGCTCTATCCAACTTCTATGGATGTACTGGCAAGGCGCATAGTTAAACTGGTGTTGTACCTGCGCGAGTGGTGTTTCTGGTTTAACCACGCTTCGTGTTCCTACGACACCATGTAAAAGTAGCGATATTCGAGCCGATGAGTGCCGCTACCAAGAACACCAAAATGGCGATAAGATTATTCGCCGTCTCTTTGGTGACCTGAACCGACAAAATGCTTTTAAATTGATTGTTTTGAGTAGCAACTCGAACCTCTGATGAGGGTACCATCACTACGCTGATTCGATCGTAGTTCAGCCCCTCAATGCTATTGTTCACTAATAATTTGATCTGCGGAACATATGAATCAAGCGCAATATCTGCTGCGTGTTTAATAAATACGGAGGCAGAAGCTGGAGTTGGGCGCTCTCCTGGACGCAGATCTTGATCTTCCAAAACAACATGAACACGTGCCACCAGCACGCCATCAATCTGAGATAAGGTTGACGAGAGCTCTTGAGATTTCGCGTATACCAAACGTGCTCGTTCTGCTAATGGTGACGAGATCAAATCGTCTTTGGGAAACACTTCTTTCAGTGTGGAAAACTGCTCTCTTGGATAACCTTTTCGCTTTAGCGCATCTACCGCGAAGGCGATTTGAGAACTGTCTACCATTAACTTGACGGTGTTGTCTTTGTCAGGTTCTTTTGTTGCAACGACACCTTCGGATAGTAAGATCGACAACATCTCATTACCCTCTTTCTGAGTAACGTTGGTGTATAGCTCGGTCTGACAACCTACCAGAAACAACGTGAGCATGATGAAAACTGCTCTCATTTTATTCATCATCACTATTGTGCCTTCAATAACGTTTCTACGTTTTGTGTGGTTTTACCCACGGTTTTCGCGATCAGCTCTTCTTGAAAAGTAATGCGTGTCAATGCCCACTGCATTTGCAGCAATTGCGCCGGATCATCACCCACCATCTTCATGTTGTCTTGCAGGTTACTTTTCGCGTTATCGATAGTGTTTTTCAACTCGCTGATGTTTTCTAGCAAACCGCCCTCCAGGCCATTATTTGCCTCGGGAACCGACATAGCTTGCTCAAAACGTTCGCTTAAACCGTCTTCGACTTGCGCATCCTGTAACTTATCAATGTTGGTTTGCATCACCTCGGTGTACTGCGTGTTTATCATATGTACTCCTAAGATAAATCTAACTTGTGACTGTGAGTCATGATGTTTTTCACCATCGCATTTTTTTGGATCATGAAGCTAAGTTCATCACGAACCATGTCCAGTGTTGATGCCATATCAGGTAACGACTTCAACTCTGCCCAGCAATGCCATAAGGCTTGTTCTTTCTGGGCACCCAGTGGAAAATGCTGCGCTAGCATTGCTTTTAGTGCTGTTTTATCAGCAGGTGGTTCGGCAATAAGCTGTCCCGAAAAATTCCCTAGTAACTCCTGCTTCAACACCTTTAACAAATCAGATTGTGGCTGCTCGTTGCCTTTTGCACTCTTCGCCTCATGAAAGGCGTACCACATTGCCTCTCGTTTAACTTGAGGGTCGGAGAACGCTTCATTTAACGATGATAAGACACTTTGTTTACTGACAACCTCTGCGTCTTTTAATGATTCGTACCACGCTTTAATCTCCGCCAGTTTGGCTTCTGTTTTCTCTAGCGTCTCTTTTGGAGAAACATGTGAAACTTGCTCTTGCTTGTTACTTCGCTCCATGAGTGCTTTCATCTTGTCTTCATCGCTCCGCTCATAATGGCGCGACTCCGACTGACGCAAAGATTGGTGTTGAAGACTTAGGTTACTTGAATCAATGATCATCCAAGATTCCTAATGTCCTGAGAAAAGCTCGCAGCAAATGCTTGGCTTTCTTCGCTTCCTTGTGACGCAAGTTCTACCCAGCTTTCCGCTTTGCTCAGTAAACCGGCTTTGGCAGAAGCAAGAGCCGCTAAGCTGATCAGATCTGGATAGGCGTTACAAAGTGGTTCGAGTAATTGATGAGCCTCTTCATACAAGCCTTTATTCATGAGGCTCATTGCACGAATCATCGCAACGGTCTCTTCAGAACCTGAGCTTGCTTCAAGGCCATCTGCAATGGTGTTGGCTTCTTGATGACGATGCATACCTGTTGCCATCAGCGCGATTTCAGCCAGCAGTTGGCGCGTTTCTCGTTCCATGCTTTACACCTTCTGGAGAATCGACTGCATCACATCTTTAATCGCACGAGTGGTGGTCGCATTGATATTGTAAACAACAGACCATTTGTTGATCGCGTGCTGAAGCTCGGCAAGCTTTGATGGATCATCGGCATTGGTTTCTAGGTTCTTGATGGCTGCCGTCACTTCTGTGTTGGCATCTTTCGCTTGTTGTTCTAACTTAGCTTTAACATCATCAAGGTTTACACTGTTACTAGCATCGTAAAATGACATAAGACTTCCTCGTATTTTTTAGTTAGCTTCGTATGATTCAACGACCGCATGGGCGGCTGTGTAAGCTTCATACTGTTTGAGTAGCAATTGGTACTGCTGTGGTGAGCACCCTAAATCCAACTGACGTTTCACCATCGCTTGTGCTTCTAAGAGCTTGCTCTTAATCTTGTGCACTTCCGCACCGTTTGTGTCGTTATTTAAAATTTGTTCAAGATTTGTCATTGTTCGTCTCACCTTCATATCCAAGTTCTATTGTTATCACCCGCCCGCCTTTAACCAACTCAATACCAGCAGGTGTAACACTGGATATTCGGTAGCCCTGAGGCGTTCTTGCACCGACCATATAGCGAACGTTATCGGTCAGAATCACATATGGAACCTGGCCAAAGTTGACGCTACGAAACGGGAAATCGATGTTGGTGCCTTTACTCACCTTAGGTATGGATTTCAAAACTAAGTACGGTTTCTCACCATATTGTTCCCGGAAGTCTCGGGTCACACCGTAAAATCGAGTCGTTTCGATATCATCAAGCTCACCACGAACTTCGATGCGATCACCGCTGGTGACCAACTGGACTTTTTTCAGTAACTCCGCATCCGTCAATAACGCTTTTAGCGTATCCATGTAGGCACCCGCTCGCTGCAGTTCAACCTTCCACGCAATAAGACCCGGCACGTCTCGCTCCAAGATTTGTTCAACTTGGTTCCAGCGGCTTGCATCATCGATATAGCCCGTCAGCAGCAGTGTGCCGGTCTCATCGCCATTTTCGACTTTCACTTGGTGATAGCCGAGGTTGCGCAAAATAAATCGAACCCCGCGACGGATTTCTTCCATCGTTCTTAAGTCACTTTTGTAATTGATGCCCAATACATCAATTCGACCAAGCAGATCGAGTTTCTGTGTTCGGTCTTCAACATAGCCCTCTAAGACTGCTTGGCGTGCGGCGGCATTCCATTCCACACGAACGTCGCTAAGTTTGAGCTCGCCTAAGATGTTACGTACCAAAACAATGGGTTCTGCTTCTGTAACAATTTCATTGTTGTTTCCGTTAGCTTGGCTGTACCACATACCGGCAAAAATGACACTCGGGACAAAACTACAGAGCAAAGCGATGAGCGTTGTTTTTTTCCAGCTAGAGCGTTGCACAGCAACCACAGGTGTATTCTGTTGGCTAGATTCGTCGCTGACGTTACTCACAATTAACGCATCTTCCGCGTATCCCAGAGCGAACTTCACAACGCCGACCGAGACAACAGCATGGCGTGACAACTCGATACCATCACCTGCAACAGCGATGTCTTCACTGTTAATATTTGCCTCTTCGCAGCCTCGTAAAATGACCGAGTCTTGCTGGCAAACGAGGGTGAAATGGTTCGCTTCGACCCCAGCATCAGACAGTACAAGATCAGCAATAAAGTCGTCACTGCCAAGCACGAGAGCACCTTCAGGTAAGGTGACTTCTACTCCGGTATGCACGCCTGATAAAATACGAATTTTCCATTGCTGCATCGCGGTTAAGACTCCTCTGAAGGGCGCACACACTCACTTTGTGAGTCATCACATTCCAATACTTTCACCCGCCAACCCTTTTGCCCTGTTGGTAATTGGCACTGCGTTAATTGAGACGACTTTTGCTGTGACAATAAGTCTTGTTGATAGCGCTCGGCTTGAACCCTCGATGTGCAGCTATATACTTCCACTACCGATTTAAATTCAGCGCTATTGTTGGAGATGTTGTTAAGCTTGCCGATACTTGGTCGCAAGTCATATTCGTTGCCAATCAACACACTATCGCCAATACCATCCACAACAATTCGAGGTTCTAAAATAAACATTCGTACTGTGCGGCGCTTAGTGTTGGTATTACTTCTAAACAGCGCGCCTAAATATGGGATGTCTCCTAGCAATGGCACTTTACGTAACTGATGGCTCACTTCATCTCGGTACACACCACCGATAAGTAAGCTTTGCCCTTGTTTAACCGTCGCTAAGGTGCTGATTTCAGTTTTACGAACGGAAGGAAGATCATCGACGCCACCATCAGCGATCTTTGCACCGTCTTCGAGATGAAGGCTCAGGTTAATTTCAGGTCGTGCAGCAAATCTATCACCAACGATACGTGGGACAATTCTCAGTAACGTGCCATACGTGACCTCTTCCAGCGCTGCGGTTTCTTTACCAACCAGCTTGACGTAAAAAGTGCTGCTGTTGTTCAGTACCGCTTCGACATTTTCCTGAGTTAACAATGTTGGTCTTGAAACCACTTGAGCACTGCCTTTGGATTCCAATAAACGAATTTGAGCCAGCAAGTAATTTAGGTTGGTTGAATCAAGCAAGGACTTAAAGTTCTGTCCACTGCCGAGCGTCACATCCCCCGAATTCACATCACCTGTTGTTTTGATATCGACAATGCGGTTGTTTCCGACAGACACTCCCGCTCGCCAATCCACGCCTAACTGACTTAAATCGTTGGCACTGATATCGACAATCGATAGCGCGACTTCAATTCTTGATTGCGGCTGGTCTAATTGCGCGACCAGTTTACGATAGAGCGGTAATCGTGCTTGAGTATCACGAACGATAATCGCATTAAGACCCGGCTCTGCTTCAACTGTTGCGCCACCATGAACTGAGGCGGTTTTATTACTTTTTACAGGCTTATCTGGACTGGTAACTTCTTTGCTAGACGCACTCGCCACTTGCGTTTGAACACCAGACACGACCCGTTTTAACACCGATGCGATGCCCGGGACCGTAATTGTCTGATCTCGATATGCAATTTCTCTATCCGTTGCAGAAGCGTACTTCAAAGGAATTATCTCAACGAATAATTCGTCGGTTGAATTCGATTTCTGCAGCAAGCGCGTTTCCAATGCCTCCGCCGTTTGTACCACTAAGTCGACATAACGTGGAGGACCCGCAAGATAGACTAACCCTTTGCTCTCAGCAGCTCTCCAACCATAACGAGAATCCCAAACGCCGGTGGAAATTAACGTACTGCGTAGCTCTCTAGCCGTAAGTAATTCCAATTGAAGTAAACGTGAGCGAGTTTCTGTCGCCTTATAGACATGTAAGACGGCTCCATCGAAATACCACATCAAGTTGTACACTTGCGATAAGTAATCGAGGAATTCCGCCGGATCTTCAGGGGTAAAACGCCCATTCACTCGATCGTTGACTTTGTCACTAACAGAAACCGAGACACGATAATTTGCACCGAAGTTATTCAACAACTCTTTTAATGAGTCATTATCTGCATAGTAGCGGAACGGTTGTTCGGGCCAGTGTAAGTCTGTTGCTTGCGCGTATCCCAAAGGAACAACACTCACTGCGCATAACAATGCCTTTGTTGCAGCACGCCTAATGTTGGGAAAGATTTTTAGCATCATGGTAACCACACTGTATGGTTGATTGTGTGGTTCACGCGTTCTTGTTCCAATAATGCAATGTAACGCTCACATAGATTGACGTGCTTAGAAAGCAAAGCAGAGAACCGTTCCACCGAACAGTCCTCAACCCTTACTTTACTTTGCAAAATCAATTGCTGATCATCATTGGTTGTCAGTACGCCGCCATCCTCACGAATGGTTTTTAATGAGAGCTGCATGCAACGTTGTAACGCTTGTTCTTGTTGATAATCTAGATGCTCTTTAAACTGGAAGGGTAACGTCGCTTCCCATAAAATCCATGACGCATGTTGCTTGATGGTCAGTGATAACTGGTCAACCTCGATGTTGTAAGAACCATTTTCTGAGGCAATAAAATCCCCTACCTTTAGCGCTTCCGCTAAAGATTTCATCATCTTATCTAACATTTAACGCCCTATTTAGATCTGGCTGAGGTGATTGCAAGCCTGGCCGCACTGACCACTTTGAGTATCAAAATAGTAGTGATCGATATCACCAACAGTTTGCATGTTCTTGAACCATTGCCATACTTTCGCAACCGCATTTTGGTCGTTGTAAACCACATCGCATGCATCCCAAACTTCGTTCAGCTCGGGGGCTTCAAGTCGCACTTCCGAACACCAATTTTTCCACTCAGAAATAAATTGTTCGGTTGTAGAGGTGTACTCCGCGAACCCTTTCAGCTCGTCTAAAGACGGTTGCCACTTCTCAATTAACAAACGATGACATTCAATCACTTGCAACTGTTGTTCGCTTAACGTCCCAAGTTGCTTTTTAAGTTGATGCTGCTGGCTCTTAATAAGATCGAGTTGCTGTTGAACAAAGACGGCACTGGTGTCTTCCCCTGATAGCTTCGACCAATATTCCTTCTGAATATCGAGTTGATTGATAAGTTGTTCAACTTTAATCGAAGCATGAAGAGCACTTTGATCGACTTGTCGGTTAATCCACTCGTTGAGTGATAAATGGAAACAAAGCATCAACGTTTTTGGGACAGCCAAATTAAAGCGAAAGCCCAGACGAGAGTTGATGTAGTCCAGCCTTTGTTCGAACGTTGTGATTGTGCTGCTATCACTGAGCTGCGATCCAATCTCCAAAAATAAACGCATGGCAAACCGGTCTATCGAAGCACCAAGTTTTTGATACGTTTTAACTAACTGGCTAGCGCATAGGCTATCGACGACATTTCTATCCAACAAGCGTTGAAGTAAAGATAACTGCTCATAATTTATGACGCCTTCACTCAACAATTGTCGGTGATTGACGTGCACAACATTGAGATCCTGCGTAGGTTTCGAGGCGCTTTCATAACGAGCTCCTCTTTGTAAAACAGTCACTTTCCGCTGTGTCACTATGCTGTCTGGAAAAAGCGAACGGCGTCGCCAATGCTGCTTTTTCATTTATGTTCGTCTCCGCACCCCTTTCGAACAATCCAGAAAGAAAGAGATGTAATAATTTTTAATCGTTCGTTGTTACACGATACATAATAGAATTTACACTGGTGAGTGACTTTCAAAATTAGTCAGAAAATTTTAGTCCCAAGTCATTTCATTTCGCGATAGCCACTTGATCGTCTCCCGAACGTACGCGGCTTGGGGTCGTTCCAAAACGACGACGGTAACTCTGCGTAAAGTAAGACTGACTGGAAAACCCTGCCTCCATCGCCACATCTACGATGCTCATCTTGCTCGTCAACAGCAGTTTATGAGCATGCAGTAGTCGACGCTCACTGATCCAAGCTCTTGGAGAAATGCCATAGTGCTCATTAAAAAGCTCTTTAAAAGTGGTTAAGCTGGCACCAAACTCCTGCGCGTAGTCTGTCAACTTCCATTCTTTTAAGTAATGCTGTTCCATAAATCGACGTAACCGTTCCGACGTACGGTTTGTTTGTTGTGACAGCAACGCATACAGTGATTCTCCTCCTTTGCTGTGTAGCAAGAGAATGAGTAGTTCTTCGTATTTTAGGCACATAATGGCATCAGGGTACGCTTGTTGCTCAAGCGTCTGCATGCTAGAAAGCACTTGTTCAACGAGTATGTTCAAACCAAAAGTAAACAAACCAGAACAAACTTTGTCTACCTTAGGCAGCATCATCAAGAGATCACTGTGTTTTTGCAGCAACTGACTAACGAGTTCATTGTCGTAAGCAATAATCGACGCTTTGTATGCCCCATCTAGCGGAGAGTACTCTAACAAGTAATCCCCTTGAGATAGAAATACCCCATTTTCTGCAGCAACATCGATTGTGCAATCACCTGTTTGAACTCGAAGCTGACCATTGTGAACGACAACAATGTGAGACTGGTCTGAGTGAAATACTTCGTCAGATTTTTCATAGCAGGAAAAACTACGAATTTTTCGTGAACTCGAGTCGACCCTTTCTGAGTTTAGTTGGCCTGACACATCCATTTTCTACCCTTCATTATTTTGAGTTTCTCAGTGCAAATGTTGAGAAACTTTCAAAGCACTACTTTGATCGTTGTTATTTCTAAGTACTGCTGTATGAATTAAAGAAGCAAAGAAAAGAGCATAGAAGTTCTATCACTTACCATACCCCCCGAATAATTAGCAAATAACCCAAGCATTACCTTTACCTGAAGGTAAAGGTTTGACTTAGTAAATTTCTGCTGTCCGTCTTTATTATTTTTATCAGATAGCGTTTATCATTAGCCAAAACTTAAATATCATTTCGTTATTTAAGTTTGGTTGTTTTGTTATACATTAGAATACAATTAAATAGATTTCGGCACCGTTTCGAGAACAAAATTAAATTTCCAAAATCATAAAAATGTATATTTTATAGCCTAAAACGCCAAGCCAACGTGTTCAAGGAGCGAGATATAATCATAAAAAATACTGTTTTTGCAACAAGTATGAGTCTAAAAAACAACTGACCCGATGACTTCAAAGTCATGTAATTAATGTTTATAAAAGACAACAAATCTTTCACAACAGGAAAGATATAGTCTTTATTTTTATAAATTAGAAAATTCTAATAAAAATGTAGTGCTTAAAATTTTATCTGTTTATTTTTGGAACAAGAATCAAGTTTTCTTGTTTATTTCCCTCTAAAAATAAATAGTTCTTTTCTTTTTCCGCAACGAGCTCACCGTTTGAATAAAGCTTTCCAATAATCTTCATTTTTCCTTCACCAGCTTGAATTGGTGCAATTAAAAACGAATACTGCACAGGCAACTGAACGCCTTGGTAGCTCTGAGATACCGATTTAAGACATTGATTATCAATAACTTTACATATTTCCACTTCAAGAGAAGTAATCGAAGGTGGAAAGTAGCCGTCGACAGAAACCCAACCATAGACTGATGCCTGACTCTGTGTATCAAAGTCATCCACCCCATTGACGGACACAGTCTGACTGCACCCACTCAGTATGAATAACCCAATAAAACCAGCCCATATAGAATTGTTCATTATGACCCCATAAACTTATTTTATATAATCTAGCTCATTTGAAATCCACACAATTCTTTATGTAAAAATATAAAAGATCAACTTATATTTATACTACAAGCGGACAATAAATCGCATTTTTCAACAACACGTAGTTAACATGGACTGTAATTTCAAAAGCAGTTTCTGCTCACTTTCATTCCTTCCTTAATTGAAGTTTATTAGAGAAAAATGATATTCATATATATCATTACCATCGAGATATGCATCTGAACACATTTACTTTTGCCTTTCTATTTCTCTCAACACATTTAAAAGCCAAAATATAATAACAACCGACTAATATTGATAAACATGAAGAGATACATCTAATATTTTCCTTGATAAAATTTCAAAAGGGACTATTCCTATGTCAGCACGCCAAACTATCGATGAGATTTTGCTAAAGTTTGCTCATCAAATAGGCTTGCCTGCACTGCATCTAACGGAAAATGAAGTAAGCTTAGCCTTTGATGATAATCTAAGGGTGCATATCATCTTTCATCCTGAATCGACAACTCTGCAGCTCGAAGCTGAGATTGTTGGCCTTCAAATTGTAAATTCCGATCTTTATCGTTCTTTCTTGGCCTTTAATTATCACTGGCCTGAGCACCAGTTATTTTTTAGTTTAGATAACCACCGACATGTCCTATGTTTAAACCGACTCATTAACATTAGGCGACTGGATTACGAATATTTTGAAACAGCTTTAGCAGAATTGCTGACGCACAGCGAGTCGTGGGAAGCGTTATTGTCTTCTCATGTAACCATTGATGAGGCACCACCGATGCCACAAACTTTAGACTTGAGAGTTTAGGTGTCTTTATGTCCAATGACATCCAATCCACATACACCAATTCATCGGTTCATGACGCTCAACAAGCGCAGCAAAGTGATGCAGTGCCGCAAGGAACGTTTCATGGCCGTAAAGTCACCCTACTCTCCTCATCAGAAAGCAGTCTGATGCGAACAAGCTCTAAAAGAGAGCTTGGTGAATGTTTAAATCAATTTGCCAGTCTCGAATCTTGCAATCGCGTTTTGGACTTTGATCCACAACTCAATATTGACAAGCAAAACGCCGCCGTAGAAAAGCTTATGGAACGAAAAGTGGCGATAATTCAACGTTCCTGATATCACAATATAAGCAGGTTAAACATCTAAGTTACCCTTCAGCCGACAAGCTCACGCTAATAAAAAACCCCGAAGATTCGGGGTTTTGATTCATACTGCTTTTTCTTTATTAATTACTTAGTTTCACTAGAAGAAGCCTAACGGGTCGATGCTGTAGCTAATCAGCAAGTTCTTCGTGTTCTGGTAGTGATCCAGCATCATCTTGTGCGTTTCGCGCCCGATACCCGATTTTTTGTAACCACCGAACGCTGCGTGTGCAGGGTAAGCGTGGTAACAGTTAATCCAGATCCGACCAGCTTCAATATTACGGCCCATACGATATGCAACGTTCGCATCACGTGTCCAAACACCTGCGCCTAAGCCATATTCAGTGTCGTTTGCGATTTCCAACGCTTCAGCCTCATCTTTGAATTTGGTGATAGCGATCACTGGGCCAAAGATTTCTTCTTGGAAGATTCGCATCTTGTTGTGGCCTTCCAACATGGTTGGCTGAATGTAGTACCCCTGGTTGATAGACTCTGGCTGTTCTGACACTCCACCACCAAAGACCACTTTTGCGCCTTCTTCACGGCCGATTTCCAGGTAACTTAAAATCTTATCAAACTGTTCTTGAGAAGCCTGAGCACCGACTTGAGTATCGGTATCGAGCGGATTACCTTGTTTAATCAGCTGTGCACGTTCCGTCAGTTTCTCTACAAACTTGTCATAAATCGCTTCATGAACCAGTACGCGAGATGGACAAGTACAAACTTCACCTTGGTTGAAGAAACCAAGTAACGTACCTTCGATACACTTATCAAGATACTCATCTTCGTAATCGAAGATATCTGAGAAGTAGATGTTTGGAGATTTACCACCTAACTCAACTGTCGATGGGATCAAGTTGTCTGCTGCACATTTCAGAATGTGGTTGCCAACTTGCGTAGACCCGGTAAAAGCGAGTTTCGCAATGCGGTTGCTGGTTGCTAATGCTTGACCCGCTTCAGAACCATATCCGTTTACAACGTTGATGACACCAGGAGGAAGAAGGTCACCGATTTTTTCCATCAGAACCAGAATGGATGTTGGGGTTTGCTCTGCTGGCTTCAATACCACACAGCAACCCGCCGCTAGTGCCGGTGCTAGTTTCCAAGCCGCCATCAACATTGGGAAGTTCCACGGAATAATTTGACCAACCACACCAATCGGTTCTGGGAAGTGGTAGCTTGCGGTGTGCTCATCCAGTTCTGCCGCACTGCCTTCTTGTGCGCGAATACAGCCAGCGAAGTAACGGAAGTGATCCACTACTAAAGGTAAATCTGCCGCCAAGGTTTCGCGAACTGGTTTGCCGTTTTCCCAAGTTTCTGCAACTGCAAGCTCTTCTAGATGCTGCTCAATACGGTCAGCAATTTTCAGCAAGATGTTCGAACGTTCTGTCACGCTGGTTTTGGCCCATTTTGCTCTGATGTTGTGCGCGGCATCCAGTGCTAAATTAATATCTTCCTCGCCAGAGCGAGCAACTTTACAATACGCTTGTCCGTTGATTGGTGAGATATTGTCAAAGTACTCACCACCCGTTGGTTTTACCCATTCCCCACCGATAAAGTTATCGTAATGCGATTTAAAGTTAACAATGGCATTTTCACTACCTGGCTGTGCATAGATCATAACTCTTCCTTTTGTTTCTCGTTCAATGTGTTATTGCAGTGTCGTATCGCACTGTTCACAAAGAGCATTACGCAAGTCACACGCCAACTACGCCACACTTGTTGTTAATTAAATGTAAAACTATGATTACCAAGCGATAACAAACCAAGTGAGCGATGTTTGAGCGGATGTATGGTGTGAACACCAATGTTCAAGTGTTCCAAAATGGCACACCCTCACTGTGACAAAATGGTACAGTCATGGAACTTCAACATATTAGCGATAACAATTGGCTTTCAACTTCATGGGTCAGAAGTGAACAAGCGGGTTTAAAACAGCGTCGACGCCCTGAAGATATTCGAGTAACGCCAGCGACGCTCCAAGATAGGCGTCACCAACTCAATTTTTTGCTAGAGACAGTCACTCAATTTGCGCTCCCTCTGTTTAATCAGCTATTTGCTCATAGCGACAGTCGCTTAATTTTGACGGATTCAGATGGTGTCATCATCGGCAGTTGGGGACAGCCTAGATTTCGTGAAAAGTTAACGGAAATCTCGCTAAGCTCTGGTGCATGCTGGCAAGAAAAGGTCAAAGGCACCAACGCGATTGGTACAGCCTTGGTTGAAGCAAAGCCCGTTTCTGTTATTGGTGATCAGCACTTTATCCAACACCATCGTTTTATTAGCTGTTCGGCTAATCCTATTTTCGATCATCTTGGTAACCTCATTGGCGTATTAGATATTACGAGCGAGCAAAAGAGACATGACTTCTCAACGCAAGTACTAGTACAAAACATGGTCCAGCAAGTGGAGAATCAACTACTTAACTTGATTCCACAAGGGCATATTCGTGTGGATTTAGCGTGCGAAAAAGGTTTACTGAATAGTGGTTGGCAAGGAATTATCATTGCAAATGAAGACGGACAAGTTTTGGCTCACAATCAAGTAGCCTCTCAACTTTTTGCGCAAAAAAGTATCATTGGGCAATCCTTAGACGACATTCTATCCACTCGGGGAAATGAGCACCCTTTCGTTTTCAAAACAAAACCGCTTACCGATAAAGATAGCAAGGTCAAGTCTCGTGCTGTAGCGGCGTCCAATGATCTTCATTATGGCGACTCCGCTGTTGAGCACTGTTGGCAGCAAGCCAATCGCGTCATCGATAAAGACATCAGTTTGTTGATTCTCGGAGAGACTGGTGTTGGCAAAAACGAGTTTGTGAAAGCACTCCATAAAAACAGCCAGAGAAAAACGGGACCGTTAGTTTCCGTCAACTGCGGAGCGCTACCAAAAGATCTGGTTGAATCTGAATTATTTGGCTACGTAGCCGGTGCCTTTACTGGCGCAAACAGCAAAGGCTATCAGGGAAAAATTCGCCAAGCACACAAAGGGATTTTGTTTCTAGATGAAATCGCAGATTTACCCTTGGAAGCTCAAAGCCGATTGCTCCATGTATTGCAAGATAAAACCGTGCTTCCCGTGGGTTCCAACCAAAGCATTCAAGTCGATACGCAAATCATTGCAGCCACGCATAAAGATCTGGAACATTTGGTCAGCGAAGGATTGTTCCGCCAAGATTTGTATTATCGCCTTAATGGCTTGATCATTGAGCTACCTCGCTTTGAGGAGCGTGAAGATAAACGACAACTGATTGAGAACATTCATCGGCGTCACGCCGAATCTGAACAACAGCTTTGCCCTCACCTACTTTCTCTGATGCTGTCTTACTCATGGCCAGGAAATTTGCGTGAACTCGATAGTTTAATCAAAGTATCCGCCTTAATGGCGCAAGGTGAAGAAATATTGGAACTCACACACGTCCCAGCCCACCTAAGTAAGAAACTCAGCCAAGCTCAAGAAGGGGCAGCATCCGCTGAACCAACTTCAGAACTGCGTGCAACCGTCGAAGATAAGTTGCTCAAAACATATCAAGCCAACCAGGGGAACATTAGCAAAACGTCTCGTATGCTTGGTGTGAGCCGAAATACCATTTACAGAAAGTTGAAAAGCCTTGGCATATTAAGTTAATTCTACGACCTCAGATACAAAAAGAGCACCGTTGCGGTGCTCTTTCTCTTTGAAACCTAGCTTACAGGCCGCCTTGTTGTTGTGCCTGTTTTACTAATGCCTGACGTTGAGTTTCCTTCTCAGAGATCACTTGATTGTCCTTGTGCATTTCCTGTTCCAATTCTGCTGGAATGAAAACAAAGTACTTGTTAAGAGTCATCTTAGAACCTCAATTTGCTGTGTTAATTACCTTCTTGGTCGACGTAAACAAAACCAGAAAAACATGTTTTACTGGATCCTTGTTGCTAGTTTCAAAAAATAAAGGATGTTCATATAGTAAACATCCTCCATGTGGGCGCTAATTATAGGCGTAGTTTAAAGGCTTACCTAGCACTCTTTTTCACCTTTTATGCAATCTGAGTTTCGATCGAAAAACGGGTTTAATTGCCCGTAGTTACTAAGGTATTGTTAAACAGAGAAAAAAGCTTTTACTGTAACTGACGACAGGGATGAGCTTACGAGTGTAGGTTCACTTGCAATTGTGTATCGTAGAGTTCGAATACGATAATAATAGCGCTACATGCCCTTAATCTGCGTAGTTAAAAACTTTGAAGTGATAGACAACCGAAGTCATATCTGTGCAACTCAGTTTAACGATTTGTCTACCAGTTCAATATTTCACCTTTTTTGAGAAATCTTTAGCCACTTTTTTGTGTGAAACGTCCCAAAAGAGCAGACAATTAAAGTGTGGTATATGACCACAATTGTCTATTCCCACTTAGCTTCGGGAGGCGTTTATGAAAAGTAACAAACTTGGCCATGTAATGTCTTTCAGCAGGATGTTTTCCTTCATTGCATTCTTGACGGCCACATTCGCATGGATTCTCAGCATGTACGCCCTATTTACTGTTTCTTTAGTGGCTCTTGTGGTCAGTGCAATTCTCTACCTAAAAGACAGGTTTTATCAAAACAAGAAAACGACCACTGAAAAGAGCGCCTAGGCGCTCTTTTCTATTGGATGTCATTTCCGTGTGACTTGATATAGTTATCAATCCGTTCGAGTTCGTGAAAATAGCCATACATACCAATACGATTAATTTCTGGTTCTATACAGTATTTTTCTTCTTTTACCATAGCTTCTACAAACATTCCGCTTGATGCAATTGTGAAAGGTGGACATGTCAAGTAACCGTTGGTTTCGGCAATATTTTGCAGTCGTCCGAACTCCCAAAGTCTTCCAGGAATAGCAACTAGCAAAGCAAGTACAGTTGCAAAACCCATCCATTTGATCGATACACTTGAAGATTTAAAAATAACACGAGAAGCTATAAATACACTTAAAGTCGGAGCTAGAATCAGGCCACTAACACTAATCACATGAGACGTACTTAAATATATGACTAAAAAGTTACTATTTATTTGATGTTGGAGAGACTCTAATGTTAAATACTCATACAACCGATAACTTGAGTACGCACTCAAGGTAATACATATTACCAAAACGAAAGCTGAATGCGCCGGGTGCTTCTGTTCTATCATAAGAAAATAGCCTTGGTGGTAGCACGCTTAAGTTGACTTATAGATTTGCGTCTCACAATGTCTTCATTGATTTCGTCAATTGCTTGTATAGCCCTCTTCTCAAAGTGCTCATCGATAGCCGCAATAACTTTTTCTTTCAATTCGAGCTTTCCTTCCAAAGAATTTAGCACCTCTCCAACTAATAAAGCAGCAACAATACCAACTCCAATAGGTAATAATACGACTCCTGTAGCACCTATAAAATAAGCTCCTGCTAAGTATCCAATTGTCGCTGAAATTGAAGCTTTTATAACGTCAGAACTCACATTGACAACCCAATTACTGAACAAATAATCTTTTTTAAATGCAAGCTCTAGAGTTCGATAGGGGACTGAATAAATAATTGTGAGAAACACTCCACCTTTAGCACTCACTTTCAGACCAGCTTGTCCTATTCCTAAAGCCAAAATGTTGGCATTGTTCAAAAGGTAACGTGTGCCTTTTACTATACTTCTGAGTCTGTGGTTGCCTTTAAAGGTGATGTAACTTTTAGAACCATTCCTAGTTATCTCATATTTCCCGATTATCGTCCCTCCTTTATGAAGGTCTTCTGCGAGTATATAGAATGCGGCAATATCATGTAATAAACTTCCCCTCGAGCTAACAAACTCAGCAACTTTCATAGATGCTGCAAGATCCTTAACTTGTTCTTCACTTAATCCTTTGAATCTTTTTTCAAATATCCAAAGATCAACGAGGCCTCTGCTATCTAATACATATATATCTACTTCATTTTCTTCAATTTTCTTTAAGCAACCATTTCTTTTAACTTTATTTCTTTTACTCAAACACTGAAACTTATCGGTGGTCATCTCCACTATTCCTTAGACTTTTTAACTCGGCATATTCTAATCGGAAGAAAAAAACCTGCTCTCCCATTTCTGAGAAGTGCGTGACGAATCAACGTTTAATGTAACTTTTAAATCTACCAATATCTTACAGACACAAAAAAGGATGCCACTTGGGCATCCCTTTATATCTTTATATTTAGTCGGTTTACTTAAAACGATTACACGTCGTAAGTTGTAGACGCTGTGTCGCCGCCTGTACCAGTCCAGTTAGTGTGGAAGAATTCACCACGTGGACGGTCAATGCGCTCATAAGTGTGAGCACCGAAGTAGTCACGTTGAGCTTGAAGCAGGTTCGCTGGTAGACGAGCTGTTGTGTAACCGTCTAGGAAAGATAGCGCAGAAATCGTACATGGCATTGGGATACCAGACTCTAGAGATTTCGCTGCTACTTTACGCCATGCTGCTAGGCTGCCTTGTAGGATGTTTTTGAAGTACTCATCAGAACCAAGGAATGCGATGTCTGGGTTCGCTTCGTACGCATCACGGATGTTGCCTAGGAACGCAGAGCGGATGATACAACCACCACGCCACATTAGTGCTACGTTACCGTAGTTTAGGTCCCAACCGTTCTCGTTCGATGCTTCGCGCATTAGCATGAAGCCTTGAGCGTAAGAGATGATCTTAGAAGCTAGTAGCGCTTGACGTAGTGCATCAACCCACTCTTGCTTGTCGCCTTCAACCGGAGTGATTGTCTTACCGAATAGAGATTCAGCTTCAACACGTTGGTCTTTCAGTGCAGATAGACAACGAGAGAATACAGACTCAGAGATAAGTGTTAGTGGAATACCTAGGTCTAGTGCGTTAATACCAGTCCATTTACCAGTACCTTTTTGGCCTGCTGTGTCTAGGATCTTCTCAACTAGAGGCTCACCGTCTTCATCTTTGTAGCCAAGGATGTCAGCCGTGATTTCAACAAGGTAGCTGTCTAGTTCAGTCTTGTTCCAATCAGCGAATACTGCTTGCATCTCGTCAGCAGACATACCAAGACCGTCTTTCATGAACTGGTAAGCTTCTGTGATAAGCTGCATGTCACCGTATTCGATGCCGTTGTGTACCATCTTAACGAAGTGACCAGCACCATCGTTACCAACCCAGTCACAACATGGCTCACCAGCGTCAGTTTTCGCAGCGATACCTTGGAAGATAGGCTTAACCGCTTCCCATGCTTCAGCAGCACCGCCAGGCATGATAGATGGACCGAAGCGCGCACCTTCTTCACCACCAGATACACCAGTACCGATGAAGTGGATACCTTTTTCACGTAGTGCAGCAACACGACGGTTTGTATCTGGGTAGTTAGTGTTACCACCGTCAATAATGATGTCGCCTTTGTCTAGCAGAGGTACTAGCGCTTCGATGAACTTGTCTACAACGTCACCAGCGCGAACCATCAACATTACTTTACGCGGCGTTTCTAGCTTCTCTACTAGTTCTTCTAGAGAGTATGCACCGATGATGTTCGTGCCTTTTGCTGGACCTTCCAGGAACTCGTCTACTTTAGCAGCAGTACGGTTGTGAGCAACCACTTTAAAGCCGTGATCGTTCATGTTTAGGATAAGGTTTTGACCCATTACTGCTAGGCCAATTACACCGATATCACCTTTCATTGTTTCTCTCCAATTTTATTTCATCGACGAGCAGCGTCTTAAGCAATTTTTGCTGCCGCGTCTAAATCTAAATACCATTCCGTTAGGCCCGATTTCGCTTGAATCTTAGCCGCTGGGTATGGCAGTGCGTGTGCTGGTGAACTGTTAATTTCTTCAACAATGTCCGCTTTTCCTGCACCAAGCACTAAGTAACTAATGCGTTTCGCTGCTTCTAATACGCGTGCGGTTTTCGACACACGAAGTTGGCCCGATTCAGGATGCGACGCCACAAGAGATAGGTTCGCATCATCATAATTCGTTTGGTCAGGGAACAGAGAAGCTGTATGACCATCTGCACCAACGCCTAATAAGATCCAGTCAAACACAGGTGTGCCGTTTTCATTCGGGATTACCTCTGCCATCTCTTTTGCAAAGCGCTCGGCTTCTGCTTTAGGCTCATCTTCACCACGGATGCGGTGAATGTTTTCTGCAGGAATATTTACTTGGCTAAACAACAACGTGTTCGCTTCACCGTAGTTGCTTTCTGCATCGTCAGGGGCAACACAACGTTCGTCACCCCACCAAAAGTGGAGGTTTTCCCATTGAATGGAGGTTGCGTAAGCCTCTGAAGCCAGTAGTTTAAACAGCATTTTAGGAGTGCTGCCGCCAGAAAGAGAGATGTGAACAGGTCTGCCCATTTCGCTAAACGCTTTCATATCGTTAGCTAGGCTTTCAACTACCTGTTCTGCTGTTTGGTAGATCTTATGGTTGATCATAGTTCACAGTAATCCGTATCTGTTAAGTTTTTACATGGGAAACGCCAAGCGCGGCCATCACGCTGTAACAAGTCATCTGACTCTTTAGGTCCCCAAGTGCCGCATGCGTACCCGAAGAGGGATTGTGGATCTTGCTTAAAATCTAAGATTGGCTGTACGTATTGCCAGCACGCTTCCACCGCATCACTACGTGCAAATAGCGTAGCATCACCATTCAAAGCATCAAGTAGAAGACGCTCGTATGCCGTTAGCATTTGCGTTTCTTGCAGGTCAGCGTAATGGAAGTTCATTTTCACTTCCTTCGCTTCAAAGCCTGCGCCTGGCTCTTTCAAGCCAAAGCTCATTTGAATGCCTTCGTCTGGTTGAATACGAATGATCAGCTTGTTTTCTGGTGCGTTTTGACCAAACACAGGATGCGGTGTTTGTTTAAAGTGGATAACCACCTCAGTAACGCGTGTTGGAAGACGCTTACCAGTACGCACGTAAAATGGCACGCCATTCCAACGCCAGTTGTTGATGTACGCTTTCAAACCGATGTAAGTCTCTGTACGAGAATCGTCTGCAACTCCCGGCTCTTCACGGTAGCCGCGTAGGCTTTGCCCACGGACTTCAGACGCCGTGTATTGGCCTAATACTAGGTCATTGCGCAGAGCGTTTTCGTCTAATGGCTTTAGGCATTGAAGCACTTTTACCACTTCATCACGCATCGAGTCTGCATTGATTTGCGCTGGTGGTTCCATACCTACCATTGCTAATACTTGTAGCAAGTGGTTTTGGAACATGTCGCGCACAGCGCCAGAGTTGTCGTAGTAACCACCACGCTCCTCTACGCCAAGGAATTCTGCGCCTGTGATTTCAACGTAATCAATGAAGTTACGGTTCCAAAGCGGCTCAAACATCGCATTAGAGAAACGAAGCACAAGTAGGTTTTGTACCGTTTCTTTACCTAAGTAATGGTCAATTCGGTAGATTTGATGCTCTTGGAAGTGCTCGTGAATTTCTTTGTCCAGAATACGCGCCGATTCAAGGTCATAACCGAATGGTTTCTCAATGATCAGGCGTTTCCAGCCATCTTCTTCACTGTTAAGACCATGTGCTGCAAGACTTGCAGGGATCACACTGTATAAACTTGGTGGGGTTGCTAAGTAAAAAAGCGTATTGCGTTGCTCGAATTGATATTCGTCCGCAAGTTGGTCTAAGCGAGAAGATAGCTTACCGTAATCTTGTGTGTCAGAAGTATTAATTGCTTGGTAATGCAGATGGTTAATAAATGCATCAAGCGTTTCTGGCTCAGTCTTTTCCATTTCCTGAAGCGATTTTTTCAGCTTCGCGCGGTAAGACTCATCACTGTATTCAGTGCGACTTACACCCAGAATGGCAAAATTCTCTGGAAGCTGCTTGTTCGCGTAGAGGTGGTATAAAGCAGGAATGAGCTTACGGTACGTAAGGTCACCTGAAGCACCAAAAATAACGATGCTGCTGTTTTCTGGTATTACCATCATCTTTCCCTTAAAAACGAGGTACTTATTGTGTGCCCGGATACGGCTAGAGAATGAGCCAACCCTATCAATGGCACCTCAAAATAGAAAATTGGTCTTACCTATTACGTTGATAGGTAAAGTCTATGGGCCCAAAGAACCTCAAGAAGTTGCATTTCCGATTCTTGGAAACACGACGTATTGAGGTCATTTAAGTCACTTATGTCTCAAAAGTACACACTGTACTCGCTGGAGGAGAGTCCGACACGGGGCAATATTGTCTACGACTATTTGATTTACATCAACACTTGCCAGTGCAAACGTTTAAATAAGTTGCACAAAACGTCATAAGCGATTGTATTTTATTGATAAAAAAAGTTTCATCTGAACGCTCCAGAATTTAAGCAAAAACTCTAATATGGGCAATAATTACTCATACTTGCAATCCATTACAGTTTTATCGTGATCTGTGTTACTTACTTTTTATTTCATCACCCTATTGATAATGATACTCAATTAAAGATAATGAAATCACTATTAATGTGAAAGTAGAACGCCATGAAATCAAGCGCCATTAACCCACACCCCATAAACCGAATACAATCGGTGCTTGACTACATTCACACCAACTTAGACAGCACTCTGAGCGTAGATGAAATATCGAAAGCAAGTTGTTGGTCGCGCTGGCAACTGCAACGCGTATTTCAACAACACACTGGCGTATCCGTCGCTCACTACATCAGAGAGCTTAAACTTAGCCTTGCGGCTGAGCGCTTAATCCATACTTCTGACCGCTCGTTAGATATAGCGATAGAAATGGGATTTACATCTGAACACGCATTTAGCCGAGCGTTCAGGAATATGTTTTCAAAAAGCCCACGCGAATATCGCAAAACGCAACAACTCTCCGGGTTGAGACAACCTTTAACGCTGCGTAAGACACCAGAGGAAGAGAAAAAACATCAGCGCTTTATTGAAGTTCGAATAGAAACTAAACCAGCTTTTGAACTTGCTGGTTATCATGAACCTATTCACGGATTGTTTTCCGCTACGCCCGATTTCCAATACAAAGTTCCGTCACTTTGGTCACGTCTTTATTCATCTGAAAACCTTAACAATTCGGAAAGTACTTACTTTGGCGTGATTGATGTGACTCAAGCGTATTCAAACAACCAACAACTTGAGTACTGGGCAGGTTATGAGTGCGGTCCAACAGCAGGTGCATCAAGATCAACGAACTCTTCCAACTCGGGGTTAGACCTCTTGGCTGTTCCTGAGCAAACCTACGCCGTCATTACACACATAGGCAAAGCATCAGAGCTCGCCTCAACGCTGGAATGGTTTATTTTACATTGGCTACCCTACTCTAATTATCATGCTATCGATGGTTATGAGTTAGAGCTTTATCCAGAAGGTTATGATGTTGATAGCGAACAAGCACAAATGCAGTATTGGATTCCTGTCGAGCCAAACGACGCGCTATCTTTAAAACCTAAGAACAGAAGAATAAGTTCCAAAGATTAGTGTTTTGCACCAAATTGTTAACTTTTCCTATTTCTTTGAATATAGAATACAAATAACAATCATTATCAATAAATAGAAAAAGTAGTGGAATTTATAAATATGGAAAGTCCGATTCGATTTCATCGTTCAGCGGTTGCTATCGTCGTATCCGCATTGCTCGCTGGCCACGCCAATGCGACTGAGAGCGTATCCCAACACGAAACGATTACGGTGCTAGGAGAAACATACCGAAACACCGCAACTAAAACCGTTTTAGAACCGGAGGAAACACCGCAAGCGATCACGGTAATCACTAAAGATGACATGGACCTGCGCGGCGTAAACTCGGTGAGCGAAGCATTGCGTTACGCGCCTGGCGTAAATACAGAATTGCGTGGCGGTGCCGTTTCCCGACTTGACCTATTCAATATTCGTGGTTTTATTAACTACACCAACTTTTATGATGGTCTTCCTTTGCTGTACAACGGTTGGAACCTTCAACCGCAGGTCGATTCCGTTGCTCTTGAGCAAATCGAGGTTTTTAAAGGGCCAACGTCTGTTCTTTACGGCAATATTCCACCAGGAGGTATGGTCAACATTATCGCCAAGGCGCCTCAGTCAACACCCTCACACTCTGTCTCGATTAGTACTGGGACTAACAACCTAAAAGAACTGACGTTCGACACCACAGGACAAATTGGTGATTCTAATGTGGATTACCGTATTGTAGGCCTAGCTAAACAGCGAGATGGTCAAGCCGATACGTCTGAAGACGAACGTTATGTACTCGCCCCATCTTTCAATTGGCAAGCGACAGAAAGCACATTAGTGAACGTGAATGTTTACTATCAAAATGATCCATCAGCAGGTATCTACACGACTGTGCCTGCGTCTGGCTCAGTGATTAAAAACCCACTTGGCTCGATGTCACCAAGCACTTATTTGGGGGATGAGGACTGGAACACTTACGAACGCGAAGTTCTGATGATGGGTTACAAAGTCCAACACGACTTTAACAACAATTGGCAATTTCTACAGAATGCCCGCTACATGACCGCCGATGCCTATCAGGAAAACACATATAACGGTGCACTTGAAGCGGATAACCGTACCGTTGGTCGAAATGCCTATTTAACCGATGAAAAGTCCAAATCCTTTGTGATTGACAACCAACTATCTGGCTACGTTAAAACAGGAAATTTTGAACATAACTTATTGTTCGGGCTTGATTATCAGTATCTAGATTCAGATGTAAAATACAAAGACACGCTTGGGTATTCGCTAACTCAGGACATTTTTAATCCTGACCACAACAGCATTGATCGTAATGCACTGAATTTCCAATACAAACAAAACTTAGATATCAAAACGAAGCAGATTGGCGTTTATTTCCAAGATCAAGTTCGTTACGACCAACTTGTAATGATTGCAGGTCTTCGTTGGGATAAATACGATTCAAATACAGACGCCGTTAGCGATTATCTAGGAGCAGTATCCAACAGCAAGGAAGAGTTAGACGATACCAACGTATCTTTCCGAGTCGGTGGTTTGTATGAGCTAGACTTTGGTCTCTCGCCATATCTTACTTACTCGGAAAGTTTTGAGCCAATTGCGGGTGCCGACTCTTCTGGTAAAGCATTTGAGCCATCAACCGGTCATCAATGGGAGTTAGGCTTTAAATACGCCCCATTATCTGGTGATATCTCAGGTAACTTAGCACTCTTCCATATTACGAAGAAAAACGCGATCTTGACCGATCCGAATAATCCTTATGCACCGAACTATCAAGCGGGCGAAGTGGTATCACAAGGTATTGAACTTGAGGCAAAATGGCAAGCCACAGCACAAGCTGATTTCACTCTAGGCTATACATATACCGATATGGAGATTACCGAGGACAGTTATTACAACCAAGAAGGTAAAACGCCGGTTTGGGTACCTGAGCAAACGGCCTCTCTATGGGCAAATTACTTCTTTGAAGGAAATCTTTCAGGCCTTCGTACCAGTGCTGGCGTTCGCTATGTCGGAGAAGCACAAATTGATGCACAGAATAGTCAAAAAGTACCGGACTACACCTTGTTTGATTTGGCAGCAAGTTACGATTTCTCAACGGTATCTGAATCAATGAAAGGGGCTAGCGTCACGCTTTCTGCAAGCAATCTATTCGATAAAGAATACTATTCTTGTTACGACAAAAATAACTGTTGGTTTGGCGCTGAGCGCTCTATCGAAGCGAAGTTAGAATACAACTTCTAACCTCTTAGAGCGGAACAGCTGTAATTTGTAAAGCGATGGTTTCTACAATAAGCCATCGCTTTTTATTTTGCATAGAGCATCAATATAAACGCTACCGTGTCACTTTTTTATAGCACCTTTCCGGCCTACCTACCGACCCATAGTTTAAATCAGCCTCTAGTTCACCAGTGCTGATCAGATACTCCAAATAGCGCCTCGCCGTTGTTCGGCTCGCGCCGATCTTTTCGCCTGCCTCATCAGCGGTCAGCGCACTGCCATTTGGGAACAACTCTCTGATCTTGTCTAGGGTTACACCATCAATCCCTTTTGGTAATCGGTTCGGCAAGTTGTCTTGATTGGCATGAGACTGCAGCATTTTATCAACGAGGTTCTGATCCAAACTCTCCACGATGTCTAGTTGTTGGCGTTGGGACACATACTTTTTCAGTGCGGCATCTAAGCGTGGAAACATCACGGGTTTTAACAGGTAATCGACAACGCCACCCCTCATCGCCTGTTGTAATGTATCGACATCCCTTGCGGCTGTAATCAAAATGACATCACACGTTTGGTTACTTGCACGCAGTGTATTTAGTATCTCAAGCCCTGTGCCATCGGGAAGATAGACATCCATCAATAGTAAATCTGGCTTAAGAATGTCGAGTTGCATTTCTGCTTCCATTCTCGTGGTCGCAATTCCAACCACTTCCAAACCTGTCAGTTGGCTTAAGTATTTGTGGTGCAGCTCAGCAATAGCCAGATCATCTTCAATGATCATTACGCGAGTCGCCATACTCATAATTGTTCTTCCTTGGGTAAGTACACCGTTATTCTTGTCCCATAATTTGTATTGGGTATCATCTCAACATGGCCGTGATATCGAGTAGCAAGCTGATTGACAAGGTGTAACCCAACACCTCGATTTTGGCGAGATTTCGTCGAAACGCCTTTTGTAAATAATGTTTGTGGATCCATTGTTTTTGGGAGGCCACAGCCATGATCTATCACCTCAAGTATCACTTCATTTCCGTAATCGCTAACGGACACATCAATGTTTCTGCGTTCTGACGCAACATTTGATTCATCGCGAATTGAAGTTAACGTGGCATCGAAAGCGTTATCAATCAAATTACCCAAAATTGTGACTAGGTCTTCCGAATTTAGCCACTCAGGCAGGGGCTCCAGACGACTGCCTTCCTCAACCACCAGTTGTAAGCCTAACTCGCGAGCACGTTCAGTTTTTCCAAGCAACATACCTGCAATTAGCGGGTCTTTAACGGTATCTCTTAAAAACTCAATCATTGCCTGATAGTGTGCGGTTTCTTGTCCAATTAACTTTTGCACCGCATCAAGTTCACCCATTTGTACTAGCCCACTAATGGTGTTGAGCTTATTGCGATGCTCATGGGTCTGCGAACGTAACAAATCTGCATATTCCTTGGTTTGTGATAGCTGCTCAGTTAGATCATTGATTTCATCCCTTAAACGGAAACTCGATACCGCCCCCACGATTTTTCCATCAACATAAATTGGAGAGCGATTTGCAATCAGGCGCTTATGATTAAGGAATATCTCAATATCATGATCTTCCTGCCCGCTTTCTAACACTGTATATAGATCGCTATCACGCAGCGTGTCAGTCAAAGGTTTATTGAGCGCTGATTCTCTATCAATACCGAGAATCTGGCAGGCACTACGATTTATCGAGCGAAGTATCCCTTGGGCATCAATGCTTAACACGCCCTCTTTGATGGTGCTCATCGTCACTTCTAATTCGCCGTACAACCGCCCTATCTCTTCAGGCTCAAAGCCTAAAATGGCGCGCTGAAACTTTCTCGACGCATAATTGGATACAATGGCATTAGCGACGACAACTACGATGACCATTAAAATCAAAAAGGCCAAAAATGGTTCGATGCGGTCTTGCAGTCGGTCGAGCAAATAGCCAACCGAAACCACACCAATGATGTTCCCTTGCTCGTCAAAAATCGCAGCTTTACCACGAACTGAATAACCTAACGAGCCCTGTGCCGTCGAAACATAAGACAACCCCTGCTCTAGCGCTCGACGATTGTCGCCACCTCTCATTGGCTTGCCCAACCGCTCATCAACAGGGTGGATTAAGCGTACTCCCTTATGGTCGCCAATAACGATGAATGCAGCACCTATGGCTTCGGTTAATTCTCTAAAGCGAAGTTGGTATGGCTGGGGGTGTTGGGTTTCGATCATTTCACGAACAACCGCTGAGTCCGCTAAAAAACGGGCAACACCCAGTGCTTTTTCTCCCATTTCTTGCTCTTGATTGATTTTGAGATAAGTGAACCCCGCGGCGACAAGCAATAACAGCTCTATCAACCCCGATAGCGTCATGATAATGAGCATCCGCTTACGAAAGCTGATGGTTTTCCAACTCATTGATACATCCTTGTGATTCACTCTTGAGCGTAACGTTAACACTCAGTTAACAGCATGACGTTGTCGCGGTGATAAATCTGTGAGGAAGACAAGCAAACCGCAGAGTTTACGGTTAATTAATCGACGAGCTGAAACATAAAATTACAACCATTCACCAAATTTAGCATTCCTCTCTGATACTCAATTCCATACATAAATTGCCCTTAAAATCATGATCGTGATCACATCGATTTTAGCGGTTTTTGAGGCGTTTTTAGACTTTACAACGTATAATTTTTAATCAACGAAACCAATGAGAGTTTCGGTTTGAAAGCAGTGAAGCTGGAAGTCTATTAAAAGCTCAACATTGATGTCAGTGGTTTGGACACAAATAAAACAAAATACAAATACTGACTATATGACAAACACTTAGACACCATCTGAAAACTGGAAAACTATAAACAGAGGTGCATTTATAGTTAGAAGGAACACCAAACATGGAACGCGATACCTTTGGAATATGCCTGAATAAGGCGATGCTGTCAGAGAATATGTATTCAACATTTACACACGTCAGGGCTTATGAAAAAAACGGAGGCGGTACTTCTGATCTCAAAGTCCTGTTATCGTTCCCTCAAATGAGTGGAAAAGATCTATTGAATACGATGCGAGGTTCTCGTCAGCTCGAGTGGAGAGCGGAGTTTCACTGTCCATATACGAAATAAATTTGTAACATCTCCCGCGCCCAGCACAAATATAACTGGGCGCATACTACTGCCCAATTTTCCCTCCTACTTAACACGCAGTTACGAATCCTTTATATTAGAGCTAATACTCTACGACAAAGCAGCCATTATGAAAAAAACAGGAAAGGTTTGGATACTGGGCTTACTTAGCAGCTCGATTTCCCTTGCCTGTCATGCGGCACCGATCACTTTTGATACCGCATGGCAGCTATTGCTAGAAAACAACTATTCTCTCAAAGCTCAACGCTCAAACGTCGAGAACTACCAATACCAAGAGAGTGCCACCAGCAATCTCAACTTACCTCAGGTTACTATTGGCGCGAATTACACGCGTTTAGATACCGATATCACGCTTTCGGGAAAACAGATCCTAGACAGCACAGGAGCACACATTAACGTACCTCCTGCTTTTCAGCCTATTTTTGGTGCCTTAGCTAATACCACTTCGACCATAACCGAGCGCGATATTTTCTCTTCGTCTATTCGTGCGATTTGGCCAATTTTTACTGGTGGTCGAATTTCTGCGGCTCAATCAGCAGCAGAAGGCAAAACGGATGAGGCGAAAAGTCAGCTTCTAATGGAACAACAAGCGCGTTTTGAAGATTTATCGAAGTACTACTTTTCTGTCGTACTGGCAAAGGAAGTACTCGCAACGCGGCAAGCGGTTGAAGCAGGGCTAAAAAAGCATCGAGATTTTGCCATTAAGCTTGAAGAGCAAGGACAAATCGCGCACGTTGAGCGCCTGCAAGCCGAGGCTTCTTTAGATAAAGCATCTGTAGAAACACGTAAAGCAGCCAGCGATTTGAGTATCGCTCAGGCTGCATTAGGTAAATTACTCGCACAAAATGATGCCGTAGAGCCCGCTGAATCTTTGTTTATCAACGACAGTCTTCCCCCTCTTACTGCTTTTGTCGATCAAACGTTGCTTACCTATCCGGGGTTAGAACTTCTGAGCGCTAAACACAAACAAGCCTCTAGCTTAATCAAAGCAGAAAAAGGGAAATACTACCCTGAAGTTTATCTTTACGGCGACTACAGCTTGTATGAAGACGATTCTCTCGCAAGCCAAATGAAGCCTGACTGGTTAGTTGGTGTTGGTGTCAGCATTCCACTGATTGAATCATCAGGGCGAAGCGAAAAAGTCAAAGCCGCTCAAAGCGTCGTCTCGCAGGTCGACTCATTAAAGTCCCAAGCCAAACAAGACTTATCGCTGTTAGTCCAAAAGACATACTTGGAGGCTCAGCAAGCCATTGATGAAGTACAAGGGCTCGCATCTAGCATTGAACTCGCTAACGAAAATCTGCGCTTGCGTGAAAAAGCATTTACTCAGGGTCTGTCGTCTTCTCTGGATGTTGTGGATGCACAACTTTATGTCGCGAGTATAGAAACACAACGTTCAGCGGCGCGTTTCCGCTATTTAATATCTTTAACCAAGCTACTCGCATTGAGCAGTGAAATGAACAGCTTCGAACAATATCAAAATACCGCTTATATCCCTGCTTCAACATCCAAAGAGGTGAAATAAATCATGGCAGCTAAATCACTAAAACCCGTTTTACTCTCACTTTGTGCTTTGGGTGTTGCCTCTTGGGTTGGGTATCAATTTTACCAAGCCTATCAACCAGAACCGATCCGCTTACAGGGATTAATTGAAGCCCAGCAATACAGCATTTCCTCAAAAGTCCCAGGGCGTATTGATGAGGTCATGGCACGTAAAGGCGACGATGTAGAGAAAGGTCAGCTTATTTTTACCCTTCATAGTCCTGAAATTGAAGCGAAGTTAGAACAAGCAAAAGCAGGTGAAAAAGCGGCAGACGCCTTAGCTCAAGAAGCTGAGAAAGGCGCACGTGAGCAACAAATCCAAGCAGCAAAAGATCAGTGGATGAAAGCCAAAGCCGCTGCGAA
Source organism: Vibrio sp. 1402 (assembly GCF_033340275.1). NCBI lineage: Bacteria > Pseudomonadati > Pseudomonadota > Gammaproteobacteria > Vibrionales > Vibrionaceae > Vibrio > Vibrio sp. 1402. The sequence continues at coordinate 117,623 of NZ_JAWOWE010000004.1, forward strand.
TTTAATGGAAAAAACCTACAATCGTGTGAATAACCTTTATAACGATGGCGTGGTTGCAGAACAAAAACGCGATGAAGCTTTAACTCAGTGGCAAGCAGCGAAATACACAGAAAGTGCCGCGTTTCAAATGTACGAAATGGCAAAAGAAGGCGCTAGAAGTGAAACCAAAGTGGCTGCGGCGGAAAAAGCGCGCATGGCATCAGGTGCGGTAGCCGAAGTAGAAGCGTATGCGAAAGATACTCAGATCTACAGCTGGTTCGACGGCGAAGTCTCTCAAGTTCTGCTTCAAAGTGGTGAATTAGCACCTCAGGGCTTCCCAGTCGTTACTGTGATAGATACAGAAGATGCCTGGGCGACACTGAATGTGCGTGAAGATTACCTTCAACACTTTAAAAAAGGAGCAACCTTTGATGCCTATTTGCCTGCCTTAAATAAAAATGTTGAGTTCAAAGTAACGCATGTTGCCGTTATGGGTGACTTTGCAACGTGGAGAGCAACCGATGCTTCTCAAGGTTTTGATCTTCGTACCTTTGAAGTAGAAGCTCGTCCAGCTCAACCCGAACCTGAACTGCGTATGGGAATGAGTGTTGTCGTTGAACTTTAATCACAACCACTAGGTTAATGCTATGACGATTAAGATTTCACAGCGGCATATCTTACGACGAGACAAGTGGTTGCTTTCGTGCCTTACTTGGATACCGATTTTGCTCGCGATGATGATTTGGGGAGTGTTCTCTGCGGGCATTGCCCGAGATCTGCCAATCGGTGTGGTTGATCTACAACATTCCCAACTTTCTCGAACGCTCATTCAATCTTTGGATGCGTCGTCGAGTCTGGCTGTTAACTATCATTACGCCAGTGCAAGCGAAGCAAAAAATGCGATGATTGAAGGCGATATCTACGCTTACGCGGTCATCCCATCTAAGTTCGACCAAGATATTCTCCAGCACCGCCAACCTCAACTTTCTGTCTTTTACAACAGTCAGTACATTTTGGTAGCGAAACTGATCAACTCTGCCGTTGCGCAAGCACAAGGCTATTTCGACGCTCAGGTTGAAGTAATGGGCAACTTGGCTAAGGGTAACACCACAACGTTAGCAGCGGCTGGACAGGCTGTACCCGTGTCGACACAAATAACCGCATTATTTAACCGTAACAATAACTACGCACAATTTTTGGTAACGGCTATCGTGCCAGCCATTTGGCAAATATGTATTGTAGTAAGCACTATTTTGATTCTTGCCGCGCACTTTCGCATTTATGGTGGAAAGAATAGCTTTGCATTTTTGGGCGAAAAGCCATACGCCAGGCTCACTACCCTATTAAGTCAGTACATTCCGGTCTTTATGGCGCAAGGTGCGTTGTTCTTGTACTGGTTTTATTCCGTGCTTGATTGGCCAATGGAAGGCAGTTTTGTGGTTATGCTATTAGCACAATTGGCGACGGTTATCGCCTGTATCATTATGGGAGCGTTATTCTTCTTCTTGTCGATGGATCCTGCACGTGCGATGAGTTTTGCTGGCGCATTTACGGCTCCAAGCTTCGCGTTCATGGGAATTACATTCCCAGTTTCTGACATGAACACGCTCGCTTATGCATGGCGTTCATTATTGCCGATTACCCATTACATTGAAGTACAAGTGAGTCAAGCAAGCTATGGAGCATCGGCCGCACAATCTTTAAGCTCGCTATGGCCTATGATTGGTTACGTTGTGCCCCTGCTCATTACCGCAGCCTTGATGGGTAAACATCGAACAGCTTCATCAACACGCCAAGCGAAGGAGGCGGTATGACATTGTGGCAACTGATTAAAGCGGAACTTAAGGCCGTTCTAACCAATCCAGTCGTTACGTTGACCGTGTTTGGTGGTGTCGTATTTTACTCGTTTTTATACCCTTTGCCTTATGCACAACAAACGCCTCGTGAACAACCAATCGCGATTGTTAATCTAGATGGTAGTCAGACGAGTTTAAAGCTGGAACGTATGGTTGATGCCACCCCACAAGTCAACGTAGTCACTCGACTTCATACGATTGCCGATGCAAAGCAAGCATTTTTACAACGAGAGATCACCGGTTTTTTAGTCATACCGGAACACTTTTACAAAGACCTAATGCTAGGTAAAAGCCCGACTCTGGCCTACGCTGCGGACGCCTCGTATTTTCTCGTGTACGGAACCGTGGTAGAAGGATTGGCCCAAGCGGGAGGCACATTAGGGGCCCAAGTGAAAGTCAGTAAAATGGTGATAGATGGTGTGCCCATGAGTATGGCTAGCCATAATTACTCAGCTATTAAGCTTAACATGAAACCGACGTTCAACCCAACCATGGGTTACATCGAATACGTAGTGCCGGCAGTATTTGTTCTGATTTTACAACAAACGTTGATCATGGCGGTTGGATTGCAAACGGGAACACAGCGTCATGGTCGTGGCTATTGGTCACAAGTATCAACGGGATCGCTGCTGCTTGTGAGAACGTTAGTATTTGTGGCAATTTATTATTTACTCGGCGCCTATTATTTTGGTTTTAGCTTCGAACGCTTAAACGTAAACCATATCGCCAACGCGGGCGAATTGCTGGCTATGTTGTTACCGTTCTTTTTAGGTTGTTGCGGACTAGGCTTCTGGCTAGGTTACTTATTACCTCGGCGTGAACTTGTCACCTTAGTCGTCCTAGTGAGCTCTATGCCGCTCATTTTCTTGGCTGGTTTTATTTGGCCGATTGAAGCCATACCTACTCCCTTATTATGGATTGCTGATTTAAGCCCAAGCACTTGGGCGATCAAAGCTTTCTTAGCGCTAAACCAAATGGGGGCAACCTGGCAACAAGTCGCTCCACATTGGACGGCGCTTTGGGCACTCACCGTGCTTTGGGGTAGCGTTGCGTACTGGATTGCTAAGCGAAGTAACAAGCCAGTTGTAACAGAGAGCTTGGGGTGACAGCTGACATTTTCTATTACTATAAAAAAAGCCGGGTAACTAAACCCGGCTGAAAATCTGCGTCCTTGCAGCGGACATATGGTAAAAACACTTTTTGCTCTGGGCTTACCCATTGAGCGAGATTAGATTAAGCCAAAAAGTATGGATTCCATACTCTCATATAGAGGGTCATATCCTTCCAATAGACATTAGTCTTCGCTAGAAAGATAACGTTTTTCAGACACAAAAAAACAAGACTCACATTGAGTCTTGTTGTTGATAGGGATGAGCAAGATACATGTCGCCGCTAAGTCATATCGCGGATTATTTTCTCTCGGTATTCTGTAACGACCTTCATGATTGAATTTTTTACATCACCGACTTGCTTAGAGGGTTGGCACCATAGGCCAAAACCAAACTTAAAACCTTCCAATAATTCAGAAGCTTCCACTGGCTCTATATGATTATTAGAAAACTCCGAATGGGCAAACGTTCTGGGGAGAATCGCCCATCCTAAACCTGCTTCAACCATTTTCACTACTAGGGCCAATTGGTCGACCTCTTCATGGTTCGAACTTACGATGACTTTTTCGCCCATTCCCTCTTCAATAAGAGAACGCAGTACAAATTGTTTACTATTCCTCAAGGCTGTCAATACTCGATCTGGTGCCACAGAAGCGAGTTCACCACCTTTCTGGACGAAAGGAACAAATTCAAAATGACCTAAAAACGTCGCATCCAGACTATGTATTGCTCGACTATCATGCACATTGACAATACCGAATTGATACTCACCATTCTGTAAACCCTCTTTAATTTCGTTGCGATTACGAACAAGAAAGTTAACTCGCATCATCGGAAAATCTGCCGCTAATTGAATACGAAGCAATACAAGAAAACGGTGTGGTATAGCGCTTGAATAGGCGATACTAACATTCTCTAACCCACCGTAAGCCAGACTTAATGCGACTTTATCGAAAGTACGTGCTTGTTCGATGGTTTGCTTAGCATAGTGGTAAAGAAGATGACCATCTTCTGTCGGTTCTACCGAGCGCCCCACTCGCTCAAACAGGTTGACCGCCAGTTGATCTTCAAGATTGGTAATCACCTGCCCTATTGTGGTTCGGTGCTTATTGAGTTTGACCGCCGCCTTACTAAACGAAAGCTGTTCATAAACGGTTACGAACGCGAGAAGTTGTTCAAAACTAAAATTCATAGGTTGTGCTTACTTTTTAGAGTTATCTAATTAAATTACCACAAGATCGTAGAATTGCTACTTGGTAACGGAAACAATCTGCGTTTGAATTCCTTCTCGACGACACAAAAAAACCTACTAGCTTCAGTAGGTTTTCTCTCACTTAGTTGTACTCAACGACACGAGCTAAATAGTTGAATTCTCCTGAGTCACCATAGTAATCACGGTAGACATCGACACTGAAATATTTAGGTTGATCAGCGTAAATGTGGTCAACGACTTTTTGCTCAAGTGACTCCAACGTTTCACCGACCTGAGAGTACACGAACTGCTTGTTCACTTTTTCCAATTTACGTTTTTTCGCTTCTTTGTGTGACACATAGTTGTTGATCTCTTCCCACTTTCCCACGAACTCGACCGCCACGTAACTCGAGTTCTCGTCAATCATGATAAAGGCTGCACCTTCTTCTTTGATTGCAGACAGTTGCTGCATATCACTATCCACTTTTTGCTGGTCAAGATGGGCTCCACTTTGGGCGAATGCAGTCGCGGAAGCGGTAAGCATCATGAGTGTAAGAACGGCTTTTTTCATTGTATCGTTTTCCTGTATTAAGGGAGTTCAGTTACCCAAAGTTGCCCTTGGGTGGCTTTTTTGAATCCATATTCGTAAATCGTCAGCAAGTAGCGGTGATCGAACATATCTTTCGTTACTTTGGCGTATCTAAAATCTTGATCAATATAGGTAAACTGCATCTCGATATCGTTGATTTCACTGATGTATTTCATTCGATAGAGATCACCACGAGTTTGCGCTAGCGTAAGGCTTGAGACACTTTTCGATACCAAGTCCAAACCTTTGTCTTTTAGTGGACGATACGGCGCTTTTAACGCACCATTGCGAATCACATCCAACTGAGGCGCTTTTTCTAACCCCAAAGCATCTGAGATTTGTTGATAGTTGAAGTTAGACGGATTAAAGAACACCTGCGCTGCGAGACCACCATCTACGTGTAACTCCTCAAGAGTTTCTCCATCATGTTCAACATCGATAAATTGTGGAGGGAAAACACCAGGGATCGATGCGCTCGCAGCAAGCACCTTGTAAATCAGTTCAGATTTGTCCGCTAAATCACTGTTCGCAATCGCACCAATATTCCAAATCACCAGTTCGCCTGAATCAAAATGGGTACTGCCAATAAAGAGGCGTTTACCATTGCGGTGTTGCTGCGCCATCGCCTCGATCATGGGCTCAGGGTAAGCGTCTGCGATGAAATCATAGAGGTTCTCACCATCGGTAAACGCGTCCTTAAACAGGGTATTTAAGAAGTTCTTCTTACCCAAAATATTCTTATCATTGATGTTGAGCATGACTTCTTTCATCTTTGGCATCGCATCACCGCCAATGAAAACAAAAGGAGCGATTAGGGCACCAGCACTGACTCCAGTAATGATGGCATAATCTTTTAGCTCCCCCTTTTCCTGTAGCCCCATCAAAACGCCGGCCCCGTATGCGCCGTTTACGCCACCACCCGATAAGGCCAAAATATTGAGCTGTTCACCTTCTACTTTGATCGGTGTGGTTTGATTGTGCGCTGAGTAGAGAAAATCCGGCGCTTCATTGGCCCACATTCGAAGTGGCTCATTTGGTGTCGAACTCGCGATCTCGACATCTTTATAGTTGCTTTGAGAAACACGAACATCCAGCGTATGAGGTGAACTACAAGCTACTATCAGCAGCGAAAGTGCAACCGTCACACCAGAGGAAATTAAACGATTCATAATCAGTCTCATTTAATGTTCTCTGGCGTATGACCAGAGACTCAGTTTGAAGTTAATTGGGTCAAAATGAAGTCCGTTTCGTTGTGTGGAGTTACTATAGCTAGGCACGGCTAAACCCCATAATCGCGATTGTAGGATGCTATCCATCAAAGCAATTATGCCAAGTTTCTATATGCTAACTTTACGCTTCTCCGTTAATTAGGTACTGCGCTAAGCAATTTTCACGACGTTGAACTCATGCGTCGGTTCGACAAATTCGTATTGGGCATTGATCGTCTGTAGCTCCCATGTGCATAGCCTTTGGTGATCTCCAATACACCGTAAACGGCGTTATGTGTATGACGAAAGGCTGCGACAGGAGACATCTTCTTCACCAAACAAGAGGTAAAAATCGCAGAAATTAAATCACCGACACCGACTGGCTGCATAGCAAATTCAACACTAGGGCGTTGGGCCAAATAGCTTGCTTTCGGCGTCGCTAAAATCATACTGAAGGCGTCATCTGTTAGAGCATGCAGATGTTTCACCAATACCATTTTCGGTCCTAACTCTAAGGCTTTTTTACATGCAGTGACCGCATCATAAAGAGAGTCAATTTTCACACCTGTTAACTCGCTCAGTTCAAACTGGTTAGGAACAATCACATCAGCGATGGGCAACAAGCTATGGCTTATCGCTTCTTTGACACCGTCTGCCACAATGCAACCTTTGTCTGGATCACCCATAACTGGGTCACACACATAAAGTGCACTATGGTTACGCGATTTGACTAAACTTACCGCTTCGGCCACCGCTCGACATTGCTCTGCGCTGCCTTGATAACCGGACAGTATCGCGCCACATTCGCCTAACTTCTCAATGTTATCTAAGCCTCTCATTAGAGAATGAATTTCATCTGCCCCAAACTTCTGTCCAGTCCAACCTTGCTGGTACTGAGTGTGATTTGAAAACTGAACCGTGTGAATTGGCCAGACTTCGAGGCCCATTCTCTGCATCGGGAAGACGGCAGAACTGTTTCCTGCGTGGCCATAAACCACATGAGATTGAATAGAAATAATGCTTTTCATAAGTCACTCTTAATTGAGAAGTTTGTTAGCTTGGCGACTAAATAAACACAATATTGCGCACTGTGCTTATTTGGTCGGAATAGCCTCGACAACGCCGAGGCTTATTCTTAATCAGGTTGGATTCATTAGCCTTTGAACTCAGCAAAGTACTCATCCAACACTTTGCGTGTTGCACGACCGATAAGCTCGTATTCGTGGTGAGTAAGGTTTGCTAGCGAAACTCGAACTGATGCATGCACTACATCGAAGCCTTGGCCTGGAAGTAGGATAACGCCGGTTTCATGTGCAAGGCGGAACAGGAAGTCTTTGCCTTTCTCGCTCGCTTTGAACCATTCAACGAATGCTGGTCCGTACAATTTGCCGCCCAGAGTGTCGAGCTCAAGCAGTGTGTAGTAGTCCACACGATCTTTGTTTTCTTCAATTTCTACACCCATGTTTTTGTACAGAGTTTTGTAACGCTCGCGGATGATGCGTTTACATGCTTCTTTGTAGTTTTGTTCCGAGTCCATCAAGCAGTTCAAAGAGAACAGCGCCATTTGAACTTGTTGAGGAAGAGACAAACCTGCTGTGTGGTTAAGCGCTACGCTGCGGCTGTCTGCTACGATACGGTCAATAAACTTAATCTCACGAGGTTCCGGAGTCAGTGTTTTGTAACGATCGTCCAACTCAAGTTGAAGCGCTTCAGGAAGGCTGCGCATTGCATCGTCAAACACGTTGTTGTGTTGAATCGCAATCGAGCCTAAACGCCAGCCTGTTGCACCGAAGTACTTCGAGAACGAGTAAACACAAAGCGTGTTGTATGGCAGTTTCGCGAACAGTGAGACAAAGTCGTCCGCGAATGTGCCGTATACATCGTCAGTCACAATGAACAGGTCGCTGCGTTCGTTGTTCACAAAATTTGATAGGTTATCCAGAGTCTCATCCGAGAACTTCACAGACGCTGGGTTTGCTGGGTTCACGACACAAAGCAGTTTGATGCCTGTATCTGCAAGCTTTTCGATTTCAGACATCGGCAGCTGCCATGTTGTCTCATCCAAACGTAGTTCAACGATTTCCAGTTCGTATTCACTCAGTTCTGGAATTTCTAGGTACGGCGTAAAGATTGGAGTGATTAGCGCGACCTTGTCACCTTTCTTCAACAGACCGTTGTTGAACATAGTTTGGAACGTGTACGTCATAGACGCTGTGCCGCCTTCCGTTGCAAACAGATCGAAGTCTGTTGTCATTGGCATTGGGCCGTACATCTCTTCTGCGATGTACTGCTTCACAACGGTTTCGATGTTCGTCAACATACGTGGTGGCACTGGGTAGTTACATGCAAGGTATGCATTAACCAGTTCATTCAAGAAAGCTTGCTTCTCTAGACCCAAACGGTCTTTTGCGTAGCTCAGCGACTTTTCTAAGAACTGCACACCTTGGTCTTTCTTATTGTCGCTTGCAAACGTGTCAAAGCGTTCAACAATGCCCACACCATCTGGAATGCCACCGAAACCACCATCTAGGTATGAATAAGTGCGCTCGGCTTCCAATATTGCGAACTCACCCAAACGAATGAACGCTTTACGCGGTAGTGTCGCAAGAAAATTAGGATTACCACGACCTGCATCTAATAAAGCGCGGTCAGGAACAGTTTGTGCCACTTCAATAAGTTTATCTTTTAATTCAAATGGGCTTAAATCTGCAAATTTTGAAAAATCAATTGTTGTATTTTGCGTAGTCATAATATTTACCTGAATTTATTATTTAGTAAAATTTGGATAATACTTCCCCTACCGCCTATTTAATTAGGCGATAAGAGTGTTCGAATTTATTTAAATTACATGCCTGCGTTTAAAGTAATAATGCCGACAATAATTGGACCCCATAGGGTAAGCAGTACATTGGCGACTGCATAAGTCACGGTGAATGAGAATACTGGTGTTGCATTACCTGTTTTTTCCATTAAAGCCGCAAATGCTGGGTTCGCACTTCGTCCACCTGTCACACAGCCAAGTGCTTCAACTGGATTCTTAATCTTCAATACAAAATATGAGAAGAAGAACGAAATAATCTGAGGGATAATCGTTACACCCATGCCAAGGAACAACAGAGACATACCGTGTTCTTTGATGGTGTCGACCGCTTGAGGCCCAGCCTCAAGGCCAACAATGCCCACAAATGCTGCCAAACCGAAATCTCGAATAAAGTTCGCGGCCCCCACAGGAAACTGAGCAACATGCGGATTGCGGCTACGCAACCAACCCACAATCAAACCTGAGATCAAACAACCTGCACCAGAACCGATAGTGACGGGAATACCAGCAATCTTAAAACTGATTAGACCAATTAATAGACCCACCACCATGCCCATACCAAGCACGACTAAGTCAGTCACGTTTGCTGAGCCCATTCGCTGACCAATGTTTTTCTCAACGCGATTGATGTCTTTTGCGGTACCTGTAAGCTGGATGACGTCATTTTTCTTCACCACAAGATCCGGCGTCATTTCAATTGAGTTGCCTTCACGAATATAGTCTGTCACATAAATACCGCGCATAGAGCCTTGGTTCGAAGCCTCTTTAATCTCTTGCAGCGACTTACCAATCAGTTTGCGGTTGTCTGCGATCAGTTGACGGTTTTCTTCAATAACTTCATAGCCTTCTGGAAGTGCAATCTCGTTGTCAGCCAAACCATCTTGCAGCTGATGTACTGCATTACGGCGACCTGTTACAACAATGACATCCCCTTCTTTCAGTGCTGTGAATTTGTCCACGTCTAGCACTTTGCCATCGCGTTGAATCAATTCAATACAAGCAGCCAGAGCGTGTTGGTTTAACTGGGCTAAGGTTTTGCCTGCTAGCCCACCATCTTTGCTCACTTTAAATGCTCGTGTAACCAGCGCTGTGACAGCGTTGAACTCACCCGGCGCTAAATCACGCTTACCATTTGAATTTTTCTCTTCTAGCGCAATCGCTTCTGCTCGGATATCCCACTTCATCAGTGTTGGGAATACCCATGTCACCATCAGAATTGGACCAAGCGAACCAAAGATGTACGTAACTGCGTAGCCTACTGCGACGTTGGTCTGCATTAGGTGCTTCGCTTCTTCTGTCACACCACCAAGACGTGCGATCGCATCACCCGCTGTACCGATGATTGCCGATTGAGTCAAACCACCAGCTGCAAGGCCTGCTGCCGTACCTCTGTCTAGATCAAACATCCAAGCTGCTGCTAGTACACAAAGCAGGCCAGACACCGTCATCACTACAGCAGAAAGTAGAATGTTGATGGTTCTAAAGTTCAATGCTTTGAAGAACTGCGCACCACCTTGATACCCTACTGCGTAAATAAAGAGCGCAAAGAAAATGCTTTTTACGCCGGGATCAATATGAACACCAAATTGCCCAATAATTACACCCATTAATAATGTTCCGGCAACACCGCCAAGAACAAATCGACCAATGGTAATTTTACCAACCATATAACCGAGAGAGAGCGTAATAAAGAGAGCAACAAATGGTGCCATGTCAAAAAGATTAGAAATAATTTCCATGACAATTTTACTCTTACTAATAAATATAAAACTCAAATAATCTAACGAATAATCTGTCACTCATATTTGTTGGATTATTTAATTTAAAAAGCATCTCGTTTGCTTCGAAGCGAATATTAGGAACAAAACCTCACAACTCGTAATCCCATTTGAAGGATGAAACCATCACTTCGCATATTCAAAAGCAAAAATCGATCAATAATTGTCGAAAATTTAATAACTTAGCGTTCTGCAATGAACACCAGATAAATCGCAAAATAATTTTATTTTTGTTTTCGCGCTTCAAAAAGCGGTTTGGTTGCATCATTCCCTCTATATAGCGCATAACACCTTTCGTTTGATGGATTAGATCCTCCAAAAGCGATTATCACGGATGCCATCATTTGCCTTATCTTTCCATTCATCAAGTTAATAGAGAAAAACACCATGAACTCAATGCCACATGAACTTGTGTGGGGCGAAGTTTACTTCCCACCCTTGTTGCTGGTTATTGCATTGGCTTACATGCTCACCATTTTGGTCGGAACCGTTGCTACAAAACTGGGACTCCACAAATACGTTGCATTTCCTGCACTCGCAGAGCTAAGCCTAATTGTGATTTTTACTGGCGTTATTGGTCGATTCATTACGATATTTTGAGGCAAATTCCGTGATAAAACGTTATCTCATCACACTGCTACTACTGTGTTCCGCTGGCACCGTGATTTTCAGCTACTACCAATCATACTCTGACAACCCTTGGACTAGAGATGGCCAAGTTAGCGCGCACATCGTTTCTATAACCCCCCGCGTAACAGGACAAATCATCCAAGTCTACGTTGAAGACAATTCGCAAGTGAAACAAGGCGATTTGCTGTTTGAGATTGACCCAAGCATCTATAAAGCGGCGTACCACAAAGCGCTAGCAGCTCAAAAGCAAGCCATTGCATTACTAGCAAAGGCCAAAAATGAAGAGCAGCGAGCACTTAAGTTAGAAAAGCGCACACCTGGCGCCGTACCTGTACTGACATTGAATAACCTAGACAATGCAGTGGAGACAGCCGTTGCCAACGTAGAACTCGCGAAAGCCAATGTTGAAGAAGCCAAGCTAAACCTTGATTACACAAAAGTTTATGCGCCAACGAATGGTTATATAACTAATTTGAACTTACGCGTCGGCTCTCAAGTCGTCGCTAACTCTCCAGTCGTGGCTTTGATTGATGAAGACAGCTTTTGGATCGAAGGATATTTCAAAGAAACGGATTTAGTTGGCGTTGATCCACAAGATAAAGCCTACGTGACCTTAATGATGCACAATGAAGCTGTGCTGGAAGGAAAAATCAAAAGCATTGGCTACGGCATTGCGAAGCAAGATGGTAGTACTGGTAACGATCTTTTGCCCAATGTGAACCCTAACTTTCAGTGGATACGCTTAGCTCAACGCATTCCAATTAAAGTTAAATTAGATCACTTACCGAAAGATTTTCAACTACGTGTTGGTATGACGGCCTCTATCAAAATCATCAAACAATAATGCGGTGGAATGTATGTTTAATGCCTCAACCAAAGAAGCAATCAAAGCTGCGCTGTCTATCGTTATCGCGATCTGCCTTGCCTTATGGTTTCAATGGGAGAAACCGTATTGGGCAGCGATCGCAGTCGCGGTAATGGCATTAAATGAAAGCTTCGCTCACTCAATAAACAAAGGTCATAATCGCTTATTAGGAACCCTCCTTGGCATCGGTTATGCCTTTTTCCTCATCACGACGTTTTCTCAAGATCGCTTTTTGTTTCTCACCTTCTTCACCTTGTTTTTAGGTGCGTGCATTTTTATGTCGAGCGACGAAAAGTATGGTTATGTGTTCTCTATCGGTTTTGCTGTGTGCTCCATCATCGCATGTATGGGAGGATTTGATAGTCAAGCAACGTTCCACTTCGCTGTTCTTCGCATGCAAGAGACTATTCTTGGTGTGATCACGTTTTCTGTTGTGTACCGATTAGTCTGGCCAGTCAGTACAGAACAAAACTTCATTCAACGTTTTGAGACCAGCAGAGAGGCGATGCTTAACGCTATGAAATCGCCCAATGATACAGATATTGAAGCTCTTGAGACCAACAGCGCCAACATAGAAAAGTTATTCCAACTGGTCGGCTTACCACTTACTGGCAGCTACCACTTGAAAGAACATCGTCAGCTATGGCGTGCGCGTTTAAATGAGATGGCACAAATCCAAGACCGATTGCTAGAACAAGCAGATCAATCGCAAAGTCGTGAGATCGATTGGCCAACGCTAACGCAGCAACTTCAAAGCTTTGATATTAAAAATCCAAGTACGTCTCTCATCGGTCACGTTGCTTGTGTCATGCAAAGAGAGAAAAACACAGTTTGGCATCACGAGCATCGAACGTTTATCCAGCATTTGAATGAAGACGGCAGAAAGGTATTGCAAGGTGTATCCATGTTCGTCACTTCTTTGTTGATCTGGATTTATCTGCCCGTACCCGGAGGTTTCATTTTTCCGATGCTAGCTGGCGTGTTCTCTTCAATCGTTCCTACTATGCCACCAAGCATTATTAAAGATGCATTTTTTGGTGTGATAGGCACTGGCACGGTGATTCTATTGCAATACATTTTCCTAATGCCAATGATGACCGAGCTTTGGCAGCTTGGGCTATTCTACTTCATCAACATCATCGTGATTTGGAAGGTATTTTCCACACCAAAGCTGATGGTACACAGAATTCTAGGTATTAACTTATTGGTTGTCTTGACATCAGGAGCGCTCAATTTAACCCCAGCGTATCGAATTGAAACGCCCTTGCTGATGCTGGTAAACATTATGATTATTTTGATGATTGCCAAGTTGTTTACTGATCTGTTTCGTGTTCGCGTTACGGTCTAAGCGTCACCTCCGTTCTTGAAACTAAAGCCCTGCATTGCTTCTGCTCTGCGGGGCTGTTTGTTTGTGAGCTAGCCATTATTCCTCCGTAACCCATAAAGCGAGGATAGTATCCATCAAAAGCGATTAACGGAATCTCTCTTCACCTCATAAAATCCTCTCATTGATTCACGAAATGCAATCGAAAACTCTGCATTCACAACGTCAATCACAGCAAACACATCTATCTAACTGAACAAGAAGTTCAGTGACACATTAACTGTCTGAGTCTCGAAGGTTTGAGACTATTCAGAGTGGAAACTGTCATGAATTTTTTTGAATTACGCGCCGGCAAGACGTCTTCTCTTACTGTGCTCGTGAGCGCACTAATGCTTACTACCCCCACTTTTGGCTTCGCCGCTGAAGAGACGACGACCTACAACGAAGTAATCGAGCAAGGCCGAGCGCTGTTCGACAAATACGGTATCAGTCATGATTTACCAAAACTGGCCATCAGCTCTCTAGTTCAAGGCGAGCATTTGGTCGAGCATGCCCACCGAAGTGTTAAAATCGGTGATAGCGTTCGCGATTCGTCCGTCTACTTGGTTAAGAACACCGATAACAAAGGCAACATTGATCTGCGTATCAAGTACAACCCTGAACAACTCGATGAAAATGAAAAAGTACTTGATGAGATCGAAGCTTTCACACGAACAGAATACCGCCTTCGAAACTACGCGGAGAGTTTTGATCCGTCATCAGTAAGAGCAAAAGAGGATCAGAACGGTAATGTGATCATCAGCTTCAATTACTCAAAATACGGTCTTCCTCAAGATATCGCCTACTTCCGCTTTTTAAGCGTTGATATTGAGTTGGTTAATGGTGAACCGAAACGTATGGTCATTACCAGCGATAAACCGTTCACACATCACAACTACCAAGTGGATTCTTACGATCAAGAGATCCTCTTCCAGAAGTTAACATCAGGCAAAATTGCGATTGCCAGTAAAAACACCAAGATAGTTGGTTCAAAGAAAAATAAACCCCTCGAAATGATGAGCAGCGTAAAACCGGTAGCGATTTATGAAGATAAGCTTGGCGTGCAAGTACTAGACGAAAAACGCTTGAATGAGGTCTCTGATCCACGCATGCAAGAAGCCAGTGTTAAGCTAGACCGCGTTTTTCCTTTAATGGGTGATATGGTTCGTCGTCAAGGTATCGATTTGCCTCTGCCGTTTGGTGTGTCGCTAGCGTATCGAAATCAAGATATGAATATTCCATTTAATGATTTCACGATTGAAGGTATCGGCCTTAATGAACTGTTTGATCCAGAAGACAGTGTCGGCATCGTCAGTGCTGAGAGCATGACGCTTCGTGGCGATGTAAACATCCTGCCATTTTGGAATGTATTTGGTTACATCGGAAAAGTTAATGTCGATGCCAATGTTGATGCCTCCTACACGGGTGAAGGTGGCCAGTACATAAAAGATAAGCTGAACGATAAACTGCCAGGATTAGGTGATAAGTTTTGCGATGGTTTATCTGCACTTTGTAGTCGCGGACGCTTAGACGTGCCGTTGCATTTGGAATATGACCTTCGAGGTATAGGTACAACCCTTTCGGTTGGCTATAAAGAATTCTTTGCTTCTGTCACTGGTACCTATTCGCAAACTCGCTTAAAGGGCTTAGATGATTGGGGCGATGGTATTGTTACTGTGCAGCCGATGTTGGGTTATCAACTTGTCGATTATCGCACGCAGTTCTTTGTCGGAGCAGAATATCAAGGACTGGACGCTCGAATGGACGGGCATGTAAAAAGTGGTGATATCGAATTCGATTACGACATTGGTGTAGATCTTAATCAATGGGCGTTTTTGACTGGTTTCAATAAGCAAATCGGCAAAAACTACAACCTGACCTTTCTCTATAACAAAGGGGAAACTCGAGAGTCAGTAACCTTAAATCTTGGTTACCGTTTCTAGCTCTCATAAAGAGCCCGCCCCTAGACGATGGTAGGACTGCATCCTACAAAGGCGATTACTGAAACTGTCGCCGATGTCCTACCATTTGAGCCATCAATACAACAAGCCATCCAACCATTCACGGATTAATGCCAAAGCGTCAGGACGTCGCTTGTTAGATGCCGTTTAACATTTTCGGTGCACGCACCAAATGACTTTTTGGACATAACAATGACTTTACTCAATCGCTCAACTTTAGCCATTACCATCACTCTTGCCTTAGCAGCTTGCAGTGATGACTCTGGTAAACCTAGCGTTCCTAACAGCCCGAAGCCACTACAACCCTTACCACCAGAGCAAATCGCTTTGGAAATTGGCGATGCAACCATTCAAGCGACCAAAGAGTCCCTTGTCATCACACCCCTTGATGCGGATGAAAAACTGGCAGCGGTAGAGGCGTTCAAAGGTATCCAATTTGCGCAAGCAGACCGCTTTCAACACAGCATTGTGGCCCCACTTGAAGGCGATATTGATGCGACTCAGTTCGGTGATGCGTGTCCGCAGTTAAAAACAACGACACAAACGCAGTCAGAAGATTGTTTGAACCTAAACATTTGGCGACCAGCCGGGACAGAAGCGTACGCAGATTTGCCAGTTTATGTCTTTATTCACGGCGGTGACTTTGAATACGGCGCGGGCTCAGAACCGTTGATTCATGGTGATATGGTGGTTGCACAAGGTGCTGACGATGGTAACCCGTTTATTGCTGTTACTTTTAACTATCGCTTGGGCTTGTTGGGCAGTGTTTGGGTTGATGGTTTGGACAACCCTGAAGGCGGTAACTTTGGCCTAGGCGATCAAAAACACGCGCTTGAATGGGTTCAACAAAACATAGAGGCATTCGGCGGTAATCCCCAAAACGTGACACTCATGGGTCAAGGTGCGGGAGCCATGTCAGTGGGAGTTTTACAGCAATCAAAAGGCGATGCAGCAATCGCAGGTGAGCACTTTCAACGTGCCATCATGCAAAGCAACGCTTACGGCTTTGAATATAAAAGTTACGATGTAGCCAAGAGCCAAAGACCAGAGCAAAGCGTTGAAGATCTTGCGTTACTGCCACTTGAAGAGGTTATGAAGGTACAGAGCGAGATGCTTGACCCTATTCAACGTCTTAAGAACTGGGTACTGACCGCCGCGAATATTCCGGTTATAAGCCCAACACGCGACAACAGCCCATTAGCTACGTTGATGCCATTTTCGCCTTACATCGAGCATCGCCCACCAGCGTTTCTAGTGAAAGAAGTACCGGGCTATCACTTTACTGAACAAGCGATTGAGAGTGAATGGATCGTACCGACGGTAATTGGCTCAAACAGTGCAGAAAGCAATACTCTGGGCATGCTGCCGAGCCTGACATTTTTGATCCCAACTATTATTGAAATCTTGAGCCAAGAAGCGCCAGAAATCATTGAAAGTGGTGACGAAACCTTAATCGTCGAATACATGGTTGAGTGGCTAGAATCGGAAACGAACTTAAACCGTTTACGTGCTGAATATCGTTCATTACTCAGCGATTCAGCTTCAATTGAACTCGATCTTTCTGACTTATTTGAACTGCTACCTAGCACCGCTTATGAGGCGATGACTAAGTTGTTCTTCGGTTTGGGGAACTCCGATTCAACCACGGAGTTACTTGCTCTGACTGACTTCTTCCCTAACGATGAAAGCGAACTGAATGGCGCGGCCAAAAACATGCAGCAATTCAAAACCACGTTGCATGATTTGCTCTTCACGGGTCCAAACCGTCATAAAGCTTCAATTGAAGAAGCAACAGGAGCGACGCCAAGCTTCTACTACTTTGACTACAAACCTGGATTCAACGTATGGACTTACAACACCAAAGGTGAAAATGGCGATCTCGACGTTGGTGATTTACTCAAAAGCATCAGTTGTATTGTGGGCGCTTGTAATGCATCTGAATTACCATTTGTGTTTAATAAAGCATTAAAGCTTGATGGTTCAAGTGTTCGCCCAGGTAGCAAAGACAAAGCAATGATGAACGAGCTCTCTCGTATGTGGTTTAACGAACGTTTATTTGAAGACTTCCAATACAACAGCGCGACTGATCGAGTATTGCTGATCGATAACGATGGCGGTATTCAATCCACACAAGACTGGGACAATGCTCATCACTCAGGCATCGATCCAAAACTGCGCCAAGGTCGCCTCAACGGTCTCGAGGAACTTGGGCTGATTCTTAGCCACATGTAACTTCATCCTCAGCCACTCAAAACTCGTTACCGAATACCTAAAAGCCAGTTCGCTGGCTTTTTTCATCCTTATTCCTTGAACATAATTAGGAAGGTTTACTCATGTTTCCTAACGCCCTCCGTGCTCTGCTACTCTTTATCTTCGGCGCGCTGTTGGTTGGCTGTGCTCAGCCCTACCCACAAGTTGAACCGGATTTTGAAGCCAATTGGCAAACTACTCAGCATCAAGCCGAAGTTTACTTAATTCCTAACGCTCCAGAAGCCTTTGCTCGTCGCGTTGAACTGGTAAGAAACGCTCAGCAAAGCATCGATATGACTTACTTTTCTTGGGAGAGTGACACGCTTGGTTTGATGCTACTCAATGAACTCAAACAAGCAGCAGATCGAGGCGTGCAAATTCGACTCACTCTCGATGATTTATTGGTGTTTAACGAGAAATGGCTTGCTGATCTCAGCGCTCACGACAACATTCAAATTCGTTTATTCAATCCGTTTGATTCACGTAAGTCAGGTTGGATTGGTCGCGCCGTCAACTTCTCTACTCACCAACAACGTTTGGACAATCGTCTGCACGAGAAGTACTTCAACGTCGACCATCAATGGATGATTCTAGGTGGACGTAACATTGGCGACGACTATTTTGGTTACAGCCGCAAAGCCAACTTCTTTGATATGGATGTCTTGTTCAAAGGCAGCATTATTCGAGCGTTCGACAAAAACTACCAACAGCTTTGGGACAGCGAGCATGTTACGCCAATAGAAAACATCGTTAACGTTACCCCAAACTATTCCGCGTTTACTAAAGCGCTTAATAAAGGTGAGAAAGACAAAAGCATCATTCTGGCTGAAGTTGAAAAACAGGTAAAACAACTGATCAGTCCCGACTTCATTGCTACGCAAGTCACCCCCGTTTTCGACTCATTAGACAAGTTAGAAAACAACAAACCCTACTTTAGAAAACGTGTAGAACACCAAGTTTGGCAACAAATAACCACTGCATCCAAAGCAGTGATATCAACGCCTTATGTGGTACCGAGTGATGGTGAATTTGCCTTTATTGATACCTTGATGGAGCAAAAAGCGGACATCACGTTAATGACGAACTCGTCTGCCTCTAATGATTCTGGCTTTATTCCGGCTTATTACGAGGAGCATCGCCAAACCCTGTTAGATAAGGGCGTTCATATACTTGAGTACAAAAACCAAGCGAACAATGATGACCATTACTTCCATGAGGATACTTATTATCACAACAAGACGGTGATACTCGATGATCGGCTGACTTATATCGGCTCATCAAACTTCGACCCAAGATCGGATTTCCTCAATGTGGAATTTGGTGTGTTGGTCCAAAGCGAAGCCTTTGCAGAACATGTCATGCACTACTTAACTCGACAACAAGATGAACTGTTTTGGCGAGTATCTCGAGATGGACAAGGCCAAACTCAGTGGCAATCAATGAATGAGATCCATACTAAGAATCCAAACTATGGTGGATGGCATAAGGCGCCTAACTGGATATTCAAGAAACTGAATGGTGAGTTCGAACTCTAAACAATCAAGACTTAAAAAGGCTCTCTATCTGCAAGGATGAGAGCCTTTTAATGCCCGCTAAAACTGCGTTCCCAGCGAGAAGTGAACACGGAATTGGTCTCCTTGAGGAGCATCTAAACCATAAGCAAAGTCCACTTTGACAGGCACGTATTTTGAATTCCATATCAAACTTAACCCTGTACCGCTTTTCCAATCCACCCTATCGTTGAAGGCATCACCAACATCATAGAATGCCCCAAGCCACAGTTGGCGGTAGACCTGATATTGATATTCCAACCCAGCAGTAAACATGTAACGAGCCCCCGTTAAATCGCCATTTTCATCTCTCGGAGAGATAGACTCATAACCATAACCACGAAGATTGCCATCACCTCCCGCAAAGAAGCGTAACGAGGATGGAATATCGCTCAAAGTGTCAGCGACATTAATACCGACATTAGAACGAAAGTGAAACTTGTGTTTTTCACTAATATCCCAAGACAGCACACTGTTGCCCTCAATACGCAGCAAACGAGAATCGGAGAAAAAATTAGGGTCTGAGTATTCCAATGAGTAGACGTGACGGTGCTTTACTTCTAATTGATCGTTCTTGCGATCAAGCAGTGAAAATGTCACCCCCGGTAATAACAACTGTGATTCGTTATTCTCCGACGCTTGTCGATAACTTTCTTGCAAATAACGAACGTGCATGGTGCTTTGCCAATCACTGTCTAACTGCCAGTGTTTTTCAAACGATAAATCATTAGAAAAACTCGATGTGTCTCGATAGTCGACATGCTTAGATTCAAACTGAATCCCGTAGTAATCCGTTAGAACATTTTGGGTGGGAATTTTATAACCTAGTAATAGCGATTGTTCCGGTTTGGAAGCGTACGCTTGTGCCTCAAAACTGTGTCCACGTGCGTTATACCAAGGCTTGGTCCAGTTTAGCGAAGCGCGTAATCCCAAGTCTGTCGAATACCCTCCACCGACTTGCACAATATTACGTGAATTCGGCTCTGCGAGCACTTCTATCGGCACCTTATGACCATCGGATATCTCCTCGAAATCCGCTTTCACAATCACACTGCGAAACCAATCAGTACTGGAGAGATCGGCCTGATATTGACTCAATTTCAAAGTATCAAAATCGTCGCCCCGCTCAAAGGTTCTCATCGCTTCTATTCGAGCCGTTTCGATACCCGATGTAAGAACAGACAGCTCTCCAAATTGGTAGCGAGAACCACTAAAGAAATGCAGATTCACATGAGCTTGATTCAAACTTGGAATGACTTCCAACGACGATTCGATAAAACGTCCATCTAAGTAACCTTTTTGCTGAGCCAATGAAATCAAGTTTCGCTTTAGCGTGTCGTACTCAGAATGAAGCAACGGCTGCCCTTGTTTAAGTTGAGCTTGATTAATTAGTTCGATGAAATCCTGGTCGTTACTGGCCTCCCCCGACACAGCAAGGTTAGATTTTGCCACCAACATCACCTCCCCTGCGTCAACCTCAAGCGTGATGATATCATTCTCTGGTCTCTGAACTCTGAGCTCGGAATGATAGTAGCCATAAGGGTTTAATGCGTTATTAACCATCTGCGTTAGTCGATTTGAGGTAATGTTTGAAACAGAGAGTTTCGTTAGTGGTGTAAGGTGACTTTCAAGATTTTTCTCTAATATTGGTGTTAGCCCTTTGATTTTAAATTGCGCTCCGAGTGCATGATGTAAAGGCATAGAAGCTAAAACTGATATACCTATTATTTGTTTAATGAGAGGAGACACACCGCTACCTAGTTTAGCAATACACTCGACAAGGTTAATGATGGAATGGCATATCTGTTAATCGCGTTTGTAGGATTGCTCCCTACGAAATCCTCTCGAAAATTCACGTTTCACAAGTAGATTCTTTGAACAATAAGTGGGCTCAAGCTAGGAGGTGGCAAATCATGCGGTCTGAAATAGGTATACTGTTTGCCAAAAATACAAAACCCAACGCTGAATGGATCTCATCAAGCGTTGGGTTACATTGATAATGTGTTTTTTAATCTAAAAAGCGGTCTGTTTGTAAAACTAGATCGAAGAACAGTTTCCTTTTTCTGCCATGTCGACTTTTAGTACTTCTGCTTTACCTTTGCTTTCGTCTACGAGTTCTACGCCCGCACCACCAACAAATACACCCATTTTAATGTATTGATTAACGAAATAATTACGGCCCTCTTCCGTTAAGATAGTTAAGTGATTTTCAGAAAACTCAGACTCTGTACTTACTTGATGTTCTTTATTGCCTTCGACCTCATGGTAGAAAAACACACCAGGAGCGGTTTCACCAATACATTCTCCATCGACGTAAACATACTTTTTAAGTGCTGCTCCGACAAAAGCATCTTCTCGGTAAATGTAAATCCCTGCGTTCCCCTTTTGAGGTGCTTCAAATGATTTCATTTGATTTGATACTGTCGAATCAACAGTAGGAACAGAAGCACAACCTGACAAACCCAAAAGGAATGCGGAACACAGAATTACTTTATTTTTCATGTTATTAACCTAGCTACGATAAAATCGCGCCAACCATACTATAAATAAATACGTTCACTTATTGGTATTTTTGAAATTTGTGATTCAACCTATGCAATAGCACTCATTTAGCGTATAGATTGAGCAAACATTAGCCATATAATAATCACGAGAATAAAATGCCCTGTATCTAACGATCACTAAATGCCACTTTACTCGCTAGACTGATAAGTAGAATACCTGAAACACCTTCAAGAGTTCTTGAATAACGCTGAGAGTGTGGACGACTAAATACCCAATTACCCACAGAGGCGTACAAAACGTTACATGTCGTCGCAAGTACGCTGAACAGCAAGCCAAGTACTAATAATTGCATTGATGTTGAGCTTGCAGACGTATCAATAAATTGAGGCAGAAACGAGAGAAAGAATAGCGCTACTTTTGGATTCAAGACGCTGACGATAACCCCCTGAACAAACACATTTTTATTATTATCAACATTTTTGTTTTCAACGATTTTACTTTCTCCACGCCACATAGACAGTAATGACTGAACACCTAAATAAACTAGGTAAGCGGCCCCTAACCATTTAACAACGCTAAAAGCCAAAGATGAACTCAGAATTATTGCTGACAAACCTAAACATGCCGCTAGTGTATGAAAAAAGTAACCAATACCAAGCCCCAGAGCCGCTTTCAACCCAGCAGATAATTTACCTTTCATTGTATTGGAAACAATATAAATTACATCAGGTCCAGGAATCATGTTGATAGCGAGACAAGCGACAACAAATAATAATAGTGAGTTTGAATCCATTCTTTTCTCCAAATTAACGTCTTGCGGGATAACATTTCATCGAACTACAAGTAATGCAACGTCCAGGTTTCAATTGGTTATATTTAGTATTAACAACACGTTACTAATACTACAGCACTGCGCGAAGAGCACAATCATGAACAGTGATACGAATTAAATTATGGGCCTTTGTTAGCCCTTTGAATGATAATATTTAGCATCGTTTGGTTGTAAGCTTTTTCTAGCCAGCAGCTCTTATGGAAGTTAACAAATCGGCCACTTAGTATACTTAATAGACCGTCAAATCAGATAGATTATCTATTCTTATTTCTTCAAGCCTTTTTTGCTTCATTTTCCTGCCTCACTAAGCAGCAACTTAATACTTGCCACACCAAAAAATAACGCGAACACGCCTTCAAAAACTGCTTTGGATCTGAGATAGGTTTGCCTGACCTTTTTATACGCGAAAAGAAAAGCATAGCCAAAGAAAACCAAAGCACTAACCAGCCCTACAACAAAAATGACCGACAACAATTCCAACGGACTGGCCGTAGGAGGAACCCCTATCGAATAAAGCGCACCAAAAAACAGAATAGCTTTTGGGTTAGTTAAGTGAATTAACACTCCGGTTAAGTAGTTACCCTTCTCTGTCGTTACGTATGTTTTGGGTAACTTTAGCTGCTCGATGTTGCAGGCAGAATGTACGGACTTTAAAGCCAAAAATAAAAGATAAAATGCCCCACAATATCTAAGAATTTCAAAAAGCCAAACATTGCTATAGAGTATGGTTGCGAGACCAAAAGCGGCTGAGGTTGACCAAAATAAAGACCCCGTTAAAACACCTGCAGCCAAATACCCTCCAAAGCGTCGACCGTGGTTCATTGACGTGCCTGCTATCGCAAGAGTTGCAGGTCCGGGGCTAGCGATGGCAGCGATAGCTGATACGACAATCAGTGAATAATTTATCTCTTCCATTTTTACTCTAAGCCTCCAAGTGGAGTTTTATCAACACTTATCGCGGAATACTCTATTGAACGTACATCAGAAGCGTAATACTGATTAAAACACCAAGTGTCACGAATCGAGTTGAGATTCTTTGGTATTTTACTGCTCCAAAATAACATCAAATCCGCCATAAATGAGACGCTTTCCATCAAAGGGCATTGGGTTATTGTCTGGACTCATTCGAGGATCACCCATGATCCTCGAATGAGTCCCGAACTTCTTTTGAAGGCCAGACTACCCACGAAAACACAACGGTTTCGTTGCTTTCAGCGTTAACTGCCATGGGAAATGATGTGATCTCACCATCTGGTACTTCACTCCCCCACGTCTCAACAACCTTTAAGGCCCCAAACTCCCTGAACATTTCTGCTGCTATTTTTGCGTGTGCGATATACTTTTCTTTATTCGCTGTCGGCACTGCAGCGACAAACCCATCAATGTATGACATAAGTAAACTCCTTTCATTGGAGTTATAACCATAGCTCAATAAAAAGAATGCACATGATGCCAAACCATAGAAGCAGGTACGTAATACAGCTTGAGAGCTACATTCCTAGCTTGGACTTTATATGCATATTTGAAAGGTATGTGTTTGGATCAAGCTTGGTTAGCATATTTATAATCTCCAAAACACTCGAATACTCAATACGTTCCTCTTCAGCATGCCCGATCCCACCTATTGTAAAGTGAGTAAAGCGGTAATCACGATAAACGTTTTGCAGCTGGCTAGAAATATCTTTGAGTAATCTTTTACTGAGGGCGAATGCAGGGTATTCACTACTTTCTGAAAGCTCTGCTGTAGAGCCAATAGATACAATATTGCATTTATCGTTAAGTGAACCTAAAGCGTTAAGCTCATTGACTAAATTAAGATACCCAATCGGGCCAACATTCATAAACTCAATCAGTTCGTTTGTTGTCAATTCTGAAGACTCTCCCCACATGGACGCCAAATAAACTATGATGTCAAACTCTACACCTTTGAAGCACGTATAATCTGGCTTTTTACCGGGATCAACGTCAATACAAGCAGAAGCGACTCCCTCCTCAACTAGCTTTGATCTAGAAATCGCATAAATTTCTGTACCCTGTAAGTTCGTAGCCAAGAACCTTCCTAGACCCTTACTACCTCCAACGATTAAAATCTGCATAACCCTATTCCTTGGTTAAGGTTGTCTTTCATATTGTCCGCCAAACTGTTCATTAGGCATCACTTTAACGTTTCTATTGCCCTACTTAGTTCTATCTTCAATTTCATCGAATGGTTCAACTGAAATACGCTCTGCAATTTCACTCATCTTCTTCATTTTTTCTGGGTTACTAGTTCCCCAAAACCGCTCCCAGTCTTCACGTGTTCGCCACTTGGCAATAGTTAAAACCTTTTCCGGTACATCGTAAGAACGAAGCATAAAACTACCAAGCGCCCCTTCTACTGACTGATGAATTGAATCTGTCGTCGAACGCCATATATTTTGAAACTCATCCATTTTTTCACTTGGCACACGCCATTCATACACAACTCTAAACATAACACTTCCATTAAAATTTCTAGATTTAATACGGCAAAGTATTAAGAACACTAAGCCAGGTGAATAGCTGAATAAAGCAACATAGTAGAGCGTAGAGCAACATGAAAAGCAAAGTGTAAACGCTCTAAATCACTCCGATTCGATTAGTCATGCACACATTCAAAGATTTCGTATTGACGTTTAACATTGGCAGTTACTTTTCCCCAATGTGAGGCTTGAACTCTTTCCTGATGTTGCTTAAAAGAGGCTTTGTCGACGAACTCCTCATAGACATCAAAACGAAAAGGATTAGTCGAGCTTTGAGTCACAAGAAAAGTAAGGCAGCCCGGCTCTTCTAACGTGAGCCTTTTGTGAGTTATTAACGCATGTTTTACTAATTCTAAATCCTTTTCCGGAACTAAAATAAAGCCTTTCAATGTTACTTTCGACATATCATCCTCTCGCCCCTGTAACCTTTCGTTAAGAAGTAGCCAACACGCCCTCAATCTCAACCATCATATCGCAAATGTGAATCTCACCATGAATTAAAATGCCACGTGTTAGGAATCTATTTCTAATGCCCTATCGACTTACGAGCATAAGGTTATCTCTACCCTTTCTTTGCCTTTACCGATGTTCTTGCGTTTTAATTGAATTTGGCCGACTTCTGATGTGCGCTTTAAATGAGTGCCACCGCAAGGTACTTGCGCAAACCCATCCACTCTCCAATACCTTCTTTCGCTCTCTTGATCGGAAAAGTCACTAATAATAACTGAATCAGAGTTAATCAAATCTTGCACATCAGTTTCAATAGCGGGCCAATACTTTCAGACCACTCGAAATCTATGCGACTCTTATTTTCAGAAATATGCGCGCCTATCTTAACAATGCCTTCCCGACGCTGATAAAACATCTCGAGCACCACTTCAGCCGCAAAGTGTAGCTTCATTAAGGCGTATCTACGCTTCCAATCAATATTCGTAGTTACAATGTCACCAAGAGTAAAATTTGGAGAGGATTCCAATGTGTAAATAAGTCGAACACCTAACTTTTGAGCAATCAAAACCGGAATACCATTAATCGTTCCTTTATCACTCTCTTGGCCTCCAGACTCTGCAAAGAAGATAGTCTGGTCCAATTCAACCTTATTTCCGTCTACATTGGTCACTCTTGAGTTAAGTTCTGTTTGGTAGGGATTAACCCAAAATAATTTCTCGCTCATGCTGCTATCCTTGCAGTAAGTCCTATCCTTGATAGTACATTCAGTGACCACCAAGTCAATTCAAGAAACCTCGCCGTCAAGTGTAAGGCTGTGTATTGAGTACGAGCAGGCTAGATCTATTAGATGCTTTTAAGGCCGGGTACTAAACGCTGTCCAGGGGTTTAGCTAACAACCCGTAAATTGCGGAATCTGAGACTACTCCATTCACTTCCCAACGCTGCCTTAGGAAACCTTCCTTTATAAAACCTAACCGTTCCAAGACTTTACCTGAAGAAGCATTGTCTGGATCTATCTCAGCCTCGATTCGACGTAGATTCAGTGTTTTGAATGCGTGTTCGATTAATGCAGTTCCCGCCTCTAATACAATGCCTTTACCCCAGAAATGACGACTAACGCCAAAGCCAATTTCTGCGCGCCTAGACTCTTTCACGTGATTAAACAGCATTATCTTACCCAGAAGTTGGCCATTGCTCTTTAGGAAGATGCCTAGTGTCACTTCTGTATTGCTATTCATGGCCTGTGTACTCTTGGCTATAAATGTCCGCGCTTCTTCAATTGAAACCCAAGGGCCAGAGTTCCAATATTTCATGACCTCATGGTCTGAGAAGATGTCAAACAATTCGCTTGCATCATCTTCAACTAGCTCTCTTAGAATTAATCGTTCCGTTTCAATCTTTGTTACTAACATTTTGGGGTCAGCCTTTTGGTTTGTTATTGGTGACGAAAATCCAATAAAAGTATGAGACACGTAATACAAATGATTTCGTATGAGACTTTTAAACAAGCTCAACGCACGACAAAAGCGCCACGTGTAACGACTCTATATTGAAGCAAATTTTAGACATTCAAGTGCGTCAACAAGTAACCGTTGAACGCATCAAAGCTTGGGGTGAGTTGATCACAAGTCCTAAACTCAGGCTCAAAATAGTCCATATACTTTATTATCACTTAGTGACGATTTCCTTCAGTACTCTGGCTGGGTTGCCACCAACAACGACATTGTCTCTAAAACTCTTTGTAACGACTGCGCCAGAGGCTACCACCACGTTGTTCCCAAGTGTTACGCCAGGGTTGATTACGGCATGGCCACCTATCCAACAATTGTCACCAATGTTTATGGGCTTTGCTAGCTCTAAACCACTGTTCCTCTCGATAGGATCTAAGGGATGAGTCGCAGTATAAATGCCAACTTGAGGCCCAAGTAAACAGTTATCACCAAACTTAACTTCCGCAACATCCAAAATCACACAACCAAAATTAGCGTAAAAATTATCTCCAACGTGAATGTTGGATCCGTAGTCGCAATTGAAAGAAGATTCAACATGAATATCGTCCCCTGTTGTGCCGAACAAGCGCTTAGTTATTTGAACTCGCTTTTGTTTATGCTCAACAGACGTGGCATTCAATTTTTCAGTTAGTAACCTAGCGCTCAACCTTAACTTTAATAACTCTTCATCACTTGGGTCATAAAGCTCACCTGCTAACATTTTCTCTTTTTCTGACATAAAACTTGGACTCCAATACCAATTTTCTTACAACGCTACATTAAGTATGTGAGTAACGCTACCTCCTAAGCGAGGCTGTTCCACCACGAAAACAAAGCCCGACTTGAACCCTAGTCCTCAGCGCTATCAATTTAGTGCACTACCACCACCGTTCTCACTAACTTATCACCGAGACGTTGCCTCTTTTTACCAAGAATGAAAATTGAGTCAATAAAACCGAAGAATGGAGTAATAACATTTCGAAAGAGCGACTGAAAAATATTGCACTTTTTACCCGTTCTTGCACTTATAACTGCAATGCCCAAAAGTTTTTTACCCACACTTTGACCATTTGGTAAACAATCAGAAAAAAGGTAATACGATACAGTCGCAGTTACTGCTATAGCGCGCACAAGCTCTTTTTCAATACCGATTTCTAAGCCGACCCATAAAACGAGAGTAAAAATGCTAAAACTGACAAAAAGATCAATCATTTGTCCAACACACCTAACTCCCGGACTAGCCAAAACGTAATTTTCTAGAGTAAATTTTCCTGCATTTTTCATTTTAAAATTTGGACTAACAATTGTTTATTTGTGAACTAACGCTATTGAGACAGTAACATCCCCACTAAACCTAATCCATACTTCCTCATAGTACGGTCGAACCTGATTTTTCTATCTTTTCAATATATTACCACGCTCGTTCTAAAGGCTAGATTGGTAATATTTCAACATCTCTTCTTGATTAAGCGCTTTACTTTCTAACTTTTGTTGATCTTTAAAGATTTGAGCTAATGAAGGGAGAATTGAGCGATTTACTTTATAGTCATCAGACCAAAGTTTCCCTCTCATCACCGCTTTCGCACAATGAAAGTACATACTCTCTATGACTATTTTGATAACAACCTTAGGATCTTTACTTCCATCGGGGCAAGCAGATATCAAGTTGGAGTCGGTGTGAATACTTGCGATTCCTTTAATACGGAGCACTTCATCAATACCATTTACCATCAATAACAACCCTACCTTGGGGTTACTAATGATATTTTTTAGACTATCTATACGATTGTTCCCCGAGCTATCAGGGAGCAACAATGTTGATTCATCTAAAACTTTTACGAAGCCAGGCTCCCCTCCTTTAGGAGAGAGATCGATATACCCTTGTGAATCAGCGGTACTTAGAACTGCAAAATGGCAGTTATTAATTAATGTAATCGCATGAACATCCAGCACAGGCAGCGCTTTATTTTTAGCTCTCGCACTTGGCTCTGCGTAAATTTCTTTTAACTGCTCTATTGTTTTAATTTCACTCATTCAATGTTATTCCTTCACTATCGTATAATGCTTTGCTTGTAAGCAAGCAGTAACTCTGACTTCTTGTATAGGCACTCGACATAACTCATCGTAAAAATACTACGAGTACAAATTATCTCTTTAATACCTTGTTATCTAAAGATTTAAAGTTTTTCACTAAACTCCCCACACTGCTTACACTTATAACCATGCTTGTAAAAAAACAGTGGAAAACCCAGTAAAATAAAAACTAAGAAAGCTGGGCGTTTACCTTTTGTAATTGCAAATAGATCTTTACTACCACATTTAGAGCAAACGTCTTTTTCTTCATCAACGTCAACTTCATTTCCCAATGATTCTGAGAAATCGCTACTAAGTATTTGTTTCGCATCTTCTGCATCACTTTCGGCCACCATCAGACGGACGCCGCCTATTGCATTTGAATAAAGCCACTGAGTATTTACCGTGTGCTCGTCAGCGATGTAACTTTCTATTCCGACACTATCTAGGCTTGCTCTCGCAATATGAGCTTCATGAGGAAAAGAAAACCTTGCTACTACAATCACATATTACTCCTGTGGGAAAACGCTCTCGTAACGTATAAGCAACGCTAATTGGAAATGCCATGTATGGTACGCTAGCCTGAACCGTTTGTTGTACCTAATCACCCAACCACAACTATTGAAACTACATCGACATCAAAACCATATGAAAAAATAACGGCAAACAAACAGCCACATGAGCCATGTCGGTGCTTGATACATTTTTCAACTTTATCACGAGCACGACCATAACCCACACTGTAGCGGACGCTAAGCCTAGATAATTATCTAAGTCATTGTAATAATCATACTTATCAAGGAAAGATAGAAAATTACTCTCTTTAGTTTCCACCGCCTTTCTAAGCACCTCATTTGCAATTGAGCAATAGTATTTCGAGAAACTCAGGAGAGTAAACTGAACGAGTGTTGCTACTATTAAAAATATCTTCATATTTACATCACCGCATAATGCCCCGCTAAGAGATGAGTAATTCAATACAGAAGCCACTAAAAATCATCTTAATCACTCAACGTATTGCGCCGTAAAAATACCACACGTTGCGAATCAACTTTGAGCAGTTTGTTATAACTCTGATTTCGCATTAATGTATAGCTTATGAACATCGTCTGAATTAGAAAAGTCTATACAGTAGGCCAATTTGATCACGTTACCATTTTTTGATTTGTAAATAGCCATATCATATTTTTCCAATAGCTCGCTAACCCCAAAGAGTGACTCCAAAGGAAGCTCGGAAAACTCTCTGTAGCCTTGCATCGCCGTTATCGCATCTTTCGCAACAGCTGATCCTTTGTAATTAGTCGCAATGCAAGATGAGAGAGCGAAGTTTTTAAACAGTTGCTCATCGCTTTGAATACTTAGTGGATTCGCGGCCTCTCCTACACTACAAAGAGCAATACTTATGCTGGTTACTAGTACTCTACATTTCATAAATTAAACCTTTTGCTTCCTAAGAATTACAGCACATTATTAAGGAGAGAGTATCACAATACAAAACTGCCCCACATCACTTAAATCAACTCATAGTGAAAATGCCATGTGTAACCACTCTTGTTGTGAACCAATTATTAGCCCACTACAGACTAATACATATACCCTAACCAATCTATATGACCAAAAGCCCAAGTTTTGCCGCTGATAGGTTTAACATATAAATCATCTAGTTGCTCTACAGCAACACCGTAATTTTTATGTTCGTGAACTCGCAACCAAGAACTTAGAGAGTTAAGGCGCTGATAACCATTAGCCAGATAAAAACGCTCCAAATCGGAGACTAAAATGATGAAGTCGACATCTTTAGTGGACGCATACTCGCTGAGTTGAGACAACATTGTTGTGCCAATACCTTGTCTTTGAACTGTGCTCTCGACACAAAAGTCACTCACACCTAATACTTTATAAATTTCATCACCAACGCGAACAGCTCTGTAGTCTAATCCCATGTAACCAACTAACTGATCACCTTCGTAATTCAGAACTCTCATATGCGGGAGTTGCTTATAGTAAGAGCGAGTAACTTGGTGTTCAGGAAACGACTTGTTTCTAAGAGCTTCAATTGCATTATGCTGCGCTTTAGATAACTCGATTTCTGGGTAAATATCCATATTTGACCTTTGAGTATTAATGACCTTTTGGAGTTGAGCAACGCAATACAAAAGCCGCCGCATACCGATTTAATCACTGAGCTCAACGCCCAGTTAATGCCACGAGTTGAGAATCAATATTAGACAGTTTGTTAGTTTACATTTCGCACGAATCACGCGATTTAATTAAATTGAACATTTCATGCGATACATTATGATCTAACTGTACACTCAATTGGGAACTGGCCATGCATACATTAACAGCCAATGATGCCAAACAAAATTTCGACGAACTACTTCTAAGCGCACAACGCGAGCCAGTAAAAATCAGCAAAAACAGTAAAGATACTCTGCTATCAGGGTTTCAGATGCTAGCTGATAATCCAGATTTAGGAAGAAGTTGTGACGAGATGTACCCAAATGGCTTTTATTTCCCGATAGGAAAACACACAGCTTATTTCACCAAAGAAGATAACTTTATCTTAGTTGTTGCTGTATTAGGTCAATCACAGCTACCCCAGAATCATCTGAAATAACACGATTTTCACCTTAGAAGCATAATTAGGGTGAGAGTTTATCCATGTAAACTAACGCCGCATTAAGGTGTGAGCAACGCTACCACGAAACTTAACCAGACCACCATAAAGACAAAACCCAACGATGGAGTGAAAAATGCCATGCGTTGGGAATCACTCTTAAATGCTTTGTTATTTGAATTTATTATGGGCTACTCTACTTCGATGAAATCATCATCACACTTACCACCATGTTGTTTCTTGTATTTTTCAAACTCTATATCTGTTTCTAAGTCACCAGTAGGCCAACCAGCATCTAGTTGTGTCAGCATGTCAGATATTGGCGACCAGCCGACAATATCAGAAGTCGTTTTATTCAACCAACATTTACCATCCCAGTATAAGTAGTCATACGAGCCAAAACCACTAAGATGTCTTATTGCAACTAAGTAGACACCAATTTCGCTAGGCTCTGTACCCTCAAACCATGTAGCTTTGATCTTAACTTTACTCATTATTTCTGATTCCTAAATGCTTCCACCTTATCAATTAACCAACTCATAGACTCGGGTCTTCTCGCCGGCGCATGAGCACCATCCACCAAGAAATCGATTATAAAGTAAGTATTGATGCATGTAGCATCCTCAGTATAAATTAAGACACTATCACTTGTATTAATATAGCCAAGTTTTAGCGTTTTAACTTTATCTAGTATATGAATATGCATTAACCCAACATCTTCTGCTGCAGGAGCTGGTCTATGATATGGGACTTCTTTACCAAAATATGATATCTGATGACCTTGCTTGTGACGGCTTAAAGTCATGAATTAATAAATCTAGGTCTTTGTTAAGTTTTCTTTCCTCACTGAGAACCCTAGTTACGTATACTTTGACCTCCATGTTTAAACCGTTTCTCTTTTATTTGACTTCTACAAATTCAGTGAAACTTTCACTTTGCCTATCTTTAGCACGCTCAAAGCTCCTTTTTGCTCTATTTATAGCAACATAATGAGAGGGGAAAGTTTCCTGTTTTTTCGCCTTAGATCTTGATTTTTATTTCATTTTTACTCCTTTAACGTTAAATATCTAAATCTAAATTCCAATAACGCCTTGTTAAGGTGTGAGGCACGCGATACCAATGCTTCCGCATAACACCTTAACCACTAAAACCAATGCATAGTAAAAATGCCACGCGTGCCGAATCACTCTTGAACAATTTGTTATGGAGCTACGCTCAACGTTAGCTCTCGTATGTCAATTTGGTCTACTTCCCTGCCCAATATCCGCTTGTACTCGACTAAACGATGAACTGGGATAACTGGCAACTCTATGCCTTGATAATTTTTAATAACTGATTCTGAAAAGGAGATTTCAAGCTGGTGCCAAGAGCCATCTTGATGTGATTGTATCTTAGTATGTTCAGACAAACCGATTTCAATTTTTTGATTTTGGTAAACCAATTGGAAATACTCTAAATCCCAACCATATTCGACATAATGAGTTAACGGTTTGGATATGTATTTTGATACATGCGATAACACTTTATCTGCGTCTGAGTTTCGAATATAAAGATCTATATCTGCGACTTCCCGACTTCCACCATAAATAGTTGCCGCTAATCCACCTACTATTTGATACTCCACAACCTCTGCATCCAAGATTTCTTTGAGCCACTGCAAGGCTACTTTAACTTTATCACTCATCTAGCTTCCTTAGCTGAATTTTGCCCTGCGCCATAACGCCCTGTTAAGGGGTGAGCAACGCAATACCGATGCCGCCGCATACCACCTTAAACACTAAAACCAACGCATAGTGAAAATGCCACGCGTTGCGAATCATTCTTAAACAGTTTGTTATAAATCATTGCCACTGTTTTTGTACGAGCCGTTTGACGACTAGCATTAAAAAAGTGAGCACAATTAAACAAACAAAGATAATTACAAACCAACTACCCCAAACCATAAAAATATAGTTAAAGTCATACCTACAAGTACTTAGAGCTAGAGATTTAGCAGTACAAAACTCTCCCATTGAGTTATGTTTAACTGCAATATACAGGGGAATGCAAGCTAGAATACTAGAAACAACAATAGACACGATAAAGTGTTTTAAACGGCACATTTGGCTGGGCTCCATGGTTGCTCAAGATATAGCTTGGCTACACATGCACCGTAATCGCTAACTACTTCAGCACCCAAAAAATTATAGATCGTAGCTATTTTTCTTATCGTCGGATTTTCAATACGAGCCTGTATTCTAGATAATAGAGCGACCCGAACTCAATATTGTAGTAAGGACAGCCTAGGGCTTCTTTAGTGACGCCAATGTCTTTCCAATATGAATAATGTAGATTCATCGGCAGTATGGTTTTTCTCAAAGGATAGACTTTATCATACCAGCCATGAGTAGTTTCCATATACATTATTGCTGCGACTAGGCGTGGGTCTACACCATGTTTCTTTGATTGATGAATTATCAAACCGCACCATTTCCCAACTTCACTGAAGCTATCAATTTCGTATAATGGCTTTCTACCGACTGCGCTATCGCTATCAACGATAGTAAATATTGCAGGTGTATCATTGATAATGCTTAACTTCCTTTCCGCAGATTTATTCAGAACAGGTATGTCGTTCATGTCTTATTCCCTCAATCAAAGCAAATATGATACAAATCACATACCAATAAAGTCATCTTAATATTCTGTTTTCAGACACGAATCTCAATCTTGATTTATAACGCCGCGTTAAGGGGTGAGTGCCGCATAAACCTACTTTCAGCAGACCACTTTCACCACAAGACTCACTGCAAACCAAAAATGCCACGCGGCACGAATCCCTCTTGAACGCCTTGTTATGCTTAAGCTTCAACGGGTTACACTTTACCAAAAACAAGATTAACTCGGCTTTAATTTACAAACAAAAGCCAAAATCTAGAAAACTGAAATGACTCATGATTTTTGAAAATCAGACTTAGACTTTTGACAATTCAAGCTTGGACAATTATTGACTAAAAGCTGGTTTCTGGTTGAGCCAGCCGCCCTAACCTCGCACTTACACTGTAACCGAATGAGGCAACTCTCCGAATTTTTAGCGCCAAAGAATTGATGTCTAGAAAACAGCGCCCAATGAAGCTAACTTGCCGATGAGCACAAAGCCAATCAGCCAAGGGAACAGAGAAAAACATAAACCACTGATTTTACATGATTAAGCATAACGCCGCGTTAAGTAGTGAGCAACGCCACCACCAGACTTAAACATTGTGCCGTAAACTCTAAATTCAAAGCAAACCAAAAATGCCGAGCGTTGCGAATCTGTCTTAAACGCTTTGTTATGCTCGTACTTAAAGAAATTGAAGGACTAAACAAGCAATAAACGCCGGTAGACCGGCTATGAAGAAAACTAAGCCTGTTTGGTAGTTCATTCGATAGTGCTCTCGTTCGTCTTTTTCGAAATCATGCCCTTCTACCATTTTGTAAACTTTATCTCTTTTAGGATCATCTAACCGAGTCGTCTTACTATGGACACCACCTTCCCACATTAGCTTCGCTAAAATCCATATGATGATGACAACAAAGAAAAGAAAGTCGACCAACTGAGTCGTAGCAAAGAATGGAACAAACTGAGCTAGAGCGATAACAATAAGAGCCGCTGAGAGGTTAATTAGAAGCAGTTTTTTGAATAAATCGAGCAAAATTACCTCCTAGAGCATAACGCCGCATTAAGGTGTGAGCAACGCTACAACCTAACCAAAACCATTGCGCCGTAAACACGAAACCCAACCTTGAACTGAAAATACCAAGCGTTGGGAATCACGCTTAAATGCTTTGTTATGTTTCTTTTCTCCGCATTACTAAAAAGCAGAGAAAATATCGAATGGAGTTTGATACTTCTCTAATTTTAAAAGTCTAGACAACTCTTCTCGATCGACACTATTTATCTGATTTTGAATATCTTCACTAATAGCACCAAACTTATTTAGCTGGATGTACTCATTTATCGCTTGAGAATCTCCCAGTATGGCTAGCTTATAAGCTGCTTGTAAGTATTCCAGTTCTGCCTGTTTAACACAGTTATTTTCTGCTTCATATTGTAGAAAAAATAAAATAGCTTTCTTTTTTTCGATTGGTTGAGATCTAAGCCAAGTATCGCTTATTACTATCTTTCGAGCTTTCTTATCCAAACAAGATTCAACTACATTATTTAATCTGACATACGACGACTTTAGGTTACGATATGCATCTTCTATGTCTACAATAAAGTCTTGCGCGGATACATATGATGGGAGAAAAATACTTACGGAAACTAAACTATAAAGAATTGTATACACACGTCCAAAATTCATACTCTTTTCCCTTTGAGTGAAGTCGTTGTAAATTTGCAATATTCTCTAATCGTCTTCTCTTTACGGCCGGAACTACTAGCATAGCTTTACGAAAGTTTTCCCAATCATAAGTGTTTGCTTGCCAACCAGCAGCACCTATAGTTACTATATCGTACGTTTTACGACCTGCAAAAATAGAATAAAAAGGCAAAAGTGGGATTATTTTTTCCAACAAACTGCCCATTTCTATCACTTGATTCATTTCTTCTATAGCTTTTAAAGATCTTCTGCTTGGTTTGAAACCTTGTATCTGACAAAAATTTCCTTTTCGCTTTTCAAGTATTCCTTCGCTCATAGCGGCCCCTTGACAATGAAATTGAACAAAAGCAAGAATATAAAACAAGTAGCTTATAAGACAATGAAAACGCTGTCTCACCTGCAATAAAGTCGATACATTTCACAGATGAGTCCGTGGAAACATAACGCCCTGTTAAGGGGTGAGCAACGCAATACCGAAGCCGCCGCAAACCACCTTAAACACTAAAATCAACGCATAGTAAAAATGCCACGCGTTGCGAATCCCTCTTGAACAGTTTGTTAGGTGCGTAGCCAAAGTTGGTAAAAGTCTGTTTCATCGTGCTTGGGATTCTTGCGCACGAACTCCCAACCATGGCGCTTATAGAATGTGAGAGCTCGATGGTTAGTTCGGCTTACTGAAAGTACAGCACGCAAACAACCCGCTTTACTCAAAGTGCTTACAATATAATCCTGCACTTTTAGAGCGAGTCCTGAACCACGAAAATTCGGCTTTAAGTAAATGAGATGCACATAACCAGTCTCCGGCTCGGGTGAAAAGCTACGAAACTCTAACTGCCCTGCAAACTGACTATCCACAAATATATGGATATAGAACCATCCTGATGTTGCTAACCGGTCTAAGACGCGTTCACGATAACCACTGATGAAGTCGTCGAAACCATCGTAATGCCCAAAACTACAAAAGTATGCATCTTTTCTCGCAGCAACGCATAATTCGAAATCATCAATGTTTATCTGCCGAAAAGCAATTTCCATACTTACCTTTTCCTTCAAGCACCTAACGCCCAGTTAAGGGGTGAAGCACGCAATGACCAAGCCACTGCATAGCACTTCAACACCGAAACCACCGCATACCAAAAATGCCACGCGTGCTGAATCCCTCTTGAACTGTTTGTTATGTTCGTAGCTTTTGTAACCCTTGTATTGCTCGGTTGGTCGAATCGATTAAGTCTGTGCGCTTCAGTTTCGTTCGAATAGCCAATGCTTCAATAAACTGCTTTTCAGCGAGTTCATAGTTACCAAGCTCAACGTTTAATTTACCCAAATGTTGTAAACTAAAACTCAAAGAAAGCTCACAACCGTAATCTTGGCTTTGTAAATATGCTCTTTCAGCACCACCCATATCACCTGCGTATTGTGACGCAATACCCAAAATATGAGTAGACCAAAACTTGTGCTTATCATTAGATGTCGACATTTGAACTTTGGAAGCTAGCCAGTAAGCCAAACTACAAAACCTAATAACACGCAAACAATCGGCTACCAAAATTTGCTGCCACTCTAGCTTTCAGTTTCGCCTAACATCTTAAATTTTAGGCACTTGTAAATAGTTAAAACAAGTTTATGGAAAACGCTGAAAGTTACCCTATCCCTCTGATAGCCCACCATTTCCTCCAAGAACATAACGCCCAATTAAGGTGTGAACCACGCAATACCGAAGCCTCCGCATAGCACCTTAACCACTAAAACTAACGCATGGTAAAAATGCCACGCGTGCCGAATCACTCTTGAACAATTTGTTAGCATATTTTTCAATGCTCATAGTTCTTTAAGTGATTCTCTTAGTTTATCCATAGTTTGAATTCCAAGTTCACTACTAACCCAACCGTACTGGTCGCCATGGAACCTAGGGAAAATATGCAAATGGTAGTGATCGAGCTCGTTGAAATGAGGTGCCTCTCCATTGTTTTGCATAAAGCCGATACCATCGGGATTGAACTTAGCTTCTATACGTTTATATAAATCTCTTGCAACGTCGGTGATCTCTAAAAACACAGACTCAGGCAGGTCGATGAAAGTACAATATTGAGTCTTAGGACAGATTAAAATATGTCCAAAGTTGATTGGGTCATGATCTGCAAAAGCTATAACTTGGTCAGATTCATACACGATGACCGAGTCAATTTCACGATTAACAATTTGTTCGACTATCGTAGTCATCTGAACTCCTATCAAAGT
Organism: Vibrio sp. 1402; assembly: GCF_033340275.1. Taxonomy (NCBI): domain Bacteria; kingdom Pseudomonadati; phylum Pseudomonadota; class Gammaproteobacteria; order Vibrionales; family Vibrionaceae; genus Vibrio; species Vibrio sp. 1402. The sequence goes on from NZ_JAWOWE010000004.1 coordinate 155,826, forward strand.
ATGCTAACGCCCTGTTAAGGTGTGAGCAACGCAATACCGAAGTCACCGCATACCACCTTAAACACCTAAATCAACGCATAGTAAAAATGCCACGCGTTGCGAATCACTCTTAAACAGTTTGTTATAAGCCCAGACGCCCTCGCTGCTTAACAAGTTCTTTTGCATGACCATCTGCTCGAAGCCACGCAAACTCAAAACAGTAAATTGGAGTAGACAAGAGCATTCCAAACCAAAAATTACTTTCAAACAATTTGGCGTAATCCGTTTGAATTAGTAAATGGGCATAGAAGAAAATCACGCCCCAGAACAGTAGAAAGTAGATATGAGCAGATACTATTTTAAAAGTGACCGCAGAGCTATTCTTCCTTGTAATACGTAGTTGCTTAAGTTTTTTCAAACGCCTTTTTCTGAAGATACCTCGAATTGGGTCAAAGCACTTATCTCGAACTAAATTACCAAACGTCTTAAGCTTTGCATCAATGTATGGCGATATTTTTGGAAGTACATACGAAATAACTGCCCCTAAAACTAACCCAGTAACTGTATTGCTATCCAACCATTTTTCTCCACTGTAAAACTCGGGCTTATAACGCCCTGTTAAGGTGTGAACAACGCAATACAAAAGCTGCCGCAAACCACCTTAAACACTAAAATCAACGCATAGTAAAAATGCCACGCGTTGTGAATCACTCTTAAACAGTTTGTTAGAATTACGTCTCACTGCGGATCTATCTATTTCGTACACCATCACCAAATTCAGTAAAGTCGCTGATTTGGCTTAACTTAAATCTGTGTTCAAGAACAAAGGTTGACCACTTCTCTTTAAATATTGGGACATCATCATCAAGCTCACTAACATTTTCTGTAGTGAGCATCTTTTTTGTCAGGTAATTAATACTAGTAACTACCTCCACTCTAGGACCTCGATTAGCCATTGCGTCATAACCGATTAACTCAAGATCTGAATCTTGGTAACGGAAGTTGTAACTCCACTGGTTCTCAAATCGACCATCTAAAAAATCAATATGTAAGTTTCCTTTTGTAATACTCATTAAGATTTCTTCAGCCCTTCCTTCTTCATCAACAGAAAAGAAGCAATTGTCATTTTCAACAACGACGTCGTACTCGTCGTTATTTCTTAAAGCAACAATAATTCCTCTTCGGTTGAGATCTAACTGACCACGGTACTCATCAGTGACCATTTTGTTTTGGTCTGTACCTTGTATCATCAAAACAATATCGTCTCTACCATCTCCATTTAGGTCACCATGAATAGCCTCAATTATAGTATGACCATTAGGAACGATTTCCCAATAGGAGCTATCAAGGTCGATTTTTTCTTGTGCTAAAACGTTTGCTCCAAATAGCAAAGCTGATAATAAAAGTAACTCTTTCATTTCTCGCTCTATGATTTTTCAGTAGTAAGTTCTAACGCCCTGTTAAGGTGTGAGCAACGTAATACCGATGCTACCGCATACCACCTTAAACACTAAAACCAACGCATAGTAAAAAATGCCACGCGTTGCGAATCACTCTTAAACAGATTGTTATGTACCGCCTCAAAACAAGGCACTTTCAATTTGGAACCACTGCTCCATAAAAGGGATAAAGTCCCTTTGAGGTATGAACTTCTGTGCCGCTGTATTATTTTTTAAAAATACTTCCTCCAAAGCCCACACATGGTGGTCGGCGTAAACAGCCCACGCCTTTGCTCCATCGTGAAGCTCTAATCGGGATAGAGGCTTGACAGACAGATAGCCTTTTAATAAAGCTAATGACCTATGAAGCTCCAAATCGAACATATACATGCATGCTCTCGCCAACTCATAACCAGGAGGCATGTTTTGCACTAAATCCCAGTCGATCACATCGCTTACTGTGCAATTAGAATCAAAAAAGACATTGAAATGATGAAAGTCGCCGTGGATTAATTGCCTGCTTGTTAACGGGGTATATGAGTGCGTAGCTTCTGAGCTAGCTAGATAATCACGCTGTTGTTTTACTCTTCGTAGCACCGAGTTATTCATATCAAATTCACTATTTGTTTCAATAGCAGCGACTATTTTTTGTAGTCTATCGACCCAAGCACTTTTATCCCAAGAAAGCTCAATTGTTGGAAAGTCGTTTCCAACCTCGGAAGCGAGTTGAACATGCAGGTCAGCAAGGGCTTTTCCCAACTGAAAAGCATGAAACTCAGACAGAGCACTTTTTTCGATTAACGTTCCTTTTGCTTCAGGAAATAGAGCATAAAACTCATCACCTATTTTACAAAAGGAGTGGTGATCGCGCGTCAAAACAGGGGCAATTATAGTATTCAAATTTTGCGATAACTTTCTCAGCAGCTCATGTTCTAACTTGATCTTAGCAACATTGCGAACACTATATTTTCTAAGATAATAAGTCTCTGAGGATTGGATACGAAAAACATGATTCGTCGCACCAGCTGATTGACGTTTTATACTAGCGCCAGCACCAATCTGACTCCAGTTTTCACCAACCTTACGAACAAAATCACTCATAATTCCAGTTACCCCTTAGGTACATAACGCCTTGTTAAGGTGTGAGGCACGCAATACCTAAGTCTCCGCAAACCACATTAACCACTAAAACCAACGCATAGTAAAAATGCCACGCGTGCCGAATCACTCTTGAACAATTTGTTATGCGCGTTCTCCACGATTGAAAGCAACTACAGTAGCGCGTAATTTAGTCAGCTTAAACTCTGTAAGTAACACTGTAACAAAAGACAATATAGAAACGGAGATAAGTGCAATATTTATCAAAGCATTACCACTAAACTCATAAATACCTGACAGACCAATAAAAAGCAAAAGACAGGCAATTATCGATGGAATCGAATCATTAGTTTTCACTTTATACTCATCATCAGGTATATCTTTTATTATCGAAACCGGATTTGAAAGCCCGTCAAGCCGAACTGCAATTTTTCCTTTTTTAATTTTGACTTTTAGGCCAGAACTTCTTAACGAATTAGCTAAATCTTCCATGATTGATTATCTCCATTTCTGCGAGCGCATAACGCCCTGTTAAGGTGTGAGCAACGCAATACCGATGCTGCCGCACACCACCTTAAACACTAAAGTCAACGCATAGTAAAAATGCCACGCGTTGTGAATCACTCTTAAACAGTTTGTTATGCGCTTTGCTCCACTAATTCAGCTGTTCCAATAGAAGCGACTCGTCCTTCAATATCAGTAACTATATCTCCGGAGAACTGATGATTAAGCTGAACTTGAACGTTAGGTAGGCCTATTGGTGCAATATTAATTAAGTACCCATCTTTTATGGTTTCCACCACGTATTTATGCTCGCCAGAAACTTTAAGCTCAGATAGAACGACACCTAAATTGCTATCGATTACCTCTGCAGATGACGCAGATAAACTGAAAACACATTCCCCCGACTCGCCTGAATTGGGAGCTAACAACATGAAACCCACATGTCTACCATCTATTGTTTTCAATACCATCGCTTTTGGTAGTTCATTATCCATACATCCCTCGATCTTTAAATGCACTAGCGCATAACGCCCTGTTAAGGGGTGAGCAATGCAATACCGAAGCAGCCGCATACCACCTTAATCACTAAAACCAACGCATAGTGAAAATGCCACGCGTTGCGAATCCCTCTTGAACAGTTTGTTAGGTGCGTAGCCAAAGTTGGTAAAAGTCGGTTTCATCGTGCTTGGGATTCTTGCGCACGAACTCCCAACCATGGCGCTTGTAGAATGTGAGAGCTCTATGGTTAGTTCGGCTTACTGAAAGTACAGCACGCAAACAACCCGCTGTACTCAATGCGCTTACAATATAATCCTGCAATTTTGCAGCGAGACCTGAACCACGAAAATTCGGCTTTAAGTAAATGAGATGCACATAGCCAGTCTCCGGCTCGGGTGAAAAGCTACGAAACTCTAACTGCCCTGCAAACTGACCATCCACAAATATATGGATATAGAACCATCCTGATGTTGCTAGCCGGTCTAATACTCGTTCACGATAACCACTGATGAAGTCGTCGAAACCATCGTAATGCCCAAAACTACAAAAGTATGCATCTTTTCTCGCAGCTACGCACAATTCGAAATCATCAATGTTTATCTGCTGAAAAGCAATTTCCATACTTACCTTTTCCTTCAAGCACCTAACGCCTTGTTAAGGTGTGAGGCACGCAATACCGAAGGTTCCGCATAACACCTTAACTACTAAAGCCAACGCATAGTAAAAATGCCACGCGTGCCGAATCACTCTTGAACAATTTGTTATACGAATTTCTTCAGTGCCAACACTTGCTGTTCAAATAACTCACAATCTGACTTTGAGTATGACTTAGCGACATTAACCCATTGAACGCCCGTTTCATCTATGTGACGAAACTCGACTTGAAGTGCATATTTAGAACAACGAAAAAGAGCAAAAACCAAACCTACAACCGTCAGACTAAGAACTAAAACTAGTAGCCATTGTGGCACCTCTTCCAACCTTGGAATAACTAACCAAACTGCCCCTGAAAAAACACATACCCAGAATAAAACTTGACCTAAATTATCAAGAAAACTTAACTTTTTAACCCTAACATTGTTTATCTTAGACAAAGGATATGAGTCTTTCTTAAACCTGAACTCTTTTGAATCCAAGTTAAAATCATTACTTTTGTACATAATTTCCCTCTATTCGTATAACGCCGCGTTAAGTAGTGAGCAACGCAGACCACCGACCTAAAACATTGTGCCGTAAACACTAAAGCCGATTAAAACCAAAAATGCCACGCGTTGCGAATCTGCCTTAAACGCTTTGTTATACGTTTATATTTCTGATGATCTTATTGCAAGCACTAACAACATCGGAACGATAAAACTTCATCGTTTCAACTAGCTCTTTATCAGCTTTTACGAGAAACTCCTCTGAGCAATTCAAACGAACATGATTAAGTGGTAAATGGTCCGTCTCCGATGCTATGAGACCAAATACGTGGTAATCAGTGTTCCAGCATTGCCCATACATTTCGTTTCCAATACGCGATAATGCAATTATGTTTTCTATATAATTATCATCTGTTTCGAGTAGGTTCTTTGCTAGTTTAATCGCTTCTTCAGACATTTTCTTGCCTCCGATCTTCCCAAAACGTATAACGCCCTGTTAAGGGGTGAGCAACGCAATACCAATGCCGCCGCATACCACCTTAAACACTAAAATCAACGCAAAGTAAAAACGCCACGCGTTGCGAATCCCTCTTGAACAGTTTGTTAGCTTGCTGCTTTCCCCAGAAGTTTATTATTTATTTCAACGACTCCGAAGAATAAGATTATCCCTATACCTCCATTTAACACAGCCAAAGCCGATGGAATAAAGAAGGTTGAAAGCTCTTTAGCATTCACCGCAGGCACCAATATGAACTTAACGTTGCATAAGTACCAAAGTAAAACAGGTAACACCGAATAAGTACACCCTAGAACACGGCTAGACAGGCTTAAACTTGATTCCTTCAAAAACGCAAACACAAATCGAAATACCGTAAAAAACCCAGCACTACCTAGCAAGAAGGTACCCAGCACACCGACAGCAAAACCAATAATTAATAGGTTTTCGCTTATATATAATTCCTGTAGTGCGGTAATGCCTAACAGCAAAGAAATAATTGATGTTACTCGGTAAGCCTTAATTTGTCTGATTCTCATTATCTCTCCCCAGAAAGCTAACGCCGCGTTAAGGGGCGCAGGCACGCAATACAAAAGTAACCGCATGACAACTTAACCACTAAACTCAACGCAAATTAAAAATGCCACGCGTGCCAAGTCCCTCTTGAACGCTTTGTTATGTGGCTTTGCCTCTCAAGCCAATTAAGTTGCCAAATGGGTCTTCAACTTGACACATTGAAAGCCCATTTTCTATTTCCATTGGGCCTCGGTAAAGCTTTGCACCAAGAGCCTCAAAGTATGCTAATGACTTGGATAAATTGTTTACTGACCAATAAAGAACAGTTCCATTTTTACCAGAGCCCACTTTTTCATCAGCTTGTACTATTTCAATAGAAAAGCCATTGAGGTCTAATACCGTAAAATCAAAATTTGAGTGGTAGACAGGCGTCGCTTCAGGAAAGGCCTTTTGATGCCAATCTAATCCCTGCTCTACATTAGGGACATGAACAAGAACTGCTGCTGGGTTCATAAATTCTCTCCTGCCACTGGTGTACCCCACAAAAAGTAGACAGTACATAACTACATACTTTCGTACTCAACTGGGCTGACATGCCCCAACGCTGAGTGTCTTCTTCTGCGATTGTAAAATACCTCGATGTATTCGAAGATGCCCATTCGGGCTTCTTCGACAGTTTGATAGTCTTCTGCGTATATCAGTTCGACTTTCAGTCGACTGTAGAACGACTCCATCACCGCATTATCCCAGCAGTTACCCTGCCGACTCATGCTCGGTACACCTCCATGCTTGCGCATGAAGTCTTGATATTTGTAGGCTCTGTATTGTACACCACGGTCTGAGTGGATAATGACGCCCTTAGGCGGCTTACGTGACTCAAACGCCATTTTTAGAGCGTTAGTGATTAGCTCGACGGTCATCGTTGTCCCAAGCGACCAACCCACAATGCGTCTTGAATGCAAGTCCATCACTGTCGCTAAGAAGAGCCAACGGCTCTTCACCCAGATATACGTAATGTCCGTAACCCACTTCTGATTTGGTGTCTCGGACTCAAAGTCTCTACGCAGTAAATTGTCGGCAACATTCGTCATCGCAGCTACATCCTTGCTGTATTTAAACCCTTTGCCATTACGTGCCCTGATACCTTTTTCCTTCATGATATCAGCGACATAATTCACGCAGCAGGCATGGCCTGCTTCGTTTAGCTCTTCTGCTATTCGCACTGAGCCGTAACGTGCCCGATATTGGGCAAAGGTACACATGACGAGCTGTTCAAAGCGCTTTCGCCGCTTTGAACGCTCACTCGGCGTATGATGACACCACTTATAGTAACCGCCTCGACTCACCTCTAACGTACGGCACATTAAGCTAATGGAGTACTCACCGACATAGCTTTCAATGAACTCGTACTTCACTCTTGCTGCTTCGCGAAGTACGCCGAGACCTTTTTTAGGAATTCCATTTCATCTTTGAGTCTCTTGTTCTCGCGCCTTAGCGCTCGAAGCTCTTCGGACTCTTTCTTCGAATAGTCGACACCATCTAAGGTGTTAAACTGTTTATCAGATAGGCGTGTGAACTGGCGCTTCCAGTTCCGGATCTGCTGAGCACTGATACCCAGTTCCTTGGCAACGGAGACGGCTGTTCGGCCAGGAAGACTGGCCAAGCGAACTGCTTCTTTACGGAACTCTTCGGTGTACGCTGGATTACGATGTTTAGCCATAAATCACCTCTCAATTAGACCCTAGATCTAACTTAGTAAAGTGTCTACTAAACGTGGGGTACTCGGCCACATAACGCCCTGTTAAGGTGTGAGCAACGCAATACCGATGCTCCCGCATGCCACCTTAAACATTAGACGCAACGCATAGCAAAAATGCCACGCGTTGCGAATCACTCTTAAACAGTTTGTTATGTGCTCGTTTTCGAACAATAAAGACACCTGCTTTAGTATACAGTACTGATTTTACACCCAGCTAAGCCACTAGTATAATACGCCAAGCAATTTTGCTAACCATCAGCTTATAGAGGTGACATATATGAGCATTAAACGTGGACCAAAACCTAAAGCGATATCTACTGGAAAAACAGACCAGAGACGTCGTGTTACTCCAGAAAACAAGTCCAAACATCCAAGTTTGAAAACACACAACCATAAGTAACCTAATGAGAAAGCCCTTATTAAGGGCTTTTAGCTACCAATTTGTCGTAAACTTAAAAGTCATTCACTATATTGCCAAAACAGACACTCTAGCGGCTTTAAGATTCTAGTTTTGATAACTGGTTTTCGAGATCTGCGATTTCAGACTGTAGAGAGCTCACAAAGACTTTTGAGACTTCCGCGATAGAGCTTTTGTTATACTTACCTCTGTTCCAAGCAGTATTTTCAGACTGCGCTTTGAGAAGTTGCGCCTCTTTACTTTCAATCTTTTCCAACAACTCTTCTTTAGTCATTTAAATGTCTCAATGCGATTAAGTTTGTAACTGTAGATATGGAGATAATTTACTTAAAATCAATAGGTAATGGGAAAGAAGAGCACATAACGCCCTGTTAAGGTGTGAGCAACGCAATACTGAAGTCGCTGCATACCACCTTAAACATTAAAACCAACGCATAGTAAAAATGCCACGCATTGCGAATCACTCTTAAACAGTTTGTTATGTGCGTGCTTAAACTGAACACCTTTGCTCACAGAACAGCAAATCGATATAAGAGGCGACCGCAACTGGACCAAAATAGAGTTCATGAGCGAAATAAAAAAGTACACTTTTGGAGACTTTCTTCTTTAAAAGCACTTTAACCATAAGAAGTGTGACAATGATGTATACGATGGCAACTTACATTCTATCCCTACATGTAGCCTGACCATGAACTATTCAAGCGACGAAATTTCGCAACCCGAACAATCAAGATGTTGGAAACGCAAAAAAGATATACAAGGCTGCACCAAATACCGAGCCAGCCATAAACAAACCCAACTTTATTGCAGTACTTTTATTCGATTCCTTTTTGGACATAGTAATTCCTTTTACTAATTTAAAATGACTTTCATGCACATCTATTAGTCATCAACACCAAAGCACATAACGCCTTGTTAAGGTGTGAGGCACGCAATACCGAAGCTTCCGCATACCACCTTAACCACTAAAACCAACGCATAGTAAAAATGCCACGCGTGCCGAATCACTCTTGAACAATTTGTTATGTAGCCGACTTTCAGGGTAGTGCTTTCTGTCCAATTTGGATTTTGGGCGCAATACCAGCTTTGCGATACAAAGCTAGAGCAGATTCATTGAAAGAATATACTTCTAACCACAGCTCTTCTCCGCCGTTAGAAATAGCCCTTTCCTCAAATGCCTCTATTAGCGCCCGTCCAACCCCCTGACTCCTAAAGCATGAATCCACAACAATCTGTTCAACGCTTGCGATCTTTCGCTGTTTGAGTGTCCAAGACTTACGAACCCATAGCTCACCAAAAACAAAACCTACTAACTGCCCATTACTTTCGGCTACCAGAAAAATCGAGCTTTCACTTTTGATTATCTTGTGTAGGTCTATTTTTTGTTCAATTTCTTCCGGTGATAAAAAGTCATCAGGTAAATTTGCTTGATGATACTCATTAAGCTGAAACTGTAGTTTCTTGATAACACTGATATCTTCAATGCGAGCTTGCCGAATATTTAACATATATAAATCCTTTTAACTTACCGTCCTCTCGCGGCTACATAACGCCCTGTTAAGGGGTGAGCAACGCAATACAAAAGCCGCCGCATACCACCTTAAACACTAAAACCAACGTGTAGTGAAAATGCCACGCGTTGCGAATCCCTCTTGAACAGTTTGTTAGGCGACATTTCTACGTTTAACTTCTTTCTCATACGAAGATTCGTTGTATAACCAGATAGCCCAAAATGTGAAAAACATCCCGATCGCGTAAATTGAGTAATTAAGAGCATTATCCGATAAGAAAATCGTAATGCTTGCCGCATTAGAAGATGGGTAAAAGAAAGTAACATTAAAAATCATGTACAAAATGGCTGTGACGAAAGTGGTTCTAAAAAGCCAATTTAAACATCCTTTCTTTCGAGATTTTTGCCAATTATCAAATGCTTTACCATTCATTAATCCACTCCTTTTCTGTTAACTGAAGCTAGATTCACGCCAAGATACTACCCACTAGTCTATCGTTTGTCTCATGTCGCCTAACGCCGCATTAAGGTGTGAGCAACGCTACCACGAAACTAAACCAGACCACTGTAAACACTGAACTAAACGATAGAATGAAAAATGCCAAGCGTTGGGAATCACTCTTAAATGCTTTGTTATGCTTTGGACAACGCAGGCCAACCAAATCTGCTACGCCACGCCTGTTCTATTGCAACACGTCCTGTTTTTGAATCGCATAAACGCTTGATTTGAAGCTTGTCTTCATTAGATAGGTCATCATCGAGATCTAGGTGTTGCTTCAGGAACATATGAACAGTCCATCGTTCAGCAGAAAGACTATCATAATGCTTGATACCAAGAGCTCCTGTCCTATCATTTGATACGGAAAAATGAGACCTAATTCGGCTTATGACATTTGACTCATGTCCATTATATATAACTTTAGTTTCCAGTTTATTGTGAACAAGTTCCCCACCAAACAACATTTCGTTTTCTGTAAAAACTGCACCAAAATTACATGCATTTAATGGTAATTGTTCTGGTCTTTGTATCGACTCCAGCTCACTTAGGAGGCTACTATCAACTGAAAACCAATACCAACCAGGCCTATCCTTTCCAGTGACCCATTTATCGGGGTAATTATCGTTAAACCATGCGTACAAGAATGTGTTGTCATCCCATGCGTCAGACTCACCAAAATTGATCTCATGGCTATTGTTCCATATATATTCAACCACTTGTTCAAGATTCACTTACTTACCTCCGATGCATAACGCCGCGTTAAGGGGTGAACAACGCAAGCCACCAAACCTAAATTATTGTGCCATAAACACAAAAGCTAAACTTAAAACCAAAATTGCCAAGCGTTGAGAATCCCTCTTGAACGCTTTGTTATGTTCGTAGCTATTTGAAGCCACTGATATTTACAAAACTATGTCTGGTCGATGCAACAAACTTGCTCACGCTAGGTACTGCAACACTTCAATTTGAATGTCTCTCAGTAAATTTTGAGTATGCTCCGACTGTAAATTAAGTTCGCACCAGCCATCAGTTCCCATATATTCAGCAGAAATATAGCTGATATTTTTAATACCACTTTCATTATTGAGGATTCCAGATAGTCGGAAAATACCTAACTTTGTGTGGACTCTGCTAATTTTGAAGTTTTCCATAAACCTCCAAGAACATAACGCCCTGTTAAGGGGTGAGCAACGCAATGCCGAACCCGCCGCAGACCACCTTAAACACCAAAACCAACGCATAGTGAAAATGCCACGCGTTGCGAATCCCTCTTGAACAGTTTGTTATGTGTGTTATTTTCGCTTGCCATTCCGGTCTTTGGTAACGCGAATGCTAAAGGCTTTTAGTTTATCAGACTCTACTACCTGCATTATTGTAAGACGATCGGAGCTTGTATAATTCAGCTTTAAGCAAGCTTAAACTCTTTCACTTCAAGTTTTTCTACAACAAGAACAACGTCTCGATTCTCAGCATCCTTTACCAAAGCTTCCTCTTCTGGGTCACTTGAGTCGAACCACTCAAGGTTTGAACCAAGCTCGTTGATATTATCAAGTACCCATACTTCCCCATCTTCCAGAAAAGTAACTGAAATTGGAAACTTGGGTTTATTCTCTAACTTCATGATGGAATTCCTCAACACACATAACGCCTTGCTAAGGTGTGAGTAACGCAATACAAAAGCTACCGCACGACGCCTTAATCACATAAGCCACCGCAAAGTAAAAATGCCACGCGTTACGAATCACTCTTAAGCAATTTGTTAGTACATGCGCCACTTCTATTTATGCGCTCCAAGATATTGAAAACTGAGATGATATGAAAGGCTTTGAACACTGAAGTGAGACGGGTAGCTACAAAACTTTACCCCGTCGGGAAGACGAACGTTGGCTAGAAGAAAAACGTACTGAACTCCCCTACTTTTACTGACTTCAAATTGAAAAAGGATTCGATCCTCGCACTTCGACGGCAACGCCAAAGAAAGACAATTCTGACTTAGTAAAAACCATGAAAAAGAAGAAGCGTCAAAGAAATAGACTAAGAGTTAGAAACCGTAAACGGCGAAATCAAAGCAAACACTCCGCATATAGTGCCACCGGAAAGAACGTGAAAGGCACTAACTGAAAGGTGTAAAGACGAGCACCAAAACAGATAAACACCAAAACTGATGACATTTAATGCCAAACCCGTACTAACGCCCTGTTAAGGTGTGAGCGACGCAATACCGATGCCGCCGCATACCACCTTAAACACTAAACACAACGCATAGTGAAAATGCTACGCGTTGCGAATCACTCTTAAACAGTTTGTTAGTTCTTTGAACCACTGAGTGCCTGAGGTTTATAGCCTAGTGAATCCAAATCAACACCTTGCTCTAAAAGGAGTTTTTCAAACAATGGTAATAGTGGTCCAAGGTTTTCATTTAACGTGTCACGAACCGTATCAACAACTACTTGGGTACCACGCTCGATTTCTATATTGATAAAGTCACCACTGGCTTTTGATTCGAAAACAGTCATTCTACGAGTCTCAGGAATAAGCCAAACTTCAAACCAACCTTCATGCTTATTTACGTCAGCTACAGTCAAGCTCGCTCCATTTAGAGCTATATAACCTTTAGGGAAAACGTATCTTTTCCAAGCATCAGGGAGTGCTAAGCGAACACAATAGTTATCCTCAATTTGTTTTACGTCGACGATAGCTACATTAAAGTCCACATGACCAGATAGCGGGTGACCGCCAATTTCTGCCCCATCTTTTGCGGCTCTCTCAGCGTTAACTAATTGGGATGAGCAATACTTACTCAGAGTTGTGATCAAGAGGCTTTGCAGCATTACGTCGAACTTAACACGAACATCTGACTGTATTTCAGTGACTGTCAGACACACACCGTCAATAGCAATACTTGCCCCAATTTCTAGATCAGTACAAAACCCTTTAGGGAAGTCGATAACAAAAGTTCTAATCCCTCTTTGATCTGTCACATCAACAATTTCGGCTACCGCCTGAATTATGCCTGTAAACATACTTACTCCACTGATATTAAAACAACTTTGAGAACTAACGCTCTGTTAAGGTGTGAGCGACGCAATACCGAAGCTGCCGCATACCACCTTAAACACTAAAACCACCGCATAGTAAAAATGCCACGCGTTGCGAATCGCTCTTAAACAGTTTGTTAGGTGATTTTTGTAACCAAATAGACAATACCAGTTAGTCCTACAATCAAAAATGGCACACATAAGAATACTGTTAACTTGAATGCCAACTCACCAGTCTTAACTCGCTCCCATTCCTTTTTAAGGATTTGGGAAGCGATTTTTTGTGCTGATATTGCACATTTTTTGCAACTTTCAAAATCTTGGCTATCTGCCATACACGAAACGTTATTTAGCCATGATAAAAACTCGTTGTTTAAGTTACGTAAACTCGCATTTTTATCATTTTTATTAATTCTTAGCGAAATTGTAACTCTCAATCGCATTATTTTTTGAAAGCTGTCCAAAATTTCTTTTTCTTTGATTTTGATTTCTGCTTTATTTTTTTCTGAACCATTTTGTATCAATTCAGCTCTTTCTTTATTCAAATGGCTGACAAGCATACTTGTACTGAGTAGTTCCGCAGTCTCATCCCGTAACTTATCAATCCATTGCTGCCTAAACTCGGATGTCTTAGCATGCTTTGTATTAAGCATATTGAAGAAAGCAAATGCTGCTGTTACCCACGCAGCAATCACACCAACTATAGCTGTATATATTTTTGGATCATCCAACTTAAATACTCCAATGTACCTATCACCTAACGCCGCATTAAGGTGTGAGCGACGCTTGGCTATACTTGAGCGAAGCGAAACTGCCAAGCGTTGCGAATCACTCTTAAATGCTTTGTTAGGTGATTAGTTCACCAATTGTTTCCAAAACTCTCTTAACAGAGGGAATTCTTGGGAGCCTTGGTTATCTATGTACTCATTCACCAAGCATTCAAGATCACCGTCATCTAAAGCTATAATAAACCCACGTTGATCTCGTGCTGTATCCACGCAACGTTTGTACAGTAGCTTCTTATTTTCGATAGAACGACATATAAGAATTCCTACCTTACCTCGACTTGGGGAGAATCGCCCTGACAATTGGTCTACTTCTGGATTAGCTACTTCTTTTCCGTAGTTCTTACACTCAACAAATATCTGTGGAGCTGGGTAATGCATTGCCAGCCAATAGAAAAAGCCACCTTTGGCTTCATTGGTGTAAGTGATGTCAATTCTCTTGCGACCACCATGAATTTTGTGCTGTTTCGTCGGATTGCACAACGAAGGATACAAAACTACTGAAAGGATTTTTTCAATAATGTCTTCGTACGCCTCTGCTGTCTCTCTGCCGACAGGCAGAGATTTGAGCTCTGCGAGCAACTCTTCAAGGTCTGGTTTATCTATCTGCTCTAGTTCAGAAAACTGTTCATGAGAAAGAGGGCTCGAAGGACTGTCTGCTTTAGCTTCACGATATTCATCCAAGACATATGGTTTTAAAATCGTCTGTTCAACTACGGCAAGTTTATCTTTGCCATATTTCTCCATTAGTGCCTTTTTAGTGACTCGCTGAGAACCGTTTTTAAGAGTTTCTACAAGCGATGTCTGGTTTCTAAGGTGCTCTGACTGCATTTGTGGAAGCAAGTAGTATCTATAGTATTCATCATATTGAAAACTAAGACGGCTGCGCACTAGAACCTTAGGAACCAAGATGACTTTACCATAATCGGTTATAGGTAAATCAACAAACTCGTTTTCCCAGATTTCTTTCTGAGGATTCCATAAGGGACCTGAAGCAACGTTAGGTGTTAAAGGAATACCATAGTATCGGCACATGTCCTGAGTATATTTGATCAGAGAACGGCGAAGAATGTTGCAAACAGCATCAGAAATCATGTCAGTGCCGATACCATGAATAAGTAAGGCTGTATCTTCTAGGTCTTGAAGTAAACCAGAGGTTGCAGCTTTACTCTTTGTTAATGCATCCCATACAGAGTCGGCTGATTCGTCCCCAAAACCATGACCCCGAGATTTACCAACAGAGTAGCCCAGGTGAAATTCATTACCCTCGCTTAATGACGCTAAAAGCTTTTTAGCCCTCTGATTCTCACCATTTTTTATTAACTTAAGGACCGTTTCAAAAAACGATTGGAGAAAAGAAGAAAGCTCATTCCCCCAAGAAGAGTCTAATGATTTTATTGCGTTAGGATCCAAAAACACTGCTAAATCTGTATCTAAAGGAATGTCCACAAAGTCTAGATATGCTTGTGTTCGATTAATGTTGAAATACTCTGAAACCCTCATTTGAACTCCTAGAAAGAATGGGCAACGTATCTCATATGGAGGCTTTATCCGCGCAAATAAAGGGGTTATGGTGATTATTTTTGTTTGCTGTGCGCTGCTTCACCTAACGCCCGCTTAAGTGGTGAGCAACGTACCACAGAACTCAACCACTACACCGTAAACACAAAAGCCAAATCAAACCAAAACCGCCGAGCGTTGCGAATCCGTCTTAAAGCGTTTGTTAGGGCAATTAGTTACTGTATTGTTTGTACATGTATTCCATTTCGTAAACTAAACGTAGCAACTCAGCAGTGAACATTACCGTACTTTGCGCCCTTTCCTTCTCTGGACTTTCCAATCTATGCGTTGACTTATTGCCGTGCTGTCGAATTAAGTCAACCCATCCCTTCATTGGAGGAGTTACATAGCCACTTGTTTCCAAATAGTCTAAATACTTAGCAAAAGACTCGCCCTCTTTTGCACCTTTATCGACAGCTACATGCATTAAAATTTTACGACAGATCAATTCAGCGGCTGTAAAAGCATTTACTTCCATACAACGTCGAGCTTCAGAATAACTAGAGCCAACTTCTTCTGGTAAACCTTGTACTACAGGTCCAAATTGAGTGCCAGGAAATAAAGAATGGTTAAACTTTGCTGACGGACGAGTACAGTTAGGACATAGAAGCCACTTACTAAGCTGAGTGTGACCAAAGTTATCACGCCAATCATAATTTGCTATTACAGCCCCACTAACTTTGGTAGCACAATGACCACATGTATATGTCTCCCAACTATCCTTACTACTTCCATCTTGGCGAGTAATATATCTGTGCCCTTGAAAACTCATTACTTCCTCCGAACTCTTTGAATTGCCCTAACGCCGCATTAAGGTGTGAGCAGCGCTTGGCTATACTTGAGCGAAGCGAAAACGCCAAGCGTTGCGAATCACTCTTAAATGCTTTGTTATGTGCGCACTTTTTCACACCTGAAGAATATGAAGTTCGGATTATTCTTTAGGTCATTGTACGTAGATTCGGAAATATTTTTCGCCTTTTCGTCAATTTTACCTTCGCTGATTCTTGATATAACCAGACCCGAGTTCGTAATTGCTTGGCTAATTTCAGCTAACGAACGGCGATAGAATTGTACTTTCACTGGCGAACCAACCGTATTCCACTCCTCTTCGACCAACTCACGCTCGAAATAGTTACCTGACTTTGAGCACTCAAAATCAGCAAAAGGGTGATGCGTCGAAAAAACCATGTAGCCACCCGGTTTCAAGACCCGATGAACCGACTCGAAAATTGGTGTCAGGTCTTTAATGTAATGTAGGACCAAAGGACAAATTATTACGTCTGCACTATTATCTACCTCAAGGGGTAGTCCTTCGGATAGATTCTGACAGTATGCATTAACCTTTGAACCAAACTGATTTTTAACTAGGCCTACCATCTCTTCTGAGCTATCCGTACAAGTCAGTCGGCTTACTGACTGTTCAAGCAACCATCGAGCATATTCACCAGGACCACAACCCATATCAATAACGCTTTTGCCTTGTAGATCTCCCAACAAAGCCATCGTTGATGGACGCTCCAGTAAAGCATTGTAAATATTGTCTTTTACTACTTCAGCATACTTAACTGCATGTTTCGTATACATTTCTGACATTAGATTCACCTACAAGAGTCAAAGATGGAAGGATAGCACATAACGCCCTGTTAAGGGGTGAGCAACGCAATACTGAAGCCGCCGCATACCACCCTAAACGCTTAAACCAACGCATAGTGAAAATGCCACGCGTTGCGAATCCCTCTTGAACAGTTTGTTATGTGTGTACTAAAGTTGTGCGTACAATCTCAGCATGTCTTTGTGTTGAATACCATTTTCATAGATTGGCTCTGGATAATTCAGCAAAAAGTAATTTTTGACGATTGAGTCAACCCTAAAGCCAAGACGCTGATAATAAGTCAGTTGATAACCAAAGGTGCCTGTACCCAGTTCAACACGAGAGATTCCTTTACTTGATAACTGAGACAGAACCGATTTAAGCAATTCAGAACCAACACCTTGACCTTGTAACTTTGGATATACAGAGACATTGAATATCTCAGCAAGGCTATTGGTTTGTGGTTTCACTATGCAAGCTGCTAAAACACGCCCATTATCTAGTGCAGCGAAGCACCATGAATCGGATAAATATGAAGAAATACTCGCTTCAGATGGATCGGCTTCAAGCAGCAAATCTAGCGGAATCTGGCTACTTTTGACTTCGATATATTGCATTTTCCCTCCAAGCACATAACGCCCTGTTAAGGGGTGAGCAACGCAATACCGAAGCCGCCGCAGACCACCTTAAACACTAAAACCAACGCATAGTGAAAATGCCACGCGTTGCGAATCCCTCTTGAACAGTTTGTTAGCTGACTGGCAGCGTATTTAGATAGGTATTCCAACATGACCATGCTAGCAAGCTAATGGAAGATAGAATAATTAGTAGATAACCAAGGTATTGTGTCACCACCAACCTAGTAAAGTGATACTTATGCTCAATGCCGGTTGTAGCTGAAACATAGTAGTCGATCTGATCGTGAACTAAGTTTCTATCAAGTATCCCAGAATAACGTTTAGAGTTGGTTTCATACAATGCCTGTTGTTCTTCTGTTTCTTCCGAAGTTGCACAGTCTTTGTCTTTTAAATGACGAAAGGATATACGCAACTCGTTAATTTCCATCGCTTGCCTACGAAAATTGTCTGACCTAAGCGAGAAGTCACTTTTCTGAACGACTACCGAGATCACCATAGCAAATACTGAAAGTGTTGTTATGGCAAAATCTAAAAAACGCTCGTACTCAATAATGAAATGATTATCTGCATATAACTGAGTAATTAAAGAAATCACTATCAAACTAAACGCTAACGTAGTCAATGACCACAAAGACAAGGTATTGTGCGTATCAAGCCTGCGTGCAGCGTGGAAACAACTTTCCTTAGTAATGCCTGTTCGTCTGTACAAGTTTTGAACTTGTGATTTCATAGTTTTCCTTTTTACTTTCGTATTATTTTGATGAAGACAGCTAACGCCTTGCTAAGGTGTGAGTAACGCAATACAAAAGCTACCGCAGAGTAAAAATGCCACGCGTTACGAATCACTCTTAAGCAATTTGTTAGTACATGCGCTACTTCTATTTATGCGCTCCAAGATATTGAAAAGTCGCATGATATGAAAGACTTTGAACACTGAAGTGAGACGGGCAGCTACAAAACTTTACCCCCATTGAGGGACGAGAGTTAGCTTGAAGAAAAACACACTGAACTGCCCTACTTTTACTGGCTTCAAATTAGAAAAGGATTCGATCCTCGCACTTCAACAACAACACCAAAGAAAGACAATGCTGACTTAGTAAAAGCCACGAAAATGAAGAAGCACCAAAGAAATAGACTAAGAGTTAGAAGCCGTAAACGGTGAAATCAAAGCAAATACTCCGCATATAGTGCCACCGGAAAGAACGTGAAAGGTACTAACTGAAAGGTGTAAAGACGAGTGCCAAAACAGATAAACACCAAAACTTATGACCTTTGATGTCAAACCCGTACTAACGCCGCATTAAGGGGTGAACAACGCCACCACCAAACCTAAACCATTGTGCCGTAAACACTTAAGCTAATTCAAACCAAAACTGCCAAGCGTTGTGAATCCCTCTTGAATGCTTTGTTAGCCTTATTATTTTCAATGCTTCTCTACTTTGCTGCATTTGTCACAACGGTATAGTTTTTCTTTAGCAATATAGTAAGAAGAGCCAACTAAACTTCGCCAAAAAACTTCGAAAGAGAAGCCAAGCGCCCGGATAAATGAAAACGCACTTGGCTTCTCTTTACTTTGTTCATCATCGTTAAATGTTGAAATCAAAGTATGAGGAGTTAATGCATTACAAGATGAACAGTTTAGTGGGTATTTTTGGTACTTATTCATGTACATTTCCTCTATTTGATTCTACATGCTTGGTGAGAGGGCTAACGCCCTGTTAAGGTGTGAGCAACGCAATACGGATGCCACCGCATATCACCTTAAACACTAAAACCAACGCATAGCAAAAATGCCACGCGTTGCGAATCACTCTTAAACAGTTTGTTAAATTACAATTCTTCAGCTGACACAGACTCCCCAAGAAGCCCCCTAAATTCGAGCTCGAGGTCTGTCAATGCCTCTGAAAGTTTACCTTGTACCCTGTTAAATTTGTCTTCATGAGAATAGGCATACCCATGGTATTCAAGTTCGCCAATAGTACTTTCGAGCTCTACTTGAAAGCGGGTTATCTTACGAGCAACTTCATAGTTAATGTAAATTCTGTTGTGGGGAAAATACGCGTAAAGATCAACCACTGCCTTTTTTGCAATTTCTACATTTTTGTCCAGTTGATCATCAGGTTCAAAGGCTAAATGCTGAACGGCATTATAAGCAGTACGCAATAACGAATAGGTTTGAGATATGACGTCAATTCGTCGTTCATGAAGTCGCTGGAATTTAAACTGATGTTCAAACGATAACTTACTCAGTTCATCACGATACTTTTCTAACTCAAGTTCATATTTAGTCCTTTCAGCTCCAAGTATACGCTGTGCCCAAACCTTTCCTAAAAATGAACTTAAACCTAAGATTAGTATTGAGCCACCGCCAATGGAAACCAATGCCGCTGATACTATATTTAATGCATCTTCGAAGTTCATATTGCCTCTTGTAATTTAACGCCCTGTTAAGGTGTGAGCAACGCAATACCGATGCCGCCGCATACCACCTTAAACACTAAACGCAACGCATAGTAAAAATGCCACGCGTTGCGAATCACTCTTAAACAGTTTGTTAAAACTAATTTTCCGCTTGTGCTCTAGCTTCTTCTACATAGTTGTATAGGTCTCTCATGTTTCCATGAGTTTCTCTACTAGGGTCTTTGAAGTAGTTAACCAACTCTTCATATTCTCCCCATGCAGAATAATCATATGTTGTGGCACAACCGCATCGAGGTTGTGTAGGTCTAAAACATGACCAAATGTAGCTAAAAATATCAGTACCAGTGACGAAGTAACTTTGAGTTCGATTTTGGTTGTTCGTTTCCGGTTTAAACATTAATGCAGACACGACATAATTAGTACCATCGATACCAAGACGACTTGGTGTTGAATGGGTAAAATTCTGATGTTGAAAGAGCCCATGAATTGATTCGGCTTGGGAATCAACCTGTTCAGCAGGAATAATACCTATCCGCTTAAATACTTTCTTTGTAACTTCAATATTGCTTCTAATAGCATCATTAAATTGCAATAGCTGACCGTGAGACTTCACTTCGCCAACAAATACATGGATGCTACCATCTTGAATTTGCAGCTTTTCACAAACAGCGACTTCTCGTTCACTTTCTGTATGGAAAGGAAAACGAACACCAATAACATCTGTTTCAGCAAGGTTGTCGCCATGTATATTACTATGAGCAATAAACCCATCAGTAATAAATCCATTCAATCTTAAATAGAGTCGAACAATTTTTTCTTGTAAATTTGATTTTTCTTTGATTTCCAATGTACTTTCCAATTAGTTTTAACGCCCTGTTAAGGGGTGAGCAACGCAATACCGATGCTGCCGCATACCACCTTAAACACCAAAGCCAACGCATAATAAAAATGCCACGCGTTGCGAATCCCTCTTGAACAGTTTGTTAGCAATATGACTCAACCTTAAGCACTGAACTCTTCTAACGCTGAAACTGCTGCCTCAGCTTTGCTACTTTGAACGAAAATATGATCGTGATAATAAGCTGCAATTACATTAGCACTGATGCCCTTTGACGCGAGTTTACTCGCAACTGCTGCTGTAAGACCAACAGCTTCCAAGCTAGAGTGAACCGTCAAAGTGATTTGGCTATACGTACCTTCAAACGACAAAGCAGCTTTCTCTGCAACTGACTTTTCAAGAACCAAAGTTAAGCCCTCAGATTCAGCAAACGTAGCTACTGGATTTAACTGAGCATAGTCTGCAAGCTGACCTGAAACAGTACAAAATACAAACTCTGATTCTACTAATTTTGGACTCATCGAACGTAACAGTTCATCTAAATCTGTAATCCCTGTCATATTGACTTCCTCTTAATATTGCTAACGCCGCGTTAAGTGGTGAACAACGCGACCACCTAACCTAAACCATTGTGCCGTAAACACTTAAACAGAATTAAACTGAGAATGCCAAGCGTTGTGAATCCGTCTTAAACGCTTTGTTAGGCGAATTTTTACCCATCCCACTTGAAAACACATCCATCATGCACTTTTACTTCTCCAGGTTTACCCTGATTCAAAACACCACCAGACATTTGTAGATGCCCTTGGTTCGTATCTATATGCAGCAAGAAAGATATGGCATCTATTTGACGACTAGTTTTAGGAACAGCTGTCGCCAAAAAATACATTCCTGATATTCGACCAGATACAACATACTCATCTTTCTTACCATCATCTACATGATAGTAACTCCCAGAGATACGGTCCCCGTGCTGAGTTAAATGCATTTTCATGTCTTCATCTTCGAAATTGATGTCAGATATTTTAATCAATGACCAAGCACCATCGACGCGAACACCTCTGTAGATTTTGTCTTCATACCAAGGAAGTACAACTCGACGAACAAATTCACTTAACCCAATAAATAGTCCAGTAGCCAATAAAGAGCTAATAATGCCAATAGCAACTGACAACATGTAATTTTCCATTAATTCTCCTAACGCCCGCTTAAGTGGTGAGCAACGCAATACCGATGTTTCCGCATACCACCTAAATCACTAAAGTTGCCACAAACCACAAATGCCACGCGTTGCGAATCCGTCTTAAAGCGTTTGTTAGGCTTCCAGCTCACGATATAGCACTAAGCAATTGTATTCTTTGCCGAATTCTATTTCTTGATCGAAAGCTCGAATTTGCGTAAAACCTTGTCTGTACCAGAACCTAAAAGCAGAAATGTTTTCTGCATAAACATTTAAACCTACGTTTTGTAGATTTGCGTACTCACAGGCTACGGCAATAACACTACTAACTATTTCTGAACCCAAGCCTTTACCTTTAAAACTCGGTAAAATTGTTAACATAGGAAGCCAAAGTGTGCCAGTTGACGGAGCATGAAACTCCATCTGTATATAACCAACCACTTGACCTTTCTTTGTGCTAATTTTTCTTAGGTAAAATGCACCTTGCTCGTCAGATAATTTTGACTTGTTGCTTTCAGCTATTAATTTTTCATACTCGGTGATAGACCATTCCCTAAACGTTGGGTCCATTGCTTTTACATTTAAGTTACTGTCAAAGATTGACTTGGCTAGCTCCGCCTCATCACTTGAAAACTCAGTGAAAACCAAATTTTTGGATTCCCATTGTGGTATCAACACTAACAAATTCCTCCTTGAAGCCTAACGCCTTGCTAAGGTGTGAGTAACGCAATACAAAAGCTACCG
This sequence comes from Vibrio sp. 1402, assembly GCF_033340275.1. Taxonomy (NCBI): domain Bacteria; kingdom Pseudomonadati; phylum Pseudomonadota; class Gammaproteobacteria; order Vibrionales; family Vibrionaceae; genus Vibrio; species Vibrio sp. 1402. Next base: position 178,479 of record NZ_JAWOWE010000004.1, read on the forward strand.
CACAGCGCCTTAATCACATAAGCCACCGCAAAGTAAAAATGCCACGCGTTACGAATCACTCTTAAGCAATTTGTTAGTACATGCGCCACTTCTATTTATGCGCTCCAAGATATTGAAAATTGGGATGATATGAAAGGATTTGAACGCTGAAGTGAGACGGGCAGCTACAAAACTTAAACTCGGCTGAGAGACGAGAGTTGGTTAGGAGAAAAACGTACTGAACTCCCCTACTTTTATTGAATTCAAATTAGAAAAGGATTCGATCCTCGTACTTTGATAACAGCACCCAACGAATGCCAAGATTAACTTAGGAAGTACAGCAAAAACGAAGAAGTACCAAAGAAATAGGCTAAGAGTTAGAAACCGTAAAAGATGAAATCAAAGCAAACACTCCGCATATAGTGCCACCGGAAAGAACGTGAAAGGCACTAACTGAAAGGTGTAAATACGAGCGCCAAAACAGATAAACACCAAAACTGATGACCTTTGATGTCAAACCCGTACTAACGCCTTGTTAAGGTGTGAGGCACGCAATACCGAACCCTCCGCATAACACCCTAACCACTAAACCTGACGCATAGCAAAAATGCCACGCGTGCCGAATCACTCTTGAACAATTTGTTAGCAGTTTTTTCTACACAAAATTATGCTTTTATCGCATACACCGTTATGTGGTTTGAAGTTTCACGCTCATAGACACTGACATGAAGCACTTGGAACCCTGCTTTCTCTAGTTCAACAACTAGATCACTTTCAGAGGTAACATGACGATATGGACTGCCATCCCTATAAGTTTCATAGCTAATTTCATTTTTAGAGCACAAGCTACTGACAAAAAATACCCCGTTTTCAGACAGTGAACGATAAACATGACTCAAAAATATGACTCGATCTGCACCGATAATGCAATGCAAGCAATTACCGTCAATAACAACATCATAACGTTCTGGAAGTTCAAGAGACGCTACCGTTAGGTCCGCTAAATAATAATTACCCTCGACTCCTGTTGCTCTGGCTTTTTCCTTTGCCCATTCAATTGCGGTTGGTGAAATATCTATACCTGCCACCTCAAAGCCTAACTTCTGGAAAGCTCTGCAATGATGTCCTTCACCGCAACCTAGTTCGAGCAGTTTACCTTGCACCGTTCGTTTAAATAGCTCGAGAAAACGCTCAACTAAAACTGCTTTAGACATTCGCTCGTTGCCACCCCAACCTTCCCAGCCAGCTTCGCGAGCTTCAACATACATGTCTTCATGAACTTGGTAGTTTTGTTTCATATTCATCCTTGACTGCTAACGCCTTGTTAAGGTGTGAGGCACGCAATACCTAAGCCTCCGCATACCACCTTAACCACTAAACCTAACGCATGGTAAAAATGCCACGCGTGCCGAATCACTCTTGAACAATTTGTTAGAAGCCATCACTTCGCAGTATCTAGCATTGAAAAAACACTTGTTTTCAGTTCCGCAGTGCTCAAATACGTATTTGTTTGGGGCTCAAAAGTCATAGCACTATAGCCCTCGGATAATAAATACGCTGTTGAAAGAGCTGATGTCATTTCAGAGAAATCACCTCCCCACCTCAGAGTAACTACCACCGGTTGTTGATATTGCTGTGCGTCAACAGAAGACAATTTGATTGAGGCTGTGTCATATGCAGATGTATGAATTTCCAAACCTGACTGTCTACCCGCCACTTTGGCTGGTAGATACCCCTTAATATCTCGAAGCTCGATACCAGCTTCATAAACTATCGGAATCGATACTTTCTCTGCCAGTTCATTCATTTGAGAAGTGTTTGGCAAGGTTTCTAATGCCAAAACTACAAATAATTCCATTGCCATTTTAAGTTACCTAAGTTTGAGTGGCTTCTAACGCCGCGTTAAGTGGTGAACAACGCAAACCACCAAACCTAAGCCATTGTACCTTAAACACTAAATTCAATTTAAACTAAGAACGCCAAGCGTTGTGAATCCGCCTTAAACGCCTTGTTAGGCGAAGTTTTCCTCCAGTGTTTAAGTTGTTTTGAAAGCAGATTACCCGAAACCCTATAACCAACCAAACACCCACTCACTTTTTGTGATTCAAGAACCATAAGAGCCACTATGTTTCAGCCAAGGTTTCAACAACCACGAAATGCGAATTTGCAGCGACTAAGTAGCTTTTGAACCTGAGAAACTAATAGCTACGAGCTAATAGCAAAAACGAAAGCTACGATTGACTTGCCTTTGCCGCACTTTAAGCCAGTGAAACTTGCCACCAACCGACACTAAAAACCAATGAGGCAGCCCACGAATTTTGGCATGTGTTACGGTTGGAGATATTCAAGAATTTGAGCCGACAATGCTAAGTTGCCGAAATAGAAAGACGAACTGCTAAATGGAACTAAGAAGATGAGAACAAAGAACTTTCCTGCCCGTCGCCTAACGCCCTGTTAAGGGGTGAGCAACGCAATACCTAAGTCGCTGCATACCACCTTAAACACTTAAATCAACGCATAGTAAAAATGCCACGCGTTGCGAATCCCTCTTGAACAGTTTGTTATGTTCAAAACTAACGGATATCACTAAGATTTAGCTCAGAAAAATCAGATACATTCCAAGACCACTTTACATTCAGGTTACAATTGAGCTCCTTAATTTTTGAGCTTTCTAAATCGTTCAGTTTTGTGAGTTCCGTGATCTCAATTGGTTTTAGTTCATAAAACCAATTATTTTGCGTTGCTTTAGCCAGTGCTAGATGTACGGCTCGATATTTCTCTTGCCCCTTAGTTGTCCTTCTAGGAAGACCTGAAAGTATCCTTCTAACGTTGTTAACGTAGTCATTTAAACGTTTCTTCCCTCGTTTGGTTTGCCCCACGTAACGATATTCATTACCTACATCATCAACAACTCTGGCGAAGTAAACTAAGCCTTTACCTTCTGTTAAATCTAATTCGTATGGATTGCTCCATTCCAACATAGTATTCAAATACTCCTCCTTGAACATAACGCCCTGTTAAGGTGTGAGCAACGCAATACCGAAGCCGCTGCAAACCGCCTTAATCACTAAAATCAACGCATAGTAAAAATGCCACGCGTTGCGAATCACTCTTGAACAGTTTGTTATAAAACAATTCTCACCACTGGCTCAATGACAAAATATACCAACCCAATCACAGCAAAGATAAACGACCACTGGGACAAACTGTTGAAACGTCGTAGCAACCAATATTTAGAGAGTTTTTCAGTAACATCTAGTTCTCCGTCGAAACCATAGTAAACCATTGCAAAAATAGCGTTTAAAGCTAATGCTAAGGCAAATGACAACGTAGAAAAGGCTAACGAGTAGTTTGAAACAATCAGGTCAACCTTATCAATGACTGCTAGAAAGTAGGCAAAACTTGCGCCAGTAAAAGCAGTATGAATCCACTTACCATATTCAGATTTTTCCATGTTTGCCCTCTTGTTTTATAACGCCGCGTTAAGTAGTGAGCAACGCTACCACGAAACCTAACCATACCACCGTAAACACAAAACCCAACGATGAAAAGAAAAATGCCATGCGTTGGGAATCTGTCTTAAACGCTTTGTTATGAAGCAGGGTTGAGTGATGCAAATACAATATAGAGCACATACCCTACAAACAACCACGCTGGAAAATACAGCATTAAGCCTTTAAGTTGATGATACCAAAACTTCACACTGAACCAGATATAGCCAAAATACTCTGCGAACTCAGTTGGCTTAACTTCAAGTTTCGTCGCGTAATAGTCTACGATTTCATGATTTTCATATTTCTCAAGAATCGCATAGTATTCTTCAACTAACTCCGAATATTGGGTTTCAGTACAAGAACGGATATATGGTTTTAGTTTGCGTGCGAACTTACCAAGCTCAACGCCATTTCTTTGCATTGCTTCAGAGCGAGAAATGAAGTTTTCTTGCCCTAGCAATAAAGAGTAAACAAGAACTAATACCGCCAAAATAGATTGAATAAAGTTAAGTTGCTGATTATCAATTCCAATAGCTAAACCCCAAGCCTGAGCCATGGGAATGATTAACAAAGCTATTGATATAAAAGCTACTGTCCACTGAGAAACTCGATGGTGAAATTTAAACCTTAAACTAGCTCCGTAGCGAGAAGATGTCGTCATTTTTACTCGACGAAGCAATTCTTCAACATCATTATCCAACTCTTTCACGTACAGATTTCCTCTTGCTTCATAACGCCGCATTAAGGGGTGAACAACGCCACCACCCAACCTAAGCTATTGTGCCGTAGACACTTAAGCTAATTCAAACCAAAACTGCCAAGCGTTGTGAATCCCTCTTAAATGCTTTGTTAGTTGCCAAACCTAAAGCTTTGCTTTGAAGTTGATTACCGCTTTGCCATCGCTGTTTTTACGTGCTTTGAAAAACTCAAATCAGGCGTAGTTTCAAAGCGCCTGTCAATGAAACCACTTGGAATATACAGCGCCGTAGAAAACAGATTAACAACACCAAGAAGCTCTTTTGAAAAGACAATGTCACAGAGCTAACTTTCAACAAGCAAATCGGTTTATGAAATAGAAAATCTAACCACAAAATAAACCAGAATCCGATTTTCGCAAACTCGAATAACTCAAATTTGAAGTACGAAGCCGAACCAAAAATATAAGGAGATTAGCCCTAAACATTTTGTTTTAGCTCCGTTTCTCTCGTTGGCAACTAACGCCGCATTAAGTGGTGAGCAACGCAGACCACTGCGCTTAAAGTATTGTGCCGTAAACACTAAAGTTGAAGCAAACCAAAAATGCCCCGCGTTGCGAATCCGTCTTGAATGCTTTGTTAGCTTATCACTTGCAAATTATTGCAAACCAAAACAACATCTTACACCGCTATAAAGCATCGACTTGAAACTTAAAATATAGCCGACAGCTTCTGCCTGTGAATTTGGTATTACCTTGAACTACGCCAAAACCGCCTAGCGTGGAGACTCACGGAACTTCACCTACCAATGCTGAGATTGGAATTGCTATTTTCACACACAAAATTCAGATATGAGCAAAGACGAGGCGATTTTGGGATTATCACCGACAAATCAAACCTACACTCGAAAAACCATGATGTTCATAGACTAACAACACCTGATTCAAAGCCAAAACCCACAACAAACAGCTCGAAATAGGCAACTTAAAATCCCGTCAAAACATTAAATTTCATGTTGGACCAAAACGAACATAAACCATAAGATTTTGATTTTTTGGGCTTGTAAGCTAACGCCTTGTTAAGGTGTGAGGCACGCAATACAGAAGCCTCTGCATACCACCTTAACCGCTAAACCTGACGCATAGCAAAAATGCCACGCGTGCCGAATCACTCTTGAACAATTTGTTATGTGCCTTTGCGAAGAGAGCCCCAATACACTTTGTGCCTGTCAGCCAAAGGAATGATTTTATATTTTTGAATACCAAGCAGGCACCCAACCCTTGAATGCCCCTCAACTAAATGAGGTATGCCAGATTTACCACCAAGAACATTTGCATCTAGAAATATCGGTGGAGTTAACCAAGTACCATGCTTTTTCCAATGATTGAGTACTTCCTCTCGGCAATCAATCACTGCCTCTCCGATGTCGTTGAAATGCGCTGCATCTTCAGATACCTCCTCAAGAAAATCAGGAAATGAAGCATTGCTACCTATCTGCAAAAACTTCGTCGTATCAAAATCAACTAGCTCCCACTTTAGATCAGGAAGTGATAGATCACCGTAGAGAGCTAAAAAGCGACTGTTGGCATTATGATCAATATAAAACTGTTCAATCACAGAATCAGGCGCACTAACCCCATGCAGCTTGAGTAAATCGATACTCTTATCTGTGCTATATGGATCTAGTGCAATTTTCGACAAGTCTTTATACTTCAATTTATTGCCTCAAAACTCTGGTGGCACATAACGCCCTGTTAAGGTGTGAGCAACGCAATACCAAAGCCACCGCATACCACCTTAAACACTAAACGCAACGCATAGCAAAAATGCCAAGCGTTGCGAATCACTCTTAAACAGATTGTTAGCATTCTATTGTAGCTCGATGTCCTTATAAATTGTCTTATTCTTTAACTGCGAGACCCCACTATAAGTTAATTTATGTAATTGTCGATAAATATCATATTTTGCTTCTTCTCCGTAATGATATAATTTTATAGATTTCATTTGACCATACGGAGCACCACTTACGGATAAAGAATGAAGAAACCCAAAGTACATATGGTCAGACTCACCAAGTGAGTGCCCAAAAACATGCAGATTATCAAAGTCATTTAAGGCACTTATACAATCACGCCCATTAAATATAGAGCTAGTAGACTTATATAAAAATGTGTGTGAACGATTAATATCCGCTTTATCATCAACTCCAAATATTATCTCTTTTTGAGCCACGCTACCGTGAACATGTATAATACGCTCACGTACACTTTCATCATAGCCTAAGGACTTTAATACATTAAAAACAGAATCAGTATAATTAAAATTAATAACTATAAAGTCACTTAACTCATTCTCTGAGAATAATTTATAAGCATCAGAGTCAAAATCTATTAATGATGTATCGATAAAGTTTATATAGTCCCTTAGCGATTGACATAAAACCTTGTATTCTGACAAAAAGTAATTATAAGAATTACTTTTGATTGAGAATATTTCCAGCTCTTTTTCTATATCGATCCAGTTAGAACCTTGATGAACATGGTGAAGATGTTCAAATAGTTCCAAGCCTGTACCAACATGCTTTATAAAAAAATCCGAGTTAACAAAATCTCTGTAACTTGTTTTCAAGCCAAGATTTAAATCAAATCCATTCCCAATTAAATATACATTTTTCATTTATTCTCCATTTGAATGCTAACGCCCAATTAAGGTGTGAGCCACGCTAGCACGACACTCAATTTGAACACCGTAAACACTAAACCAAATCCAAACCAAAAATACCAAGCGTGGGGAATCACTCTTAAATTGTTTGTTATATTTTTGATGCCGCCATCAGTAAACAGTAGTTTTTTACGCTTTCACAATGCTCACCCATCCAGTATGCAAATGGGGTACTTCGGTGCCAATTTATATCAACCAAGCTATTGTGAATGGTACTATCTGGAGTACTAAGTGAACCATGTACCACAACTTGCTCTGGTACATTGTTTAGTCCACACCACCATTCAGGCATCGAACGTTTCCACTTTGTCTCAAGCCAAACATCAGATAAAGCAACTACGTATTCACTTTCGAAACCGGTAACCCCATTGTCATTAAGGAACTGTTTGTCTCGATGATGTAGACGCTCAATATCGTTTATAATTTCTTGTTTTTTCTTTGTGTGAGATAAACGTTTTGCCTCAATGAAAAAAACAGCTTTGTGCTTAGGAGAAAAAACAAAACCATCAATGTGCTGCTTTTTCTCAACCCAAGGAAACTCAAGCCATGATACAGCTCGATCATCATCGAGACATTTCACTAGGGCATTTACGTAGATATGAACTTGGTTAGCTTCTGTGAAACCAGTACTCCCTCGCGCTGGATAAAAGTTTGTTAGCGTTCGGGTGTAAGTCGCGACCATTTCATCAAATGATCTAGAAATTATTTGTTCCATCGAAACCTCAGAAAAATATAACGCCCTGTTAAGGTGTGAGCAACGCAATACCGAAGCCGCCGCATACCACCTTAAACACTAAAACCAACGCATAGTAAAAATGCCACGCGTTGCGAATCACTCTTAAACAGTTTGTTATGCCGATCCTACCAACTACCACATAACTGACTCTCGCAAGGAATACCATCATTGTCGCCATCTATTTTGACATTTGGACAATTTGATAAATAAAACTTTGCTTCGTCACAAGATGCCATTTCGCTACAGTAGGTCTTACCTTGGCAACTAAACCCCATATTTTCATATGCAGGGTTTAGCTTAGGCTCTATATAAAACAGATATAAGGCTGCGCCTATTAGACCGACGATAACTGCTGATAATACAACTGAAAAAGAATTGCTTTTCTGTGGTTTGACACCGACTAACTGAGCACTTTCCGCACTTAACTTAGGCTGAACACTTGCCAGTTGAAACTCTACTTGGTCCCCTATTCGAGGGCGTCGGTATCCTTTTTAGAACTTGGATACATGAACAAAAATGTCACCATCCAGTTCATTGGAATTTATGAACCCAAAACCTCGCTCATCAACCCAGCGAACAATTTCCCCTTTCATGTCCTCTCCCGTTTTTCATATAGCGGCATAACGCCCGCTTAAGTGGTGAGCAACGCAATGCGATGTTTCCGCACACCACCTAAATCACCAAATTTACCGCAAACCACAAATGCCACGCGTTGCGAATCCGTCTTGAAGCGTTTGTTAGGGCGTTGAGCCTATTGATAAACGCTTACTTCGATTAAATTTTTATCAGGGTCCAAAAAGTAAACTGATTGGATTGCACCTACTGCTCCTGACTTTTCAACTGGACCTTCGATAACTTTGACATTTTCTTTGTTCAAATGATCGATTACCTTAGCCAATGACCAAGTTGAAATTAAACAAACATCGCCTGATCCGACATTAGCAACATTCCGTGATTCTTCGCCCAGGAGTTGAAAGTTAATTTTTTGATTTCCAAACGCTACCGCCTTACGCCCATTCGCAAAAGTTACGTCTTCCATGCACAAAACTCGTGTGTAGAAATCAACTGCTCTCCGTATATCTGAAACTGTAAGAACAATATGATCGAAATGACTGATCATGGTTTCCTCCTTGCGCCCTAACGCCCAGTTAAGGGGTGAAGCACGCAATACCGATGTTACTGCATGGCACTTCAACACCGAAACCAACGCATACCAAAAATGCCACGCGTGCTGAATCCCACTTGAACTGTTTGTTAGCACGCTGCCCTTATAGCCTTTGGCACACGCCAAGATATTGAAATATAGCACGAAATTCATAGCTAAAAACACTGAAACCAAACGGACAACTGCCAAACTGAAAACTAACTTAAAGACATAAGTTGGCTAGAAGAAAAACATGCTTAACTGCCCTTTTTCACCGCTTTCAAATTAGCAAAGGATACGGGCTTCACGCTTGAACAGCTGTGACAAAGAAGCGAATTTTTACCTAAAATGTCGCTGCACCAAAGAAACAACACCAGAGAAATAGCCCGAAAGTTAGAAACCGTAAACGCTGAAATCAAAGCGAAAACTTTACATATAGTGCCACCGGAGCGAACGTGAAAGGCACATTTGAACTGGTGTAAAGCAAAGCAGAGAAACCGATAAACTCTGAAAATGTTAACTTTTGATGCCAACCCCGTACTAACGCCCTGCTAAGGGGTGAGCAACGCAATACCGAAGCCGCTGCAAACCACCTTAATCACTAAAATCAACGCATAGTAAAAATGCCACGCGTTGCGAATCCCTCTTGAGCAGTTTGTTAGTCGCGAGGCACCGAGCGACAATTTTAAGCCGAACTAAATAAACTTTGCGAACAACAAACTTTATGTGCTTCGATGCACTTGCGTCAGGCGTAGTCTCAAAGCGGCTACTCAATGAAACCACTTGGAACAAACAACGCCGTAGAAAACGGACTGACAACACCAAAAAACACTTTTGGAAAGCCAATCTCACAGTGCGGAATTTCAACAAAGTCACTGAAACCACGTGGAACTTACCACACCAGAGAAAACGTCCTTTCAGCAAGTAAATAAGCTTTTAAACCAACAAACTCACCGAGCGGAGTTGCAACCAAAAACAGATTTTCGATTGCCCCGCTCTATCACCACCAAAGAACGAAACAACCGCTTGGAAATTAGCAATGCATTGATTCAGAACCGATGAAACTGAGCTTTGACCGTCGAAGATGGAGCTATGAATCAAACAACCAGTAGCCAAGTTTTGAGCTTAGAAACATGATTTTGACCGCTAGCTTTTTCTGGCGACTAACGCGCAGTTAAGGTGTGAGAGACGCACATGCACCCTAACCTAAAATAAACTCTGATAAATCCGTGCCTATTTGGGCACTAAAACCCCAATGCGTTTCGAATCGCCTTGAACGTCTTGTTATTCCGCAACTAAAGTCGGCTATGTTTACGCCTAATCTTTTGATATGACGAGAAATTTTCGGCATGCAGGCAAAAATCGAAGCCGAAGTATTTGGCAGCTCACTACCTTAAATCGCTTTAGCGTCACTCTTTAATTGCTGCGCCATATTCACTCTTTAATTGCTGCGCCATATTAAGGTGCGCTTAAAGCGCTTTAAGGCTAGCATGGAAATGACCAATATTCGCCCTTTTCGCCGCTTTTCCACCCTATTACCCCGCCACTTTCACTCTTAGGCTACAATCACGTACATTCAGCCTGAGAGATCCGTTGCGGAAATAACGCTCTGTTAAGGTGTGAGCAACGCAGTACCGAAGCTCCAGCATGCCACCTTAAACACAAAACGCAACGCATAGCAAAAATGCCAAGCGTTGCGAATCACTCTTGAACAGTTTGTTATGTGTGTACTCCCGACATCTCAGAAATAAACTTTTTAAGTTGTAACTGTAAAGCTTGCCTGTTTTCTAGTGACCTTTCATAGGCATCTTGGTGGTCTAGGTCAGCAAAGAAAACCTCATCATGAATTTGCTCGTCTAACTTTTTAGAAGTTTCGATATGACCAACTAGCTCTTTACTCATGAGTGGACCATAAACATTTAGAGCGAGGTTAGTTTGTGATTTTAACTTACCCCACACCTTAGTGTTTGGCTGATGATTTACCTCATGCGCATATTGTGGATCTAAAGAAAACTCCGTTTCTTCAATTGCTTGTGATACCAAGTCCAGTAACTCCAAAAGGACATTTTTATTAATTTCCCAAATTCTGTCTTTCCGCTGTTTTTTAACTGAGTCATAGTGGATAAACGCCGCTACTGCTGTACCAATTGCAATGATGATGTTTGTCCAAACAGCCATATCAAAGGTAACACCTGTAATCAAAATAGAGGACAAAACAACCATTGCAGCAAAAAAGCCTACAATAGCCCCCAATACAAATAAAAACATACTTCCTCGAGATTCAAATTTTCTTCAAAACACATAACGCTTTCTATACGGCGATTTGCCGTTTTTCTGGCAGACTATCGCCTTCTTTCTTATCAAAAGCGCTATCAATCGTAGCACTTATATATATGAAACAAATAGAAAAACAGTATGAATATGTGTGGTAGCGCGCGCAATTAGGCGGCGCACAGCACGCTAATTTCAAAAGTGGTGATACATTAACGGATCTGTATAAATAAACAGGTTAATTTATCATGAAAAGTCAGTTTTTACTTAGTGTAAAAGAGCACATGCTTACTCGTCATTATGCGAATAAAACTATCGAAAGTTATCTATTTTGGATAAAACGCTTTATCACTTTTCACCAGCTTGCACACCCATCAACACTAGCAGAAGATGATGTCATTCAATTTCTGAGTTACTTAGCGGTAGAAGAAAAAGTTGCGGTAAAAACGCAAGCTTTGGCGCTGAACTCAATATCATTTTTATATCGTGATTATTTCAAAACCCCACTATCACTTGATATGAGATTTCAGAAATCCTTGACCGAAAAGAAACTTCCCGTTGTGTTAACCAGGGAGGAGATCCGAAGATTCGTTCAGCATATCGACCCGAGGTATAGACTCCATATTCAGCTGCTTTACGGCTCAGGGCTTCGAGTGATGGAATGTTTACGCTTACGAGTTCAAGACATCGATTATGATTATGGTGCAGTTCGCGTTTGGCAAGGAAAAGGAGGTAAAAATCGTACAGTCACATTAGCCAAAGAACTGCATGAACCACTTAAAGCTCAAGTTAATTTAGCAAGAAACTATTACTTTAAAGATAGACACATGCCTGGTTATGCGGGCGTATACATCTCTGAAGGTTTACGACGTAAATACCCAAAAGCGGAGCTAGATTTTAACTGGCACTTTTTGTTTCCATCAACAAAGTTAAGCGTAGATCGAGATACTGGTGAATTGAGAAGGCATCATATCAATGAAAGCGCAATACAAAGAGCAGTAAAGCGCGCGGCAAGCGACGCAAGCATTGAGAAAACTGTAACTTGCCACACACTAAGACACAGTTTTGCCACGCACTTATTGGAATCTGGCGCAGACATTAGAACTGTTCAGGAACAATTAGGGCATACTGATGTAAAAACCACGCAAATATATACTGCAGTTCATCATGTCAACCACAAAAATGATCTGTCATTGGTGGATTGAAAATAAATCAATAAAAATCAATAAATTAAGAAGCCCAACTCTACATGAAGGTTCTCCTAGTCATTTCATAGATGACCAAAAGAAATCCTAAACATTTAAAAATGTATGCTTAACTCGCCCCATTATTGCCCCAAATTTGCCCCATTTATCAACTAACTTGAATTAGTCTGAATGCAATCTGTCAGTTTCTTTATCTCGATGTGACTATATCTGACAGGTTGCCCTAAATCGGTTCTGCCTCAACGTGAGTTTGTCTTCCCTCACCATTGATCAAAAAAACTTATGAATAGTCTATCTGTATTCTTGATTTTATGGTTAAGCAAAATCTTAAATCTGAGCTAGAGCTTTCCATTAATGCTTCTGAGGAGGTCAGTTTCAATATCCGTCAGATACGAGATGCTCACGATACGAATTGCAAAATCAATTCAACACATCAAGCTTTTGATTATATGGGGGTATTTACTATCTAAAAAAGGCAAGTAACTTGTATTGAAAAGTACTCTACTATATAAATAAAGCTTTTCTAACAGCCATCGTCATTTACTTAGGCTTGATGGTCAAGAGCCTCTATGCAAATGCTGAAAGGTATTGGCTCTAAAAACTGACAGATTTATGATTACAGATCTAAAAAAAGCACAAGACATACGCACAAAACAAGAACCATCTTTCATCAATCGAAATGCAGCAAAACTAATCGGATTTCTAATAAGTCCTGTCCAGTTTTTAACTGTGTCTTTAATGATGAGTTATACAAATTGGATTTCAGTATTATACGATGATTACATTTTGATTGCGTCACTAATACTGATATATCCGCTGCTTTGGATTGGATTAGATATTGGATCTTCAATAGACAATTCTAGGTTCATGAAGGGTTTTCAGAAACACGAGTATGTGGCTTTTACTCACAAAGCTAGCAGCGAAGTCTTGAATCAAAAGATAAATTCGGGCGTGTTAACACCGTACCCTGACAAATCTTCTGGTTTCCTAGGGAAAACTAAACTAGGTCGTGAGTTTGTTAAAAAGATGGATCATCCCACGAAGGTTACATGGGGGCATTACGGTAGACCTGAAGATTCAAAAGATTATAAACAAGGATTAATAAGGTTGCGCGAGAAGTTAAAGTTCTGGAAAAAAACCAAGAGCTATTACGATTCTGCTATAACCATTTACGTTCCGATTGAACTGATCAAGTTTCCGAAAGGGACGGTAAAAAAAATCTTTGGTAAGCATCAACTTATACTCGAACAAGAAGTGCAACTTAAGGGGACTTGGGTTGAGCGATATGAAATGCGAGAAGTTCAAGAAAATGGTAAAACTATCGATAATTGGGTTTCACTTGGTATAGAGCAACTTTAATCATAGAAGCCAGCAGTAATAAACTGTACTAATCTCAGTTCAGCGAGCCCACGTAGAACAGCTAGCACATTTATGTCCAATAATGAGTCACGATAGTCTGTACAAGTTAGTCGCGACTCTTCACAATATATGTAAGGCGAGTATGAGTCAGTAAGTCTCAACATTTCGCCCTAGGCCAGTCCGGGGAGACGCAATTAGAGATTTGATAGTGCTTTACTCAATGTGTCATTGCTGGCAATTATGTTGTTTGCACTTTTAATGGACTCAAGTTGTTGTGGATTATTTAGGTCAATCTTGCTGAGCGCACTCGTCAGTATACCCACTCTCGATGCCGCCTCCGTGTCAGTGAGGTTATGCTGTTGCTTTATCCCATAACTCATCGATATTGCCAGTACTTTGGCGGTTATAAGCTTACTAGATTGCTCTTGTGCTTTTGTTTCTTCGGTGGCATCTTGAGCAGTCTTAGCACTTTCGTAGGAAGCTATCGCTTGGCTTATATCGTCTATGCCTTTTGATACCTCGTTTTTCGTTTCCTTGTATTCAATTTTGGTAATGGTTCCATGCTCGGAGGACAAGATGTTGAGTTCATTATCCTTGCCTATTCTTGTGCTATAACCAATGAATGAAATATGGCCAAGTTCTGGTAGCGATATCATTTCAGATCTCGTCACCTTGCCGTCGCTAGATGTTACAGTTAATAGTCCCGCGCCTGGCATAGCGATAGGTACGCCTTGCGGCATGCTATTTGAGGTCTTTGTGATACCCTTAAGCTGTGCATTGTATGGATAATCTCCGTCTTGGTTCGGCGCCCCTCCTAAAGCCAACAGTTCCACTGTGAAAGCAGCGTCTTTCTGATTAGGCAAGTTTATCCCTTTTATGGTGCTAATATCACCTTCAAACCATTGCTGGAACTGTGAGCTATCCATTGGAGTGAAGTCATGTTTCGCCCCTGCAATCTCCTTAAACTGCAAAATCGTTGTGTCGGTTAGCACTGGCGCCTTGCTGCTATCAGAGTGTTTACACTTGACCTCTGGTGATTTTGAGGGGACGTAGCCTTCTGCCTTAGGTATCTCGATTAGGGGGATGCCTTGGGATGCGAGTACAATGTTGATCGCACCTTTTATTGTGGACGCTGCGATATCAACAGTCTTGTCTTCTCCTTTTACAGAAAAGCTCTTAGTGAGTCCGTTATTATGGTATTCAGCGGTAACAGCCATCATGTTGTTAAACCTTGAGGCTTCTTTGGGGTCAACGTGTACATACTGAGCTGGGAAAAATAATGGAACAACGTCAATCTCCGAGTCAAAGGTTATTTGAGGAGTTTGGTTTGGGGCTTCTTGCTTGCACCCTGTTAGCGTATACGTTTGTGTCACCTGCAACAGTGAACCTGGTAACGGGATTGGAGTACCAGATGGAATGGCGTCAGTACCAGTTGAAGTGGTCTTTAGAGTGGCACTGCAACCCATCAATTGTGCCACTAGGGTTGTGTAAACCAAGTATTTCATGATCAGCCACCTATGTAGATTTGATTTCTCAAAATTGTAGATCTTGTGAATATCCATAGAGCGCATATGCATCACAAATTGTAGAAAATGGAAGCAGCTCCAAGTTTATACCGCTCCGCCTTGATAAAAGCCTCAATTTCACGTCACAGGGTTTCTGAGCATACAAAGGTAAGTAAAGACCGATGACTAAGCCGTGAACATTCTATTCGAGTACTCTGGTGCAGGGTGTCCAACATAGTTTTTCCTGTTTGCTTCTTTTCTGGATTGATCACGATGTTTGCATACAGGGAAAGGCAGACTTCGTTGTGTAACGACAAAGTAAGTTAGGTATTGATAGCGCACGATGGGACAATCAAATCATCATAGTCATAACTCAACAAAGCATCGTTTCTGTATCGCTAAGTGGTTTGATGAAAGGGTACTGTTCCCACTCCTCTGGCAAGTTTTCGGGATGTAGTTCTTTCAGACGTAGTGAAGAACTTTCAAACACATCCATGTCCAATTGTGAGTTTTGACTCCAGCAAGCCGACTATATGATCTAGTCGTGGCTAACCCGCGAATGTGTAAGATCGAGTCTGAGTCACTAAAACTAACTTTACCTCAGAACAATGTGAAGTTACTAAGGGTACTTATCAGCGTTCAAACTAAGCACAAAGCGATTTGATGCGCTGATAAGTTTAGTTACATCTAAAACAGCTGATTAATAGTCAAATACATCCAGTAGATCTAAATCGAATTCAACACCACGCAAGTCATGTTCATTACACAAGTTCTTTAGCTTGTCATCGCAATACAGCAAGTTACACCCTTGCATAAACGACTTAAAAACGTACTTATCTGTAACACTAGACTCGACGAACTTGAGCATTTCCAATCCTGCCGGATGGCCATCAATGTATTCGTGTTTCGTGTGTTCCTTGTCTTCTTCGCCGAAGCTCATGACATTGAAAACCTGAAACTTCTCACCATCTATCACGATAGGTAAAAATTCACCATCTGTTTCAATGTATGGCCTCAACACTTCAACCGCTCGAGGCGTTAGTACCAACCATGATCCCCATACGGATATGTCTGGAATCTTTACAGACGTTTTGTAGTGAGCGGTAAATTTAACACTCTCTTCTACCCAAACGTCGGCCAGCCCTAGTGCTCTTACTGGCTCATTAAAAAGCCTATCCAACAGAGCTCCATCGCCCGCAGCCATAGCCCTTTGGAACGGGTCATGCTCAAGAACTTTAAAGTAACGATTGAGATTTCTTATTTGGTATATACTCATTCAGGTGGGTTCCAAGTTGGGTCTTTCTTCATAAGGATTTGGGGAGGGTAAGAACCATCCTTTAACTGAGATTTGATTCTCACAAGTCTAGATCTAAATGCGCTTTCATTGTGACGAATATCGGCCAATCTACCAACCCATCTCTGATAATTGTTGCCATGTATGCGCGAATGCGTCGGTGAATTTGGTGTAGTGTAATGCCCCTTGTAGGCGGTAGAACGTGGTAGCCAAATACCATTCATAGAGTCGTTAATGCCTATCCCAAATATGAACATTTGCAACCGAGCGTCAGTCATGGCCCTAACTCGACCATTACCCATAACGATATGATGCGCCGCATGATTTGGGGATGGTTGCGGCTCTGAAACAGCATACAAGTTACTTACCAAGCGATTTGTAGGATGGTGATTTTCCATCCCCAGCTCAGGACTAGATTTACCTTTGTTATCATCTCGATACGCTTCCAAATCTGCAAGCAACTGCTCTTGCAACTGTGCATGCGCATTAATCTTGGCTCGTTCTCTATTCAAATGAGCAATTGTTTCCTCTGCTTCTTTAACCTCTTTAGGCGAGGTTTTATCTAGATCCTTTATCTTGTGGTAATGCTTGTACGCTTTAACCTGAAATCTATATATCGCCATCTCCAATCCTGACGGGTTCTTTGGCCTTAAAGGGAGCTTCAGAACGGGAGACTTACCTAAAATAACCTTTTCCATTTTCTTTTTAACTCTTCAAAAAGAATAATGCTCCCCTTAATAAGCTAACTCGGTCAATGAGTTAAACCCGTTTTTGTGCTTAGGTTAAAACTGTCACAAATTGACGAACATATTAATTACATAAGGGACTTATGTACAATTCTTTAATTCACAGCTGTCTGCCATTTAATCTTCAACCAACTTCCGAAGAAGAAAATACTCTGTATTTACCTATGCGCTTAGGCTACCTTGAGCAACTCAAAAAGTATGATGTTGATTTCGGCTAGAGCTCATTAGTCAAAACTAGCAAAGCTAATAGAAGAACTATTACGAATTTAGGGCGCTTCTTTAAGCCACTTTTGGGTACCCCTGTTCGTCTGGTTCGTTTTCATCATCCTCATACACGCGCACATCATAGTTCACCGCCTTAACGCTGCACTTCTCAGTGCCTTGTGGCGTCACATCGTTAATGAGCGCTGGATAACACCACTTATCCGCAGGCCCAAACAGCCACAATGGTGGTTCCATTTCACCGTCGAGTGAGGGCGTAAAGCCCAAGTTACTGGTGATGATGACTTCGTTAGGATGACTCCCTTTGGTGCAAACATGCGGCCCTGATGCCCTACCGTCGGGTTTTCGGACGGTAATGTGATGCACGCCGCTTTCCCATTCCAGTGGCAAGTCCAGCCATAGGTGCGTCTTGCCGTTCTGAATGCTAAACCCTTCTAACCTGCCGCTTTGCGCGTAACCTGGCACATCGTCACCCAAAGCAACGTAATCGAGGTAGTTAGAGTTAAAGGCATCCATCTCGGTTTGGAATGAATACTGAAAGCGTCGGTAGCGCTTCTTACGTCGCACTCGCATACCAAATTGCCACGCTTTAGTTGGGTCGGTCACTCCAAACGCTCTGACTTTCTCCGGTTTGATTCCGAGGTCACCAGGCAGCAAGCACATTATGGTTTCCGGTTTCCATGTCAGAGTGGAGAAGTATTCCACCTCCACACCGTCGGGCTCTTCTTCGCGGATAAAGCTGCCTGAGCGCTCCAAGCCTTTACCGAGCATGTTGTCCGGTTGGTACTGAAAGTCAAAAGTGGTTCTTGGCTCATCCCGTACCGGAATGATTTGACCGTATTTGAGCGTTGGCTCGGAATAACCGACGAGCAAGACTTTCTTCAATACCTCGAACAAGGTGCTGCTGTCGGTGAATACTGCGTCGAACGTATCCCCTCTGGCCTTCCAAACCTCATGCAAACGCAGCAGCTCGTAATGACCGATGTGAACATCACTCAATCCACTATCAAGAATGATGTAGCGGATAGCCGGTGCTATGTCTCGGGTCGGGTAAAGCTCTTGCGTCCAACCTCCTAACCCATCTGGAATTTGCAGCTTACGAGTTGGCACCACGCCCAGCTTATTCTCCGCGCTTCGCGAGAGCGAGTTACTGCCACGGATTTTGAAGGCAATGGTGGTGAAGTCGTCATACTTGGTGTTGCTGTCAAGTCGCGCTTTCAATCGACGGTACTCGATGCGATCCAAATACTTGAGGTCTTTATTGTCGTTGGTGATGCGATACACGCGCACTTCAGGACGAACTTTACGACCTAAGTCTATTTCGATAGTTTCCGCAAGCTGATCGCGAGTGCCGTCTCGGCGCTCGTACTTGACTTGGTTCCACTCGGTTTCTCCCTCTCCGCGCCATTCAATCATGGCCTCGACAGTGAGCGCGTTGGTGTCGCCGTTCTTGTTCACGTATCCAAGGCCGTCAGGGTGTTTGAAGTCGATGTAAATCTTATCGGCCACCTCTGAAGCTGGGCAGGCAAAGTGTGGACCTGCAGGTTTACCAGGCAGCGCCACTTCGGTTTCAAGCGTCCACCCTTTGTTCTCGCCTTGATGCGTGAAAACATCCCACCACACCTGTGCTTTCGTCCCTTCGGGATAAAGCCTATCGACTCGGCCTTTCGGGTTGTTCGCTTCACGGATGATATAGCGGCCATCGTCCGTGCCGTGAAACTTGATGGGATGATGGCGCGTTTCTGACGGTACGGTGTCGACCGTTATCCAGTAGCCCTCACCATTAAGGATGCGCAGTGCATAGAACGTCTCGCCATAAACCTCGAACGTCTGCTTAATGTCCACCATGCCCACGGAATATTCCACCACGGGGTCGGCTTCATGTGGGACGTAATAGTTGGTCGGGTATTCAACATAATCGCCTTGTTTGCAGTTATGCAAATCAGGGTCACGCGACCAAAAGTTAAGAATGTCTGCTCCATCTTCGTTTCGCCAGCCACCATCACCGCTTGTTTCGGTGATCTCACGAATACCAGGCGAGCCGGATATTTTGATGATGTGGCCAGCTTCCCATTCAACAGGCCAGTATTCTGTGGCGAGCCCATCCACATCGCTCACCACGCCGAGCGTATCGTCCACCACATTGACTTGCCTCGGAGTGATGGAGTTAATCGGCCCTTCTAGCTCGATCCCTGCCGTGGAAGACGTCGAACCGACCTCGCGTGAGGTGTAAATGTTTTCGTGCGCTGGGTGGCTGGTCACGTCCTCCCCTGGCGCAAACACCTGATAACTGATGTCCCCTGCGTATTTCGACACTGGCGTGTCACTGATGGTAATGTCGTCGCCCGTAAGCTCAAACTCGCCATTGCCAATGGCGGTCATCATGAGCAGGTACTCTTCATCTTCTGAGAAATACCAATGCGGCTCACTGATGATGTCAGGGAAGGTTTTGTGGCGTCCAAACAGCTCAGGGATTACCCCCATCAATCGCACTCGGTTGCCTTGTGCGTTGGCTTCATAAATCGGACTGCCTTCTGGCATGGTTTTCTGGAAGTTGTCAGGAATTTGGTTCATGGCGTAGATGGCAGCGCCAGCCGCCACCACTGCGATCACCGCATAAGCGATACTTGCAGGGTCTTTCGGCTCGGCAACCAATTCCACTAAGTCACCGTCTTGCCAAATATAATCAAACCAATCTGAGGAAATGCGCTGTTTTTTATTCACGAAATAAGAAAACGGCGGCGTTTCTGATACGTAGTAACCTTTGATGTTCGCAGCCATCCAATCATTGAGCGTTTGCCCAGGTTTGATTGGGGTAAACTCGCACTTACTGCGATTGAGCTTGTTGGGATAAACCGCTAGTACAGTCATGTTCGATGTAGTACCTAGTAATTAGTGACATACGCTCAAAATCAGACAGGCTACAGAGCCAAGGTCGGCCCATTTTTCGCCCTGTTTGAGCCACTTTAAGCCCGTTTTCATTCACCACGACACCCACATGCACCAAAGTATCTTCAATCAGGTGACATGCGATTGCGCCGTCTATCGGGGCGGTTTCAACATAACCACCCACCAATTGGTGATAGGCGTCGGTCATGCCTGCTTTGTCGTCTGGGTCCACGGTCCCAAAGCTATCCAATAGGGGTAAGCCGTGATGATGGTGGCGAACCAAACGAACAAAACCCCAACAATCCAGACCATGCTCGTCACGACCATGGTCAAGATAAGGCACCGCCATTAACTCATTTAAAGTCATTAGTTCCCCTGGTACTTGAGTCCTTTGGTGATTGTTGGCGTGTAGCGGCGCTTTGGCCATGCTCGGTTCACCAAGTCATGAAACGACGCGACAACGCCAACGGTTTGGATGTTGTCTTTTTCACTGACCGCCGTCAGCGTGAGGGGTGGCTCGGCAGGTGCCGAGACATGGGGATACAAGTAAAAGCGATACGTGATGGTCACTTTGCTGCCATCTTCCATGGCTTTATCAATAAAGCGACGGGCCTCGCCCGTCACGTTATCAATCTGGAATTGCAGGTTCTGTTTCCCTTTGACGCTTTTACCCGGCAATGACACCCCGAACGCCGACGCTCGAAAGAAAGTCTCTACCCCTGTTTCTAACCCAAGATAAATGCCTTCCACACCGTCGACTTCAAGATGATAGAAACCGTCAGCCAGACGAATGACCGATTCCGGCTCGCCTTTCTGATACGCATCTTCATTTTTGATTTCTATGGTGTGGATGGGGATTTTATCGACAGGAGCAGAGGCATAGTAGACCTCTATGGATTTCATTTTTTGCTGACCATCAACCTTGTTTCTGATTTAACTTCAATCACATCTCCAGTATTAAAAATATCTGTAGGATATTCTGGGTATGCGTTTGTGATTGTTGTTGTGATAACTGGCTGAAAATAAAACTTGTGCGCATTACTTCTCGTCAACCACGCACGAAGATGGCATTTCCAACGCTGCGAGCTGTCTGCATTTTCCGAGGTGGTACTCATAAGATACGTGTAATCATCATCTTCGCCTTCTGCAGATACAGTCGTTGCAAATGAATTTTTGTCACCGTATGTAGAACCATTCATCGTAATAGTTGCCGGTGGTAATGGCTCTGGCTGCTCGGGGGCGCTAGGGAAATAATTTCGCAAACCATCTTTATCATTTGTGGTGATAGTGCCATTCATTACTGGTGGGTTGGTCTGTTGCATGGCGCCATAAATATCACTGAATTTTGCGTTGTCGACCAAAACCTTTAGCTTGTGATAGCGATGTATCACATTGTTTGCGCTTATTTTAAAGTCTGAGAACCTTTGTGCGCGTTTCTCCAATGGTAATTTAGCGACGGTGTATTCAGTGCCCAAATCGACACTTGCTTGCCTGTCTGGCGTGTAGAACTCTGAGAGCATCTGCACTCTAAACTCTGTGCCGTAGAGGCTTCCTGTGTCTTTTTTAGGGTCGAAGCGTTTACCATCTAAGAAAAATTGCGTATATAACTCCATCTCACAGCCATGCATTAAACCCACATAGATATTATCGTCCGCCCCATCCAACCGCATAATGTGGATCATATTGATGTTTCCCTGGGCTAATAGCTTACTATTATGATAAATCGAAGGACTATACCAACCTCGGTCAGTAAACTGAGGTCTATCTACCCAGGAGAACTGATGGGTAACATAAGAGCCGTCGGGACACTTTGATAGCACGTCAAAGCGCGTTGAACTCACAAAGTTAACGATAACATCACTATCTGTTTTCGGATCTAACTCTGGCGAGATGATCGATGACTCAAGTGAAAGAGGATAACCATAGTAGGAGGTCGCTCGAATATAAAAGACATTCTCAGGTATCGTGTATATCTTATGGAGCGTTTCCTCACTGGAGGAAATGGCCTGTACATACTGCTTATCTTTATCGTAACCAGCGATGCCAGTCAGTGAAATAGTTCGGCCCTTAAACTCTACTTTTTCATTCGGTGTGACGGGGATGTAATCGGTTCGGAAACAGCCTTCATTCTTGTAAGTGGCACCATTACTCGTATTAATGCCTTCTCCGTCAGTCACGACTGCTCGCTTAGCTAGGTCTATATAACTCTGCTTTGCAAGCTCAACCTCACTTGATTTAACCCTTTCTTCTATCTTTTCATCAAGTCGCGGCTGAAAAACCTTAATGCTGTGCGATTTGGTGGCCAATGACTTTTTAGTACATGAACGAACGTATTTCATCTGTTCCGTTGGTCGGAAAGTACACTCTTCAACTGGACCAGTAAATCCATCTCGGAGTGGCCATAATATAGCATCGACATATTGAAAGTTTTCGTCATAACCCACAAGACCAGTTTGGATGGTCACATACCCCGTCCATCGGTAAACCTTATCTGAACTTACTGGGATAAAATCCGTTCGATCATACGTGTCGTTTTTCGCAGAGTTGCCATTCGAGGCATCAATCATTTCATCATTAACAACATTGTCTGTTGTGATTAACTCTTTATTTTCAAAAAAGCGACCAAACATCAAATCCGAACTGGTTTTATTTATCTTAAATACTGGAGTTTCTGACTTTTTAGAGCACGCACGAATATATTTTATTTCCTCGTTTGTGATCTTTATTTTTAGGAAGTCAACGCCACCAGAGCCACCAGTTGCTATTGTTTCTACAAAGTTTTTATCCTTGTCGTAACCGACTATCCCCGTCTGGTTAAAAAAATACCCTTCGTAAATAGCGTTCCACGGATAGGAGTCGATTTCAATAAAGTCGGTTGAATCGTATTCATGATTGCTTGCTTCAAGACCATTCGCAGCAACAATCGCTACATTCTCTTTTTTCACATTCAAGTCGACAAGGTTAATAGACTCGTTATTCCTAACGTAATCACTAAACGTCACTGCTTTTTTAACGTCAACACCGCCATCGCTAGTGAGTGACTGCAAAGGAACGGACATAAGCATGATTGCCGCATTAGCCGTATTTAATTCTCGCTTATCAAAGCAAGCTCGGTAATACTTTGCGCCAGTTGGGGCTACGACAGTCTTTCGCTCAAGAACTGTTATTTCTGGGTCTAGATCGGCATAAAAAGCGCCTTCAGGGAGATAGTTTTTATCTTCATCGTAAAAGCAAAAACCCGTCATACCTTTACACGCACCAATATACGTCAGTAATGCCCCTTCTTCGGTTGGGATAAAATCGGTTCGCTTATAATTTTCATTGCTTGTGGCTACACCATTTGTTGCATTAATTAATGAGTTATCAATCAATGGTCCGGTAATGTTTTTAAAGCTGGTCGCACCCTTTGCATAGTCCGCAACCGCTGCACCGCTTACACCCTCACTGCTATTGCTCTCATCAATAAATCGTGATACCAGTTCTGCATCTTTTTCATACCCCGAACCTGACCAGTGGTAATAGCCATTTTTAGACTTGTCAGGGTCATTAGTTACTTTAAATGAAGAGTTAACATGCTCAGGGTCGGGAGTGTATGCCAATAGATTAGCGTGCGAGTTAAAAGAAACGAGTCCCATTCGTTGAGATAACGTTAAATCTAGGAATCTCTCCGCAATATCTCGACTGATGGTTGGCTTTAAAACCTCATCAATATAAACCGACTCGCTTTCAGAGCCTTTTAACACCTGATTTAGCCAGTCAACGTTCTTCCGTTGCCTTTCCGTTAACTCAAAAAAGTTATTGCTCTCTGTCATTGCTTCCAGCTCTCTGTGTAATAGCGGCTCATGTCAGCACCTTCCACAAGCTCCTCGAGAGTGTGTGGTGCTAACATTTGGCCTACGGTGATTTCTTCGCTTTGAATTGGGTATTGGCGAATTTCACATTTCACGGTGTAGTAAAACTTGCCACCTTTTTGCTTGGCGTCTTTGAGTGGGTGGTGTTTCATTTTGATTTGTAGGGGAACTACGCCCAGCTCGGTGCGCTGGTTTAAGGTAAACCAACGAATGCCACCACTAAGTGCATGCTCTACCCAGCCAAGAAACGCCGATGCTTTGTCCTTTGGCATCCTAAATACCAAGGTTTGGAACGTTGGCACGATGACATGCCGACGACGGTCACGAGTACGCCCTGTCGACATTTCCGTGGAAATACGATTGGACATCTGTTCGATTTTGTCGGGAAACTGAGGATGTGGCAGGTAGCTTGGGTACATCATTGTCATGAGTGCTTATACTCCCACTGGCTTGAGGTCAAAGCGCTGCGCGATCCCTTGAGACATTGGTCCGTCAGAATCGAGGTCTTCCAAAAAGACATCGGTGATGTTTTCACCATTGTCACCTTGGCGCTCTCTCACTTTCGCTCCCTCTGGTGCGCCGTAAATGTTCACCACGTTACGACCTCCAACGGCCAACCCTGCCTTGGCCGAAGCAAGGCTTGGATCATTCATCGCGAACTTCTGACGCTGCATGGCCATGATGGCGCTATACATTTGGTCGATTCGGTTCGCGGACTCATTGGTGTAAACGCGCTCACCAGCTTTCAGCGTCCAGTCGGATTCCATTCGGCCACCCAACATCGGCACTTCGGATATCCCGTTGTGCGCCATGTTCGAGACTGAATCGACTTTGCTGGCCATGGAGATACCAAAGCCCATCGCCGTACCTGCCGCTGCCGCAGCAAGACCAGGACCGACATAAGGAATACCAACCAGAGATTTGTATGCCGCTGACGCTGATTCGTAAGCGTTAAGCATGATTTGGAAACGCGCTGCGGTTTTACCAATACGAGCGGCGTTTTTGTTTTCACTGTTTTGTAGCTGAGAGATTTGACCGAGGAAGTTGCTCATGCCTCGAACGCGTTCTTGCATCAAGCGCTCTTCACGATACGCCCGTTTTTCAGCTTCGACTTTTGCCTTTTCGGTTTTGGCGTTTTCACTGCGAGCGAATGCATCGACAGAACGTTGCAGCGCCGCTTCTTGCTCTGCTTCAAACTCGGCTTGTGAGGTTCTAAAGAACTCTTTCTCGCGATCGCTGTACTCGGTTTTTAACGCTTCCAAAGTATCAAAGCCACGACGCTTCAACTCTTGCTCAGACACCTGCATTTCTTCGATGTCACGCAAGCGTTGCTCATGCGCTAACATGAGTTTTTCACGCTCACTTGCGTACTGCATATCGAGCGACGCTAGGCGCGATGCGCCAGAAGACTGCTTACTTTCTAAACCTGCGGTGTCTTTCGGTAATACTCTGTCTGGCGTGTCGCCTTCAGGTTTTAAACCTGGTTGCGGCGTGTCATAGTTCATGCCAGTTCGCATGATGTTGTAGCGTTTTTGCTGACGCGCTATCTCGGCATCGAGCTCATCAAGTTGCTTTGTTAATCGTCCAAAATCAGAGTTGAGGTTGAATAGCTCGTTTTCACTACGACCAAGAGGGTTTATAGGCAGTAAGCTGTCAACATCAATACCTTCGTACTCTTTAAAGGTACGGTTTACCTCTTTTAACTCGTCACTAAGCTCTTTTCTCTCTGACCTTAATTCTGACAGCTTTTGGCTTAGCCCATCGACCGTTCTTGGTGTGTCTGACCAACTATCAAACAGTGTTCCCCAATAGTCGATTGAGTAAGCTAGCTTATCGCTGAACCAATCAATCTGATCACTGGCTCCAAGCACGGCATTAGCAAAAGAGCGCTGCAACTTAAGCCCAGTATCTTTGAGCTTTTGGTCCATCTCTTTGAACTTCTCAATGTCATATTCCGACATGGATACGTTCAAATCGTCGTATTTTTTGGTCAGCTCAAAGAGCTTTTTGCCTTGATTATCGAGCAATGGCATCAAGGCTGAGGCATCGTTCGCGATACTCTCCAGATAAAATATCTGGCTTTTCATTGGAACGTTGGCTTGGTCCATCGCCGTTTTGATGGCAATCAACGCATCGGGACCCGACAGCTCTTGCAGCTTCTCAATGGTCAGGCCAACTGTTGGCGCGATGTTCTCCATGAAGTCGGCAAATTCACCACCTTCATTTTCGGTAAAGTCGCCCAGCTTATCGTTAACGTCCTTCAGTATCTCGGCCATGTTTTCGCCGCTGATATTGAACTGCTCAGAGGCGTATCCCAAGGCTTGAATTTGCTGGACCGATACCTGAGCAACGGTAGCCATCTTTTCGATTTCGCGCGCTTGTTGCGCCTGCTGCGTAATGAGGTAAGCCGTGGCACCTGTGACGGCACCAATGCCTGCCGAGACATAACCTGCAGCATCTAACACGCCGCGACCTGCGTTTTTGGCGCGGTCTGCGGTTTGCTCTAAAGAGCGGCTTAATGATAAGTTTGAGTCGTTCGCCGCTTTGGCTTCTTTGGTGTAGCCACGCAGCATCTTTTTGGCGTAATCCACATCTTTCTGAAACTTGGCGGTTTCAGTATTGAAGCGGATATTAAAATCAGCTATCTGGGCACTCAAGGCGAACTCCTCCTGCCGATGCGCTCAACGCCATCAGCTCTTCGTCGGTGTATTCTTTCGATTCTTCTTCGGGATGTTCTAAGGTTGGCAGGAAGTCATGGTAGCTTCTGAGGACGCTTTCGTCCTTGCACCCTGCGGCCATGGCCGTGACATTCCAGTTTGAAGAACAAGTTACGGCAAAGCGCAGATTGTCCATCTGGTGCTTGAAGCCGTGTTTTGAAAAGTATTCACGCCACTCCACAACGGCTTCGCCGCTAATGGAAGCCAACAAGGTGCGCCAACAGACTTGCCCGAACTCTCGGGCAAGGTCCATGGCAAACTCAATTTCATCCCGAATTAGACTTTTGGGTCGGTGGGTTCCTGAGTGGTGGTTTCTTCAGTCGTAGCGGTTTCAGTGGTAGTGGTGGTTTCCGAATTATCTGATGGAGCCGTTTCTTCTTGACCTGGAATGGATAGCCCAGAGAACAATGCGATTTCACGATAAAGAGCTTCAACCTGTGGTGGAGACATTATGGACATGATCTGTTGATGACGCTCATCAATATTATCAGAGTCTCCAGGGTATCCATACGCGACTAAACGTGCCTGAGCCATAAAGTTGAGTCTAAACCATGCATTCGAATACTTCTTAAGCTCAAGAAGATAACGCTCTTGTTCTTCTTGCGTTGCCCCTTCTGGTGGTTTATTTGGACTCTCTGGCTCTGGGATTTCTGCACAATAATCCATGTAATTCAGTCGATCTAAACCAGATAGCTGAGTAATTGTGACCATCTGTTCATCAATCGGCACTTCTTTTTTCTTCAAAAAAACCTGTGTCATTATTATGCTCCTGCGCCAGCGGCTTGTTCAGCAATCAGCATTTCCGCGAGTTTTGGCTTGCCAACGTTTTTGAATTTGACTGAGCGAGTGATCTTTTCTTTAATCGTCACCGCTTTACCCAATGAGTTGATGTAGCCAGAATAGGCATCCACCGTCCCATTTGGGTATTTTGAGCGATACTCAGTAACCGTTCCGTTTTCGACATCATCAACAAGTTGTTGTTGACCAGGTTCACCTGGCTTCCAAACGATCGTTAAATTGGTTTCGCCTGCTGACTTTTGACCTGGCGTGGTCTTTGCCCAGTCCGCATCAGGATCGTCTAGGTAGTTATCTTCTTCATCTTCCACGGTGATTTCACCTGGCTGAAGCTCTTTGATACCGCCTACCTTGTCCCACTTGGCGTCATCAAGATAATCTGCCGTCGTTAGCAGTTCTTGGTCGTCTTTTTTGCGCCAGAACGTAGTACCAGCGCCTTTAATTGCTTGAGTTGGGTCCGACATGATTAAACCTCTTCGGTGTATTCAATAGTAAATACCAAGTCCAGCGTTCCCCAAGGCTGTTCTTCGTCTTGTCCGTATCCAAACGATTGACGATTACAGAGTCCGAGAAGACCGTTGGCGGTGTAGTGTTTGGTGATGATCTTGCGAACTTCTTCACCTAATGCGTCGAGCTCTTGCTCCGTGTTGTTATCTGCAACCAGGTAGATTCTGATAGTCAGATCAGAGCGCCATGTAATTTCTTCAAAATCTTCTTCAACGCATTGACCTTCAGAAAGGGAGACTGAAATGGCAGGGATGTCCGTATCATTCTCTTCAGCTTCAAATTCGGGAACCGCGATGTATCTGGGGTTGCCATTAAAAAACGT
The DNA here is from genome assembly GCF_033340275.1 of Vibrio sp. 1402. Lineage (NCBI taxonomy): Bacteria > Pseudomonadati > Pseudomonadota > Gammaproteobacteria > Vibrionales > Vibrionaceae > Vibrio > Vibrio sp. 1402. The sequence goes on from NZ_JAWOWE010000004.1 coordinate 206,931, forward strand.
TGCTATGATTGACTCGCCAGTCTCATCGACTAACCCTGCTTTCAAATCAGCTACGACTTGTTTGCGTATGGCGTTGTTAATTTCCACGACCAACCTCTCTGCGAATAACCAAGCGGATTTGTTGCTTCATCGCGCTGGACAGCTCTTTTTTCATGTCCGTTCGAAGCAACTCATCGCTGTGCTTTTTAAATGCTTTGGTGATTTCATTCACGATTGGCACCTTGCACACTTTGATGGGATGCCTTGCATCCGAGACACGTTGCATGATGTGCCAACGACCGTTCTTCAGCTTTTGTAAGAAGGCGTTCTCGAAGCGGTGCCGACCGACAACAATGGCGGTGTTACCGGATAGCTCTCGCTTTTGGTAGCGACCATTTCGGCCTCGGTTAACTCGGCTGATTTGGTATTGCCCTCGCTTGCGCCGAATTTGGGTTCTAGCCGTATCGATAGAGATGGCAGGAACATCGAACCTGCGCACTCTGACAAAAGCCACTGGCATTTTCCCTGTGGCCTTTTTTGTTATCGACGCGCGAGGGCGAATAACTTTTTGCTTGATACGAACGGCTTTCGCGGTGTCTTTCACTGACCGAGAAACAGCTCGAGCAGCCACACGGTTAATCGCCATTGCACTGGCTTTCGGTACCGCGTTACTTTGTAATGAAGAAAGGTTTTTAACGGCTACCGCCAATTCCCGATCAATGCTATTCATAAGATCACCACAATATTTCCGTCTTCTGGATAAGGGCCGCTGGTGACAGTGAGCTTTCTGCCCGAGGAAACGAACTCAATAGGTGTTCCCTTCTTCGGTCTGACATTGTCTGCTTTCTTAAATGTCAGCTTGCGAGCGATGCCTGCCATAGCGTCAAACTGGTTTAGGGATTCGTCATAAATGGCTTTGATAGGTTCTCCACCATTGACTTTCACCCAGACACCAAACGCTTCAGAAACCGTGTTATCCACCTCTTCCATTAACTGGTCGAATTCGTTATCAAACATAAGCGGCCTTACATCGTCGCGACGAAATACGCCAAGCCTGCGTCTACCGCTTCCATCGCGGTTTCTTCATCTAAAAACGGCTTATCGCCACGTTTGAGCAGCACCGTCTTTTGGCCTTGCAAACACTGAAACGGCTTATCCACGAGAACTTGCACATTACCTTTTTCATCGGCGTTGACTTCTGGCGGCTCACCATCGTCTAGAACCGTGGCATCGTCGGGTAATTCGACCGCAGCACCGATAAGCACTTCCGATTTTTCGCTGGCTTGACTCTCGGTTTGTTCGCTTTGATCACTGGCAGTATGGTTAGCGTCATTTCCTTGCGTTTGCGACTGTGCTTCATCATCGGATTCGTCCATGTCTGGTAACTTGGCTTCCAAATCGTCAATGACTTTATTTAGCTGGGCTTCGGTCGTTTTGTCTGAATATTGCGGTTCAGTAATACCGAGCTCTTTGCAAAGCTCATCAACACGTTTTTTCAGGTTTTCTTTTCGGCTCATGATTGGCTCCAAAGTAAAAATGGGTCCGTGGACCCATTTTGATTTTCGTTAGTGGTGGTCAGAATTAACCGACTTTGACGACAACAACTTTGTTAACGTCAATGAGGTACATCGCAGGGGCGGCTTCCGTTTTGGTATAGCGAACTTCTGGATCGCCATTTTCCGTCCAATCTTTCACGTAGCGTTCGGCTTCATCAAAGCCTTCACGCTGAGCGGATAAGTCTTGGATTTGACCGTACAGACGCGCACCGCGCAGTTCGGTATGCGCCAGAATCAACGTGAAGTCGCGTTGGACTTTCTTCGTTGTGCCGTCACGGTCGATGTACTCTTCATCCACCACGATGATGGTGACATCGCCAAGATTGCCTTTAACGCTAACCGTTGCACCTAAGTCTTTTAGCGCGGTTTCAAGCTGAGAGTTAGAGCCACGACGAGTTTCCAGCGCGTCATTGAACTTCTCGAATTTGCGCATCAACGCCCACGTTTTAGGATCGGTAATGATGACATTCGTCAGGCCTTCAGAAATCGCCGCCCAAGTTTCAATGTCACCAACGATGTCGTAGGTAGCAAAGTCTTGATTCGCCCACTGAGCCGCCGTAAGAAGCGTGATCATGTTGTCCGCATTTCGGCCTGCATCAATTTCGTAAGGCTTATCAATGTAAGGGCTGTCGATAACGGTTTTACCGTCGTACACCATCTCGGCACACATCAGCTCTTCACGGTCACGAACCGCTTGCTCTTCGATATCGAGGTTTTGCATCACAATCGCGTTTTGACGATCACCTGCCGACATAGAGCCTGTGATTGGCTCGCCTGGTCGGCGCTTAACGCTTTGGTTTGCCGTTACTGCGTGTTTTGACTTCACGTATGCAGGCTTAAAGCTTGAGGTTTTAAAGCCTTGATTGCGGTCTATTGCGGCACCAATCATCGGTGAGCAAAATGCTGCAATCTTGGTTTTATTTGGGATCATGTCGAGGTCGACTTTTTCCGTATCGAAGGTATACATCTCACGGAAGAAGAAGCGCATGAAGAAGTTGTCGCGACGAATACCTGCTTCTTGAATGGCTCCAAGCAGTTCGCGAGTGGTGTAATTATCAGGCATAAGAAGCTCTTTTTTTTCTGAATTCAAAGAAAACGACGAATTAGTATTCGTCGTCTACGAAAACTGGACTGCCAAGGAAAGCAGCGCGTTTTTGCTTGTTGGTTGTGACCGTATCTGGCCAGTTCACAAAACCGATACGAAAGCCACCCTGTAGGTAAACTGTCGATTCTTGGTCGCTGCCTGTATTCGTCACATCACGAGCCGAGATAGCGATGGCTTTACCTGGTGTACCGTCCCATTCCACCAAAGTGGCGGCGTCAGTCGCGTCGACCATTAATGGGGTTCGAGCAGGAAAAGATACGCCCGTTTTGATGGTTGCTCGCGCCGTGACTGGTGCGCTAATAAACAGCTCATCTGGTGTGTATTCTGTTTGTTCTAACATGCGAGTTTCCTTGTTAAATGCGTGTGTATGAAGACGCTAGCGCTTTGATGTTCTTTTGTTCTTCGGTGACATTACCGGAACCAACATCATCACCAAGAGGCTCACCGTGCTCTGAGGCCAGTGCCATTAATGCCGACTCGTTTTGCGCAGTGGCACTAACTGGTACTGAAGCAAGTAAGGCCTTGGCTTCATCGACGCTAATCTTTGGATTACTGGCAAGTTGCTGCGCGAGCGCTTCACGCCCTTTGGCTTCTTCTAGGCCAATAATGCCCATGCAGCGTTCACGCTCTTTTGTGGCTGGGTCCGTGGACTCATCACTTTGCGCGCTCGCTTGTGGCTGTTCTGGAGTGGATTGCTGTTCTTCAGCTGGAGTTTGTGGAGTCGCTGGAGCGGCGGCTTGTTGTGGATTGCCTTGCTCACCCGTTGCGACTGGTTGTTGTTCTGCTTGCACCGTCATAGCGGCTCCCATATCAAAGGTGGTTTGTTGTTTCTTGAACTGTTCAGCCATTATCTGAACGGCATCAAGACCGTTGACGACTTCGTTTGCGAAGCCAACATCCACTGCGGCTTGGCCTTCGTAGACCTGCGCCTCAGTCGATAAAATGGTTTTAATGTCGACGCCCATGTACTCGGCGGCTTTACCTGCGAACATTTGACGTGTGCTCTCTGCTTCGGATTGCCATTTCTCTCGCACCTCTTTCGGTAGAGATTGGTAAGGGTTGCCATCGGCTTTATGGTCACCTGCCGTCACAAGGGTGATTTCCACGCCTTGCTGATCCAGCATCTTCTCGATGTTGGTGTGCGCCATAATCACGCCCACCGAGCCTGCTATGCCCGTTTGAGTTATGAGGCGCCTTGAGCACGCACTCGCAATCATTTGGCCTGCACTGCAGTGCATGTCGTAACCGAGGGACCAGATAGGCTTGATTTTGCGCATCTCTGCGATTTTGTCAGCCAAGTCAAAACAACCTGCGACCATGCCGCCTGGTGTGTTCATATCCAGCAAAATGGCTTTGACTTCGGGATCTGCGACCGCTTCTCGCAAGCGGTGCATAATGCCGTCGTACCCTGTCATCCCCGAGTAGGGTTTGATATGGCCATACTTATGAACCAGCGAACCATCAATCGGAATGATGGCGATACCCTGAGAGACTTGATAGCTGCGGTTACTGCTACGAGTCCGAGAAAAGCCAGAAGCGACTTTTTTCATGTCGTTCTCACGCAGGATTTGCCCTTCGGTGTCGGTTATCTGGACCACATTTCCGAGACGTTGGCTGAGCGCCGAGAAAAATACCCGAGCGTAACCAGCTTCTAAGGCGAGCGGCCTGTTGAATGTGTTGCTGATTAGGTGTTGTAAATTATTCATTTGAACTCTCGCTTGGGTTATCCGGTGCTAACGCTTGTAGCTTCATCCAGCTTGGCGGTGGCAAACCTTTCGATTTGCGCTCTTCCATCTCTGCCAACTGTTGATCAAAGATTTCTTGATAGTCTTCACCGAGTAGCGCGAGCTCTTTCTCATACGTCGATAGACCTGAGTCGATACGCAGTACGGCTTCTTTTACTTCTTTCAATCCATCGATGGCCAGTCGACCAGAGCCAATCCAGTCACACTTGGTCCAAGCGTTGCGGCGTTCGTAGAAGTTGAATCGCGCTTTGCTTGGCAGCTTGATGTAGCCACGCAAGATCATTTCTTCGAACATGAGTGCGAAGATTTGGCTGGCGAATCGGTTAGCAATGATTTTTCGTCGACCCATGAAGTAACGCCATGAATCGTTGTGCGAAGCACGAATGGTGCTGTAAGACATTTGCGCGTAATTGCGCGACAGCTGCGCGTAATCCACGCCCAATCCAGCCGCAACGTAGCGGATGATGGATTGCTCCAAGGCCGCGAATCCGTTATCAGCATTCCCTGCGCTGTGCAGGTTGATTTTGTCACCTGGCATGAGGTGAGGCAGTTTGACGCCGTTGAACTTGACCTCGTTGGTGGCGTAGTAATCGCCGTAGGTCATTAGCATCTTTTCGACCGCGCCATTTTGCTGCGCACCGAACAAGTACTCCATCGCTTGGTCCGTTCCAAGCTCTGACTCGATACTGGCGGCGTACATGGCGTTGACAATCGCTCGCTGTAACGTGGTGTTCTGTAAGGTGTCGAGCATCTTCAATTGCTCTAAACACGATAAGAACTTATTCACGCCACGACATTGCCCACCTTCCGATGGCTCAAAGATATGCAAGAACCCCATGCGCCCCGAGCGTAAACGCTTCGGTACTTCACGCCATTTCTTGGGCGAGCCAAAGTTATCGGCTCCTTCTTCAATGAAGTAGGAAATGGCTTCGCCATGTCGATTGAAGCGCATCCCACCACGCTGATGGGGTTTGTCCATCATGTAGTTGGGGTTGTTAACCTTGCGTGGCGCGACCATGCGAATGCAGGTTGAAAAGTGCGAATGGCGACGGTCTATCCATTCAGGCTTCGCCATGATTTCGCCCGTGTGAGCATGCGTTTCAATGCCCTCTCGCATCATCATGGTGAACGTGCGGCGACCTTCTGCGTCGATAAAGCAGTTCGGGTCTTCGGCGATGTCACGAAAAATGGCTTCCACTTCACGCACGAACCCTTTGTCTGGATCGATGCCGAGCAATAGCCAGTTCGGTTTGTAACTGAGGCGAAACTCAGAGCCAATGATGTGGTCTTTGTGTAGCTGGATGCCGTTTGCAGCAATACCGTTATTGCGCGTGACATCGTCTGTTCTGGCGTTCGCCTGTCTCATGACAGGCAAGAAAGCAGCGTCTACCGATTTTGACGGTGGGTTCCAATCGCTCATCTGGCCACCAAACCCTGAACCGCCAGCTCGATACACCGCATCTCTTAATGGTGTTTGACCATCTGCAGCCAGTAGTCCGGTGTGTGTCATTAGAATGAAACTCCTGCTGGGCCGCGACGACGAACTGAGCTCAATCCTAACTGTCCACGCAAGTCATCAATGTAGGCGCGAAGTTCATGGATGTTGGCTCGACTGTATTCAACTTTGCGGTCTCCTTTCTGTACGGAAACCGCCATCTTTCCTGTTTGCAAGCTATGAAAGGCGGCTTCGGCCTGTTGCAACATTTCTTGTTTTGTCATCTTGTTCCACCTTTCAATCTCGCGGCTAACTCAGCGATGCTGAGACCGGGTGTTTGTGGTTGTTCTTGAGGTTGTTGGGGTTGCGGCTCTTCCAGTTCGAGACCGAACCGTTGAGTGAGAATGTTGAGTGCCGCATACGCATACACCCATCCGTCTAACGCTTCATCAAATGGGTGGTATTGCTTCACCCATCGCCAAACTTGTCGCCCTGACTTGTCATGTTCCAACTTTTTATTGGCTGAGCAGAGCTGCTTGAAAAACTCATCACCGGCTATGTCATCATCCAGTGGAAAGTGAACACATCCAGGCACAGGTTCATCACCTTTCGGGTTTAAACCTAAACGGCTGTAAAGTCGTTGCTTGATACCGTCGGTACCTAACCTAGTGAGGTAGACTTTTTTGTTGTTTTTCTTGCGAGGGAAGTTTTGTATCGGCTTGCCGTATTGGTTCTCACCTTGGATTGGGATCACCCACATCACGCCGTGCGTTCGACTCATCTGGTAAACGTCATCGGTTTTATGGCCCATGGCGTCCCAACACCAAAGCTGAACGTCCATCACTTGGCCACTACGCTTTTTGTAGGTCCGATACAGCGCTTTTCCGGTGGCATCCTTTAATACTTGGCTCGATAAATCCCCGAGAAGAACGATGTGCTCAACAAGCCAACATTCCTCACCTGGTCCCCACGCCCACACAAAGAGCTCGATGCGGTCATCCTGAGTGTCAATGCCTCCGGTCAAAACCACGGCTCGCTCAGGCACTGGGTTACTGGTGCGACTCTCGGCCCACCATATTTCACGGCGCGACTTGAGATGCTCCCAATCTAGCTTCTCTCCGTTCTCACCATCCCAAAGCTCACCGAGCGTTAGGTTGACGAACGTTTTGAGCTGACTTGGGTCGTCTTTCTTGTTAAGGAAGTCACGCACTATGCCGCGCCAACCTGCACTCAATTTGGTGTTGTATCCTGACCAAATGTGAATACCGACGCTGCTTGGCGTTGGCGCTGGGTTGTCGTCTATATCAAAGAACTCATGGCCATCGCGTGTCCATGTGCCATCTTCAGCAATCCAACGACCTGCCAGCTCCATCTTGTAGAGGTGCTTGTAGTAGATAGGGTCGTCACAATGAACGCAGCTGTAATAAACCGTCTTTGATTTTTTCTCGATACTTGGCTGAGTGTTGTCCCACTTGAAGCCGTGTTTATCTTCTTTACTGCCCCATTCTAAAACCTGCTCGGTTCCGCAGTGTGGGCATGGCAGATAAAAGCGGAAAGTCAGCTCCATCTTTGCCATTAGGCGTTCAACGTGCGACTCGCCTGTATTGGTTGGTGTGGTTCCCCACCTTGCCATCGGGAAAGCGGCACCTTCCAAGCGCATTCGCGCAAGATCGATAGGGTTACCTTCTTTACCGACTTCCCAATCCCATCCGTCAATCTCATCACCAAACAGCGCGCCTTTAGTCAGAGCGCGCATGTTTCGCGGTGTGGATGTGCCGAGGACATGCAGCGACCAGCCTGTTCCCTGTTTGTAGGAAACGGTGTTTCGGTGGTCCTTAGCGAATAAGGCTGGGAAGATTTGGTGCATGATTGGCATTTCCTGCCAAGCAGCATCAATCTCGGTGACAGAGATGTTTTTTGCGTCGTTCTCTGTCGGAACGTATATCACGGTGTTGGTTTTGAACTGAGCATGCAGACAAGAGTTTGCTGCTATGACCAACTTGGACCAGCCAACACGAGCCGACTTTTGCATGGTCAGCTCGGATATAGCGCGGTTGCACATCATGTTGAGTGGCACAACCTGCAAAGGCAGTGTTTCCCAAAAGCCTTCTTCCTGAGAAGAACCAGCAGCTAACCGGAAATGCTTATTGGCCCACTCCGCTCCCTTGATGGCGATTGTTCTCCTCATCCCCATCAAGCCACGACGGACTTTCGTCTGGATCGCTGTCAATGTAATCGGAGAGGTTTGGTTGAACATCGGCACACTCATTTAATACAGCAGCAATCACGGCCTCTAAAACTTCCACCGCTTCGGGTGGCATGTCGGGCCATGCGTTCTTTAGTTTCGGAAGGAGGGTGTCGAGGCGTGTGCCCACTCTGGCGCATACCTGTTCTAAGGTGTCGACGATGATGTCTATTGGTGCGTAACTTTTTTCAAACAGTACGCGCTTGGCTTTTAGCATCGCCAACTTTTCGCGCCGTTCCTCTATCTTGAGATCGCGTTCTAATTTCGCAAACGCTTCCTCATCTTCTTGCTCGGTTTCCGGTTTTGAATCAGAGGCTTTTGATTGCGATTTATAGGTAATGTAAGCATGGATACACGCAAGAGGATCGATACCATTTCGCCCTTTGGCGACAGGCAGAACCCCTTGTTGCGTAAGGTTTCGGACCTGTCTAGATGAAATGCCAAGAAGCGTCGCTATGTCCAACTGCGTGAACTTTTTGCTCGGGTTGAATAGTTCGCTCATTCATGGTTTTTGACCGGAAACCGGAAACCTCCAAAATAAAAAAATTTTTAACGAGAGCTTTTCTGCGAGGTCGAGCCCCCGTGGTCGCTCAGGGTGCTCGAAAGGACCCGCGATCTAATTGATCTTCTGCTAGGCATTGAGTCCTGATGTAATCTTGCAAATACTTTGTCTGCTGCTCGTTCTCAATCATCATTCGCCTGAGACGTAGATAATCTTGTTCAGCTGCGGCTCCAAGTCTTGGGGGGTTTGCATTGCCCACGCTTCTGGTGCTGGTGGCTTCGGACACTGCTGGGCAATCTGCCTGGACATACACCCGCTTAGAGCCAGTGCTGAGACTATCGCTAAGACGATCAATTTCTTCTTTTGCTGCGGATAACTCTGCTGCATGCTTCTCTCCCAATTGGTTGAAGGATTGAATTTGAACTCGCTGCTGGTGTAACACTGCGATATAGCCCTGAATCTCACTCTTTACCAAGGTTAGCTGGCTTTCAGCGATATCAGCCCGACTGCTTTCCACGAACAATGCTGCCGAGAGCGTCGCAACCACTACTACCGCAATAGCTGTCGCCCATACGGTCAGCTTTGCATTAGGCATACTTCCCTCTCGATATCTCGTCGGTTCATCAATCCTTTCCATGGTTTGCCTGCTGCATATACCCATCGTTTAAGCTGGTCACATGCTGCATGCCACTCACCTTTGTTGAGCAGCTTTAGTAACGTCGAGCGTGAGAATGAGCCTATGCCAACGTTAAACGTGAAAGAGTAGAGAGCAGCTCGTGTCGTCTCAGGAATATCAACGTGAATCATTGGGTCGACCATTCGCTTAACATCAGCCAAGTCAGACTCGAGCAATTCATCACACTCGGCTTGTGAGTAGACTTTGTCTGAAATGATGCCTGCTCCTGTATGTCCGTAACAAACAGTTTGAACGCCAGCGACATCGATGTAAGGAGTATACCGAACGCCTTCCATTGGCTTTACCATTGCTGTCGCCATAATAAGAGCCGAAGCTCCTGCGGCTGCTAACATCTTGACTGCAGAATTAAGGTGCTTCATCGCCATAGTCCTTTTCAAAGCGCTTTTTCTGCCAGTAGTTATTAATCCAGGCAGTAATGAGCATGCCAGCCAAAGCAATCAGCACCGTATAACCATCTGCAGATATAGACCCAAACACTCCTATTACCCCATTCCAAAAATAAGATAGGGCGCTGGATATCTTTTCGTTCATACGCATACTCACCCCCGTACTGGAGTGCCCTTTTGCTTGGGTGAAAATGAAAAAACCCCGCCGAGGCGAGGTTTTCGAGAATTTATGATAGGCACAAAAAAACCGCCTAAGTGGCGGTCATTTTCAATACTGTGTACTTATCCATAGTGGATATATATACATTAAATTGCCCCGTTTTTATTTTCAAGCTCTTTTTTGAATAATTTTCGCGCAGACTTGTCGTAGTTAATCAGCAAGGTACGAATCACTTCAATGTGCTTTTCCCATTCAGACCAGTGGTTTTGGTAGTAGCGAGTACGTTTCTTTCTGAACCCATCAGACTCAATATTCTTGTCTTTACAATCTACTTCCACCAGCGCTTTGATTAGGAACTGACGGCTAACGCTGGGCGTATATTGAATACCATCATGATCGAAGTAAGTCTGAGCCCCAGCCAATTGCTCAAGCGCAATATTACCAGCGATAGTACTAATGAGCGCTTTAACTTTGAGATAGGTTCGCTTCTGAACAATCACGCCTTGCTCAGATGAATGAACGACCCAATCATTCAACACACTTTCAACCAGGCGCGTCTTGTTTTCTTTCGAGTTCCAAAGTGGTGAGGCGTAGGCGTATAGACTCCAGTCGGCCAAATGCGCTGCTTTCTTTTGCATTCTATCTATCGTTAAAAGTACTTTTGCGCCATCAATTCGAGATGCCATTTGGTAGTCAGCAGCCCCGAAACCTCCACCACCACCAGAGCCGTCATTGTACTTTGCCTTGATGCCTTCCGTAGCCATACCAATTGCCGCTGGCATAGGCCATTTTTCTATGTTCGTCACCAACCCCATGTCATCTCCTAATCTTAGGCTTATCATAAATAATACTGTTCAAATAAACAGCATAACATATGACACTTAAATAACATGGCAATATGAATCTGTTCTCGTCACACAAGAATGAGATAAAAACAATAAATTACAATAACTTAATTTAATTCTACAATTTTTGTAGAATTTATTTCATGAAATCCGGTTGTATTTTTCAGGCAAATGTAGTCTAATGGTTTCAGTGCATTATAAAATGTGCTTAAGGCGAGGGTTAAATTATGGTTACAGCATTTGGTAAGTTTCTTCGGAAACTAAGAGTTGAGCACGAATTGGTACTTAGAGAGATGGCTGAGTCTCTTAAAGTCAGCTCTGCACAACTTTCTGCCATGGAGCTTGGAAAGCGTACGATCCAGCCAGCTTTGGCAAAGGACATAGTTGATATTTATGGTGTCTCTAGCGTTGAAGAAATTGAAAAGCTAATAGACATTTCTCAGCCAGCTATAAAAACAGATTTAACATCAGGTAACGATAAGCAACGTGAAACAATGATTATGTTTGCGAGAGCTTTCGATGAGCTTTCAGATGAGCAGCTTAAATCTGTTCAGGAAATTATTATGAATTAAGGAAACACAGATGCACCAAAAAAGCCGTAAACTATGTAATAAAGTGCCGAAGCAGTCTACTTACGACATACGAGCTATTGCTCACCAAGTTCGAGACCAATTGGTGCATCACAAACGCTTTGGAAAAATAGTACTACCTATTGCAGAGCTTTTGGATTTTCTTAGAGACAAAGGCGAGATAGAGTTCATATTAGTCGAAAACCATGAACTTAAAAGTGAATATGCCGTGTCACTACCTAATGGGGACCACACGACAACTAAGCCCATCATTAAATGCCGTCAAAGTGTATACCATGCAGCTCTAGATGGCAGTCCGAGAGACAAGTTTACTCTTGCTCATGAACTCGGGCATGTATTACTACATCGCAATACAAATCCAGCGTTCGCTCGCGCTCAAACCCCATCAAACCATCACTACACCGAAGATGCTGAATGGCAAGCTAACACCTTTGCTAGTGAGTTTCTAGTAGACTCGCGTCAACTTGAAGGTGTCAACTCACCAAGAGATATAGAACAAAAATTCGGAATCAGTTTTGAATCTGCTGGATACGTTTATTCACGATACAGAAAGGAGGGACTTCTATGAAAGTTAGACCGTCAATAATGTAAAAAGCCCCGACCAATGACCATGGAATGGGGCTAATTAGGCACCTTAGCTCAAGCGACCAAACTATAGCTAGGGATAATTCTAACCCGAGAGTTAACCGAGTCGAATCTGTACTTGACAATCCAGATTATAGACTTTTTGCGTTAAAACGCAAGACACGTTAGTGCGGTGAATCTCTCATAACTTACGGAGAGTGACGCCATGAAAAGCGGATACTGCCCTAAGTGTAAGCAACCTTGCGAGGTTAGCTTTGTCAGTCATGTGATTAAGAATGGCAAAGTGATCTACCCGAAAAAAGGTAAACGCTGCTTAGTAATTCCTCACTGCAATAACTGCGGTAAGTAACTACCTCTAGCCTCTACCCACAGGCTAGGGGCTATTACTAACTTAACTATAATCTGGAGGCCAACATGGCTGCTTCAACGACGTGCCCAAAATGCGGCAACCCTTGTGAACTTATCTTTAGACGATCAATAACCACTAAAGATGGAAGAACTATCTACCCTAAGACAGGGCGAGTATTTCCAATACCAGTTTGCGACTGCGAAAAATAACTGCCAGGGCTCAACTTAGTTGGGCCCTACCTCATTAAATCTATAAGAATTTGGTCTATTAGGTAACTCAAATTGGAAATAAATGCAGAGTACAGAGGTATAAAGTATACCAGTACAAAAGAAGAAAATCGTTTCAAAGGCAAGATTAACCTGGACAGTTTCTGCCAAGAAATATCTAGAGACAGCGAGTATGAATTGACACTATCACTGCACGAAAGTATCGACGAATTTCACAAAGAGCACCCAAACTTATCTAGTCACAAAAAGGCTAATCCTAAAACCTTTTTAATCTTAGCTTTCATCGGCTTAACATGGCTAGTCTGGCTATGGTTTTATTTCCCAGAGCACTTACCCCAAGGAACAAATGCAAATACGATCAATACATCAATAGCTGATATTGCTTGGCTCAACACTTTCGGTCCTTATTTTAATAACTTAGGGACACCCGTTATTGCACTGTTATCCTACATGGGGTTACTTTACACATTGTTTCAGCAAAGCAAGGCTCATAAGTTATCCTTGGAAGAACTAGAACTGACTCGACAAGAGTTACACAACTCTTCAGAAGCTCAGAGAGCTCAAGCTACAGCTTTGCAAACGCAAAATAAGGATATTCAACAGACAGCAAAACGTGAGAAGTTCGATAGCACCTTCTACTCCCTACTTGATACACATAATGAAATTCTAAAGTCTATTGAAGAAAATGATTTACGGTTTAGTACTTACATGAATGGCATTAAGGAGCATTACAACCAGATTCATGATTCACCTAAACACTGTAGGTATTTTCGAGTACTTTACCAATTACTTAAGTTTATTGCTGTTGAATTTAGTAATGAAAAAAAGCTCAACGATAAACTATTCTCTAGCCGAGTCACTGAAGAAGAAAAATCGTATGCCAGCTTTGTAAGGTCGATGCTTTCTGATAACACGCTATACCTACTAGCAGTAAATTGTTACTGTCCAAAAGGTATTGACGACCCATATATCGACTACAAGCGGTTAATTACCCGCTATCAATTTCTAGAACACCTTACTTTAGGGAACCTCTTCGAAAGTAACTCCTATAAAAATAGTTCAACCAACCACTGTGCCATTCTTGCAGAGTACAAGCGTGAAGCTTTTGGGAAGAATGTTCACCTTATTGATTTAGAGGATGAAGTTGCACGATTTACGGATTCGATTCAGTTTAAAGAATACGATAAGGCACCTTTCTATATTCCAATATTTGAATTCATCCCTGAATTTAATATTTCTGAAATAGATGCAAAAAAGAACAGTCGTGATGGTACTATAACTAGTAAAGAAGACCTTACGCTAATATCAGCGAGGCTATTGGAAAACAAATTGTATTTTATTAAACAATGGCGCCACTTCATTAGTAAAACAGAAGAAAACGGTGTTACCAAACAACTAATTTCCACTCTAGTCGAAAGTGACATGGACCAAATTATTGATGGTCATGAAAAAAGAAGGGTCTTAGCTACTAAATAAAATGCGGCCTAACCATTTATGAGGGACGGTGATTACTTCCCTCATAATATACTCATCCCACAGCCAAAAGCATATTGATAGCCTCTTTCACATGCCAGAGCTGATCGCCGTGTTGATGTTCCCAGATGTTAATATCGCGGTGTAGCTCTTGGTGGCTATTCAATCCTTTTATATCTACCAACTCAGTTCTTGTTTACTAGCCTGCTCGTTTTGCTCATACATCATCATAATCGTATTGTAATCGCACATATCTAACCCACTACTACAGTAATCATGAATGACACGATCCATAATCTGACGATTCTGAGCTTGAGTTGCTTTTTTAAAAGCCTGTAGATTCTGTTGCTCCATCATCCTTAGCGTCGTAGCGTTACACATGTCGATCGCTCCACAGTAGTCGTTCTTTACTTTGTCCTGGATATATTGGATGACTTCTTGCTTTTGTGAATCACTGCCATTGAAGTCCATTGGGTGAACGAAACCAGCAGACGCAGCAAATGGCGTTATGAGAAAAAATATTGTAAGTAACTTACGCATGTTAATATCCAACCAACCGTATTCTAGGAATAATATAAAAAAGTAGCTCAGCATCACTTTGATATCTAGCGAGCTAATCACATTAACGTACCTAAACAGAACTTATCTCACTCGGTTTTACGATGAAGACGTGAAGCAATACTCGAATAAAAGCGTAAACCAGACACCAAGAGCGGTATGATTTGTATATAAGTGCCTATGTGAATGCCCAAGATGCAACCAACACTAAAAATTAGCTAAATTTCAATAACTTAGTTTAAATTCTGTAATCGAGTTACTAATATTTAAATGTAATATTGATATGAAACAATGCACCAACCTTCATCTCAATTCCTTCTAGATGTATTGCAATAAGTACACATTAACAGGAGAGTTAACATGGAGTTCACTAAAGTTTTCATAGGCGAACAGAGTAGGTTTTGCGGCTTACATTGTTTGGCTGCGCTAGTAGAGCAACTTTAACTCGTTACACAGAGAGTTGATAAAGTAGAAATTACGTGGCTACGGTAACTTAGTAGCCACTACTAGACTAAAGTTCTGAATATATTGCGACAGGCTCTATTACAACTTCATTTTCGAGTCTTCCAGTATAGTTAGATTCTACTGCAGCTAAATGATTGACCATGTTAAACAATGCTTCTTTTATAGAAGTTTTATCGCCGTCATCCATCTGAAGTTCTTCTGTAGAATGCTGTGTAACAATTCCAAGAATTGAAAACTCCTTTCCAGTATGTCTAGCATATTTTGTGGTTAAACTCTGTATGGATTCTCTCAAACACTCTCTATCTAGTGGACAACTAAACAGTCTCCCATCTAATCTGACCTGAACTTCCAACAAGTCCGAGTAACCGTAACCTAGTAAATAACTCATTTCTTTCAAAAAACGTTCGTCCTGCTGTAGGCCTGAACTCGTCGCTCGCTCTTTAATATTGCCAAGTTCGCGAAGAGCTCTTTTTTGTGCGGAAGTTTTAGGCGAAGCCTCTAACTCAGCTTTGACTTTAGATCGTTCTGCATGAGTGGTGACATACGTGATAGACTCACCAAAACTATTAAAACTCTCAATCATAGCTCTCAAACGTTGAACATCGTGAAATACAACTTTTCCTGTTAGCTTAACAAATGAAAAGTCACCGAGTTTTTCTATTTCAGAACCAATATTATCCTTGTCTAGCACCAATACTTTTTCGTGATCGAAAAGCTTTTGTTCGAATAAGGTGTATGCATAGTCATTAAGAGAACGTTTCTGTGTTACTCTAGCTTCTTTAGTAATTGCTTTTGCTAACTTTTCTCCGCTTGCAATTGGACCTTTTTGCTCTTCATTAGACGCGGTACCATTGATAGAGTCTTCGACCAAAGACTCCGTGATACCAGCAAAAAGTTGAGACGATAAAGAATACATTTTGTACTCGTCGACATAGACGAAATTCTTAATCATTTTTTGAACCCTCCTTCTCGTTCTGCTGTTGAGATGTAAATTCTGAGTGTCGCTTTTTAAAGTCAGCGTAGTGCTTATTTCTTGTCGCTATTATCGAACGAATACTAATAACAACTGATACTAATGAAAAAATTACCGCTAGAGATACAAAGATGTCGAAAAATGTAAACATTATGCCTTCCCCTCAGTAATTTGTTGTTCATCTGCTTCAACATCGAGTTTCGTCAAAACGCTATAACCATGAAAGGCCGATGCAAATACAAGTACAAAAGTAACAAACTCGACTTTTGAGATATCAAGCGCAGTGCCATTTTCAATTTGAATAGTGGATATATATACAAAGCTATAGAGCACAATAGAAACAACAGAAAGCCAGAAATGTGTAAACTTCCAACTTTCATCACTGGCTGTTCCACGATGGACTTCATTAAGAACCGAAATATGAAGGATAAAACCGAAGCTAACTAAATCAGTGACAGAGTATGCTGCGATTGTAGGCTCCATTGAAAAAAACCAAATAATAAAGCGCCCAATGGAAGGTAACAGACCAACAACCAGAGTACATAGAAACCAGCGTCTTACCGACGTAACCATATAATTCCATACCTTATTAAATACTATGCATACAATCTATCTGAAACCAAAATTATCACAAGCGAATTGTGTAAGGTACTTTGTAGTGATGCGAAAAAGTAGGACTTCACCCCGTATAACTTCAAGGAATTCACATTCAACAGCACTATAAGAGTGGATTACTTTTAGTAGCGCAAAAGTACATTAACAGCATGTGAATAAGTAACGAAGTAGAAATCGCACAAAACCGACTTAGGGCAACAGTCGGCTTTAATCGTATCCTTGTTTAAGGCCTGGCAGACTGAGTTCTGACTCATTTCTCTTAGCTCACCCCACCGCCCCTACAACCAACGCTCTATTAATCGTCTCCTTTACATGCCAAAGTTGATCACCGTGCATCCGTTCCCAGGCATTCACATCATGATGAAGTTGCTGGTGGTGTTCATTACATAACGGGAAGGTAAACATATCTGAAGCCTTACTTCCCATCTTCCCTTCCCCGTGGCCGATTAAGTGATGGGCAATACCTGCAGTCTTACCACATACGCGACAGGGTAACTTTCGGACGAATGACAGGTACTTCTCGCTCTCCCATCGAATTGGCTTGGGTTTTCTTAAGTACATCGCTGGTGGATCGTCATCGATGACTAGCTTTAGAACTGGCTTTGCTAAACGCTCGAGCTGGTCGCGCTGGCTTTCAACCACATACCTGGCATCAGTATCGACTCTACCTTTAGCACCTAGTCGCTTAGCTGTAGCCTCTCGTTTGAACTGGCGATCTATAACGGATTGTGGAAGCAGTTCATACACACCGTTCCGTACCGCCCACCAGCACAGGTCAACATCGGTAATCGGCTTTTGATAGCCATGTAACTGACGAGACACCGCTTGCAGGCCATGGACAACACTGTTCATTCGGGCAATGTGATAGTAAAGGTTTGGGTCACTATCCCCTTGAAGATCATGATGCCAGCATAGCCTTACCGCGCCTTCGCCTGTTTTACGGGTCTTCAAATTGTGGTCACAGTAACCCGAGTCCTTTAACTGGCATTCGTTGATAGAATCCACAAACTGATGCGTTGGGCCAATTCTGCTTTGTACTTCCTCATGCGAGAAAAACGCCACGAGACTCGAATCGGTTGTCTTTAAGGCCTGTCTGTCTTCTGGTACCAATTGTTGTGCTGGTGACACCAAACCTATCTTACCGTCCACCAGCAGTGACTTTAGTGATTGAGTATTTGGTGTCAGAGCGATCACTGCCGCGTTAAGAGTCGGCACAATATCGATATCTACCTTAATCACGTAGTGCCTCCTCAATCATCTGTATCGCTAAACCCTTTTTGATCATGTCCCCGGTAAAACGCAAAACAGTCCAACCTCTCAATGCTGCCGTGTTGTATTTCTCACAATCCGCTTCATACCCCTTCGCTCGATTATGGCGACCATTGCTCCAGGTCCCACCTTCTACTTCGATAGCCAGCTGCTGATCGGGATAGGCAAAATCAAAGCGCCATCTGCGTGTCTCGTGAAATCGATACTCAGACACGGGTGCTTCCAACTTCAATGCTCTTATATGTTGCAATAACAACTTCTCTAACTGACTCACGCTGCTACCGCCTTAAGGTGACCTGTTTCCAACAGCTTTTTGCGCAGCCAGATTTCACCCTTTCCAGTAATCAAGGCCGTGTGGCTGATCCGAGTTTGGGAGTTAGTTTCGTAAGTACCCTGCTTCACCGTAAAGTAACCACGCTCTACAAACTCCTGATACGGCAAGTTGTAAGAGTCACCACGGCTCATAAAGATCTTTAACTCGCGAAGTACACGGAAAATAGTGACAGGCCCCAAGCCTACTGTTTTAGCAAATTGACCAAGCTTCACACCTTTATCCGCTCCAGCAATAGCATCTGCAAACTCGGCTTTTGGCTCTGCGATAGCTAATGCCTGGTTCTTTTCTTCCAGTTCTTTGGCTTGGTTAGCAGCTAGCTGCAATGCTTCAGCATACGTTGTCGGTATAGATGGTTTACCTGCGCTTTCCAACTCATCCCAACGCTTAATAATGGAATGACGTAACTTGGTGTTGTAACCAGAAACCAACGTCAACGTTAGCTCGCGATTCAAGTGATATTGAGTGTACTGATTACCTTTATGCCAAAACTGGGAACCCTCCAAATTTGGATGGTTCAACTCAGTCACCATTCGTTCAATATCTCGTTTAACGTGCGAGTGTTGCTTACCTGTCAGTTCCGCAATCTCTCGACTACTCATTGTCATCTCTGTTTGGGCGCTGATACTTAACATTCGACTCCCTCCGCTAACCAGTATTTACTCGAGAAGCCCGTCAGTTCACTACTCTCATGCCGGACATCCACACCAGAACGGCGAGCCGCCTTAACCAATCTAACTAAGTCACAAACGTGAATACCTAATTCATCACACAGCTCGCTCGGAGACCAAAGCCGACGACGAGATTTCATTACATCAACCAAATCCTTTTTACTTGCCATTCTCGCCCCCCTACACCGCCTCTAGGTTCGCAACACGCTCCAGTAACTCTCTGCGCTTAGCCGACAAATCTGCGATCTTTCGCTTTGATGGTTCCACTTCATGCTGAGGTCGCTTAGCGTCAATCAAGTACAACATGCGCTGATTTTCTGAGTTGATAGAGCTCTCTAGCAAAGCGACTTCACGCTGAATCACGGTCACTTCGTCCTGAGTATCCACTGAAGCATCACCTTGCTGTGGTGGCAGATAACGCCCCTTGTCTTGCTCTCTGCCAAGCCAACCTTGAATAAACTTCTCAATGCCCTGCTTGGTTTTCCGCTTACGAGGATTGGCATCGCACCAAGCGATCATTTTTTTCAGCTCAGCACGAACATTCACTGCACCAAACAAATCCGAATAGCGGTCGATGTCTGGTTGAGTTACTCCATGAAACAGCCCTTTCCTGTTCAAAGGAATGTCAAACAGTGCTGGTTCGGCTTCGAGCGGTTCGCTTGGAGCAAGATCTTTACTTGATGGTTCTATTGGTGGATCTATTGGTGGTTTATGGCCGGATTCCGACCTACCCCCAGTCGGAATTTGACCTACCCCCTCTGGTTGTTTCGTCTGTTCGAGTTTCGAACGTTCGACTTTTGAACAGACGAAATTCGACTGTTCAAAATCTGTCTGTTCATCTGCTTTCTTCTTCAAAAGCATCACAGGCAACTGGTACTGATTATTCGAACGAACTAAGCGACCTGTATCCGCCTTTTTGAATTGGTTCTTTTTGAATAACCATCCGGCAGCTTCCAGTTTCTTGAGCGTCGATTTAACGGTGGTAGGTGAAACACCAGACTTGCGAGCAATGGTATCGATAGACGGCCAACAAAGACCGCGATCATCCGCATGGTCAGCTAGGCAAAGCATCACCAACTTATCAGAGCCCTTAAAACTCGGAATGTCCCAAACGTAGCTCATTACCTTAACTGACATTATGCGCTCCCCCATGGGTATTTTGGCTTTCCAAGAATCAAATCAGCGTCATTATCAAGCTGTGAAAACTTTTCTTCCGATTGCTCAGTTGTTAAGTACCCTTTGCGTAACTGAGCTTTTATCCAATCACGGCGATCCGACTTCCAGTTCTTCCGAAACTGTCTGTCGTATTCTTCAACAATTTCAACTCTGTTTTGGTAGTCCCGTTGTTCGTCACAGGTCAAGAACGGCTTAACATCTAATTGCTTGATGCGCTCGAGCGCGCACTTTTTATCAAACGCCAACAGATTCATACTTCCACCTTCCCTACAACCAAACGCGCCTTACCTTTTCCAAACACAGCAAAGTTGTTCGCAAATAAAATCAGCACGAAGCCAGTTATCGTCTGAGTGTCCAGCAAAGCCTTATATAGAGAACAAGTTAGCAGGGAGAAGCAGCCTGTTGTTAGCTCTTGGCCGTCATAGTCAAAAAACGTAGCCTTTAGCATCAAATAGCCCTCCCCTTATAAACAGCAGTTACGTAAATGCGCTTTGCTTCAAACAAGTCTGCTAACTCATCATGGGTGAGCATGATGCTCTGCCCCTTCTCCACCTTGTAAAACTGGTTTTGGTGGTACCACAATGAATAATTGAGTGTTATTCTTTCCATCACTCCTCCGTGATCTTTGCTGGTGACTGAGTGAGCTGTGATTGTTCCTCGCGAGAATCATCACAACCCGGCTTTAAACCGTTGCCGCGGTTTAAAGCCACTTCCTCATCTATTACTCGTAATCGACGTTCGCACTTTGCTTTCAACAGCTGGATTTGCTCACGTTCGTAAGCTTCTGAAGATTGGCCTTGCGCCACCATTAGCTTTGCCGAGCTGCAGGTGATGTCTGCCATCTGTGACACGGTTTGCCAAAATATTTCTGTTTTCATACAACCTCCGCATACAACGCATCGAGCTTCAGCATGAAGGCTTCGAAAGTTGCGTGATATTCCGCTTTCAATTGGGCGATGAGCGCACGTTCGCGAGCATCAAACACACCATCTGCTTTTGCTTCTTCAATGGTTTTATCCAAAAGCCCTTTCACAGCATTAAGGTGTAAGTGGCAATCGAACATATCCACGGTATCCAGCTCAGCGACATCAGGCTGCTCTACCACCATGCAATTAACACGGTTAGCAAAGTACTCTGCTACATATGGGGTATTGGTTAGCTCAGCCATTTCCACTAGCTCATCAACACTAAAAAAGCGAGAACCCTTCTTCTCGTATAAGTGGTTGTTAAAACTGTCGATCGACATACCAAGAACTGCAGCAACCGCCTCTTTACCACCAGTGACGCCTGCAATGGTTTTATTCACCATCTCTTTCTTATTCACCATTTGCTCCTTTGATTGGTGGTTTAACTGCGTGGCCCTTTGTTTCACAATCTTCTTGCGGGTCAGGAAACACATCGTCAAACGTACATTCGGTTCCCAGTTGATTAAGTGCTTTAACTATCTTCCAACACATCTCAACGTTTATGTTCCGGATACCTGATTCGTAGTTGCCGATAGTAGATGGTGTTACTCCGATAGTTTTAGCTAAGCCAGCTTGGCTAACTTTTGCTTTATTTCGATGTTCTGAGATTTTGTTCATTCTGTTTCCTCCACCAACAAAAGTACACGATTCGTGTTCACAAGTAAACACGAAAAGTGTGCATACAGCACACACGGAGCGTGTTAGATTTTTTGTTATGACAAAAAAAGTTGAAGTAGGACTGCGACTTAAGCAGATCCGAGAAAATAGCGGCCTTAGCCAAAGAGCCCTAGCCACTAAATGTGGGTGGGGGCCTTCACGTATAAGTAATTATGAGTCTGGGATAAGAAGCATCAGCTTGGATGACGCTGAAATCATTTCCAACGCACTGAATATTTCACCGAAAACCCTACTGTTTGGTGAAAGTTTGATTGCCAACAAACCACCTCAAGGAAATGCAAAAGTTCTGGGCAATATGCAAGCATGGGACAGCAGCACTCCAATTGGGGATGACGAAGTAGCTGTGCCATTCTTATCTGAAATAAAGCTTTCCGCCGGAAATGGATTCGTAAACGACCTAGAACATGACAACGGTTTCCGCTTACGTTTTGCTAAATCCACCCTTCGTCGCTACAACGTAGCGCCAGAGAACGCGGTCTGCGTAGCCGTCCATGGAAACAGTATGGAGCCCGTTCTGCCGGATGGCTCCACTGTGGGTATTGATTGTGGAAACAAAACTCTAATGGAAGGCAAAATTTTTGCTATCAACCACAATGGTGAGCTTTTTATCAAGAAGTTATACCGTTTACCTGGTGGCGGACTCAGAATATACAGCTTTAATGAGATAGAGTATCCACCAAGAGAGTACACAGAAGAACAAGTACTTGAACAAAAAATCACTATCGTTGGTCGTGTTTTTTGGTATTCGGTGTTGTTATAAATAAAAATGGAAATAAAACGTCAATGGCACATAAAACTCTTAAATTAGGTGCGATAAGTATTGTTACTCATCCGCACTCTCCGCAAAACTACCTCAAGCTACTGAAACAAGCGGAGAAACTTGACCGTCCTTTCAATATGAGAGGAGACACTTGGGCAAATATCTCTTTTATTAGAAAACTTGAAAAAGATCAAAAAGAACCAGGTCCTGTAGCTGGAGAGTTCGTTAAATATACGGAGATAGATCGAAATTCAGAATGGTACAGCATCGCGAGTAAAGACGTGGCGACTGAAGATGAGTTAAAGAAAATCAAAGAGCTCCCAGAACATCTCAAGCCAAACATGTCTCGATTTTCCTTTATTTTTTACCCAAAAAGTCACACTTTAGTTTTCGAGCAGCAGTACGATAACAAAACCTTTTCGTCAAATTATGCACAAAAGGTTCTTTCCAATTTACTAAACACTCCCGAGCTGTTTGATAAGTATGGCAAAGTACACGTTCACATAATTCCAGAAACTAACAAAGTTAATGAGATCCTTAACGATAAGAGCATTTCTTACTTTGCAATGGTTATCAACCGTCCCAACCCAGACGATGTAAAATCTGCAGAGAGTAAGTTTAAAAAACGTCTTGCTCGTTTAAATGTAGAAAAGCAAGAAACAATACTAACTCCTCCAAAGGGAGAAGTGATTGAACTGGATGAAGAAGAAAAGACGATTGCCAAGGTAGCGGCAAAAAATGGTTATGTTGAAGCCAAGGTAAACAACGAGATGAATAGAGTTGAAACTCGGTCAACTAAAGCGCATCATTTGTCTCAAACTGTTGTTTACAACCCTGAGACAACGGATGCGTTTTCACAATTGAAACAGCAAGCACCAAAAATTATTCAAAAGATTCAGGACTGGATAAATAATGACTAACACCTCCCCTTTAAAAGAATACTGGCTAGCATATGGTGGATGGAAAGCTCTGTTCTCTAGCAAGTACTTTTGGGGAGCTGCTGCTTTAAATTCTCTATTATTCAATTCATGGTACCCAGTTGAAAGTAAGTGGTGGGAAATGGTTCTGTCCATAACTCCCAACTTCTTAGGCTTTACACTGGGCGGCTTTGCTATGTGGGTAGCAATAGGAGACGAAAAGTTTAAAGGACTAATCGCAGGTGCAGATGAAGAAGACGAAATATCTCCCTACATGGAAGTCAACGCAACATTTACTCACTTTCTTCTCTTACAGATCCTCGCACTGATATTAGCAATCATAGCTAAAAGTTTTGACGCTATTGTTATTAACAATCCATATATGGCGATTGCCGCAAGGATATATGCGTTTAGTGCGCACTTTGTATTTGTATACGCTCTTCTAACTACTATCGCAGCAGTATTTGCGATCTTAAAAGTAGCAAAGTGGTACGACGAATATCGTTCTTTTGCAAATCAAGACAGAAAAGGCTTGATGGCCACATTCGCAACCTCAGACTGGAATAGCTATAACGTGGTCACAGCTCACTCACCAATTGACGCAGCAAGAACGATCAAAAACGTCCCTCTAAAATGGGTTGAACATCCATCAGAGAAAACTGTAATCCACGTAATGGTCGTTGAACTTTCAGGTGATAATGAATCATTACTACTTAAATGCACAGATGATATGGAACGAATAAGGTTACTCCGACAACTCACCGACACCTATCACTTCCAGATAAGCTAAGAAATAAGAAATTGTACAACCGCCAGATGGCGGTTTTTTTTCGTCCGCACAAAATGGATACACAAAACGTGTTGACACAATAAACACATTTTGTGTATTTTATTGATACACAAAATGTGGACAGCGAGGAAATCACATGTCTAACCAAGAAGCAGGAAACCTCAGTCTTGAGGACCGTACTACTAACTTCCCAAAACTGATGCAGGAACTGGACGGCGGAGTTGTCTCCAATGTCGTCGGTTTGGCGTTATCTAACGTAGCCCGAGCTGTGTCCTACAGCGATAAGCAGGGAAACGTGAAGATGGATCTAAAACTCAAACCAATGGGTACCAACAACGAGATGGTCGAAATCACCGTCAACATGTCGGTAAAAGAGCCAAAAGCCGGATTCGGTACCAAGTCAGAAGACTTCCAATACACCTCAATCGCGTACGTAGGCAAAGGCGGCAAACTTACCTACGACCGACCAAAAGAAGATATTCACGGCCAAGCCGTTATTGAAGAAGGCATGCTGCGCGAAGTACGCGGCTAACCCACTCCACCAGCAACTCACTCAAAGAGAGAATACATAAATGGATAAATCAGCAATCCAGCAGATCCAAGAATCATCGAATGCACCGCAGTTTTTAAAACAGTTAGAGAAAGCGGGATTCCCTGTTGCCGCCCTACCTGAGTCCTTCGATTTGCATGACTTGGAGAAGTTCATGCCAAACCGCAATTATTTCCGCGGCACAATGAAGACGGCAAATATCGACGAGTTTGTGCGTTACCACGAAGAGTACCAAACTGAAGGCAACCAGTGCTTTATCAATGCAGAACGTATGGCTGCGGTAACTATTTTTGACCTAGGCACTCATAACTTACCTGGGCACTGCAAACACCAAGCAAACTTGATTCTACGCCGTACCGCAGCGTTTAACGCCCTTCTAAACATTAACGAAGAACGCCTTGGACAAAAGAAACTGGCTGAGTGGGTCGAAGACTACAGTGAGTTTGTTCAGGTCTTCTCTACTACTGGGGAGGTCATTGAAAACTCTGTTGCGTCTGCAGCTATTCGCAATATGAAGTTTGAAGCGAAAGCTGGGCGTGAATCCAATGTAGATGACTTCAGCCATCACCAATCTGAATACGAGTCTGTTGCGGTTCGCACCAAGGAAGAGTTCCCAATGCCCGCGGTGTTTAAGTTCACGTGTGTGCCTTACTTGGGTTTAGCAGAGCGCACTTTTGAAATGCGCATGAGCACTATCGGTAATGAAACTCTAGTCCTTCGCATCAAGAAGCTGGAACAACACGAAGAAGAGATGGGCGAAGAGTTCCAGACGAAACTTCAAGCCTGCTTTAAAGACGGCGAGATCGAAATTGATACCTTCATTGGTTCGTTCAGCTCTTAACTAATATTGGCGCCCTCTTCTTAAAGGGGGCGTATCTTGCGAGGAAATATCTATGGCGGCAACCATCGATACTCAATTCGGGCAGGTCACGACATCGGCCCCTTACTTTAGTCACCAGCTAGGTTGTGAAGTGATCAATCTAACTCTGATTAAACCAGAGAACGAGAGCAACGGCTGGGGCATTAGCCGAGAGTGCCCTTCCAATGTCTCGCTCACCAATCAATTTCTAAACATGTTCGCCAGAGATGCAGCACAAGTAATGTAAGGATTTCGCGATGAGCATGACACAAGAAGAGATCAATAGAGCGGTTGATGGTGTGATGGAACTTCGCCCAACTGGTGCGCGTTTACCAAAAGAGCAACCCAAGGACTCAGCCGTTAAACAACGAATGAATGATGTGCAGTTTCAGAAGGAACTGGCAGCAATTATGGAAAATGAACCAGTGTTAGGTTCCGCTTTCTATTTTTGTAATCAGGACATAACGAAAGGTGGTCGTAAGAACCTGAACTTCAATCGATATCCTGGTGGAGTAAAGTAATGGCCTTCATTAACTTACAGTATCTGTCACTACGCTGTTATTAACCCGTCAACCACCAAATTAAGAAGAGTAAGGTGGTTGCCCTGCTCTTCTCTCAATTCAACTATATAGGAGTTTACCGATGAGAACATTTACGGTGATTCAATTAGAACCTAGCCGTTGGGTGAAAGAGGACCTTTTAATTGATTTAACAGGCATGTCGACCAATGAAATCAAAGACTATCGTCAGTTTCGTTGGATTGAAGGCGTTCATTTTAAAAAGTCGTCCGGTAAGAGTAGTGATGGTGGTAAAGGCTATAAGTATGACCGTGTTGCCATCGATGAGTTTTCAGCAAGAGAAAGGGTTGCATAATGAACACACCAGAAGGTGTAGAGATCCGCGGTAAGTCTATCCGCATTAGCTTTACTTACCGCGAGATGCGTTGTCGGGAGACACTAAAAGGTTGGGAAGTCACCAAAGGCAATCTCAAAAAAGCAGGTCATCTACGCGCATCTATACTTTCTGAAATTTCATTGGGCACATTTGATTACTTATCTCGCTTTCCCACTTCAAAGAAAGCACAACTCTTTGCGACGCCAGAACAGCGAGGCAAGAACCTTACCGTTCGCGAATTGTTTGATGACTATATTCAATTGAAGCAAACGACAATGGCCTCACAGTCACTCTATGTATTGAGCACAACAGCAAGAGCATGCTGCTTGTTTGTTGGGGAGGAACGTACTATTTCCACCATCACGATCATGGATGCACTAAAGTGCCAAAAGTTAATGGTCGACTCCCCTACTCGCACTGGTGCATCACGCAGCGCTAAGACGATCAATAATATGATCAAACTTCTGCGCCGATGCTTTGACTTGGCGGTGAAGTCAAAGTTTATTGAGGACAATCCATTTCTGCATGTTGAGCTGCTTAGTGGTGGCTCTGGTGAACCGGATCCACTAGAACTAGAAGAGTTCCACCAGCTAATAGAGTCAACGACAAACTTACAGCAGCGGAATATGTTCACCTTAGCCATTTACACGGGCATGCGAACTGGTGAGCTCTGTGCGTTAGCATGGGAAGACGTCGATCTTGAGAAAGGTACGATCGAAGTTACTCGCAACGTCACGATTGAACGAAAGTTCACAACGCCGAAGAATAAGAAGTCAGAGCGAACTATTCACTTACTTGAACCTGCTCTCCTTGCCCTTAAGTCTCAAAGAGAGCTAACCATGTTTAGCCCGGTTAGAGATATTTTAGTGGAAGTAAAAGGCTCAAACACGTTTCGCCAGGAAAGCGTTCGTTTCGTATTTATTCCAGAACGTCGTAACGGTCAAGCACCTAGCGAGACCTATAAAACGACAACATATAATCGTCTATGGTCACGCGCGCTTAAACGAGCGGGCATTCGCCATCGCTGCTCATATCAATCTCGACATACCTACGCTTGTTGGTTGATCACCAAGGGGGCAAACCTCTCTTTTATCGCTGAGCAGATGGGACACAAAAGCACAATGATGTTGGAACGCGTTTACGGCCGATTCATGAAATCACACTCGCATGAGCAGATCGAATATTTAAATGGGATCATGGCTTCAAAGAAATAAGGCCATTATGATGTGCATTTCAATATGCGGAACAGAATTTCCTCAAGTTTTGTTTCAGGTATGTGGTAACGCATTTTAATGATCTGACTTTGACTTAATTTCTCTTATACTTGTACAGTTTGTAAGTGACTGAAACTTTTGACTACGTATACTTTTTGGATATAAATATAACGATGCTACTCACTCCCAATCAGCGCGAGCTACTCAATACGCATTTCCTAGGTCTGCCCGCACACGGTGTGCTGAATAAGGCGATAAAAACTAATCTTGAATTGGAGCCGCTTCGTCCACTGCTAAAAACTGGGCTCAATTTGGAAGACGTTGCGATGCGCAATGGTTTAAAAAGAGTTTTAAAACGCACGACAGATGTTAGGGTTTGGGAAAGCAAGCAGGCAAAACAAGCGTTACGCGAGTTTTACGCCGAACTGTGCACCAAGCACCAGACGTTACTCTCCAATTCAGCATTATTAAACCAGATCAAGGATTCAAAACTCCTCGAATTCGATCACTATATCGTTGAAATCAAGGCGTCGACCTTAGCCGAAAGACTACGACAAGTCTTTTGGCCTGAGATGACAAAAGGCGATTACGGTCATATTGCCACTTTGCAGCGTGAACTGCTGTCCGAGAATAAAATTGTGCTCAAGGGTTTTGATTACCAACAGCAATTTTGTCTCGATAATTTGCGCGCACTCGGTCGGGCCATTAAACGCCATCCGCCTCTTTGGAGCATAAAAAACACCATCAACCATGAACCGCTGTTAACCCAAATGATCATCGCGGCGAGAATGATGACCGTGTTCGATGCCTTTCCCGGTCATCGGGAAATCGTCAAATGCAATGATCCACTCATCAGCACAGTTGCTTTGAACTATCTGGATTATTTTCGTAATGAAACCAAACTTTGCGAAGTCTTACCGATGTCAACTGATGCACGTTTATCATTTTCAGGTAAACACGGGCTGAAACGGTTAGAGGAGTTTTTTATCGACCTTTGTAAGGGTCGAACCAAAATGGTCAACTTAAGCCTCATTGATGTGCTGTCGAAGGATTACTGCAGCGTCACCATAAAACGTGCAGTAGAGAGTCATGGGTTTGCGAACATCACCGAATATCAAGCGCATTTATTTGCGCGTGGCAAGCTTGATTTTACTCACAAGGCCAATCAGGGCGCGCTTCGAGTTGACGCAACAAAAAATGGTACATCGGGCGAGGTACTGATAGGTCAATTATTGCAATCCACCTCGGTTGAAAAAAAACTCAAAAATTATGGCGTGCCTGTGACAGTTGAGTCGCAGTGCTATGTCCCCTCGTTAAACCGCCGAGTCGACTTTGTGCTCGGTGGAAGGATGATTGTGGAAGTGATGATGGTCAAGACCGAGCAAATGTTTGGTGATAAAGGGGTTTCAGCAAGTCGTCGCAGGGAAGCCGCTTATATCGACGACTCAAAAGCGTATTACCAGACTCTGATCGCCACAGATATCCCTCACCTTATCATCGGCGCAGAGAATACGGTTAGGACTCGACGTGACGCGGCCAACCAACAAATTTTAGACGCGATAGACCTCTATTTTAGCCGGTCAACGTTGCCTTCAATACTGGACTATGAACCGACCTACCAAACGGCGTGTAACTATGATCTGGTGGGTTTAACCAGATGGTTGAAGGGCACGCTGTTTTATCACAGTGGATCACGTCTGCTGCCGTCGCGAAGCGAAATCGCTGCCATCACTCTGCCAAAATGGGAGTCGGCGATAGTGATGATGACGCACTTGGGTACTGAGCAAGTGTGCCAATCGGCCAACCTCTCATTTGAGGCCCATTTAGGTCGCATGGATAACCTCGATTTGAGTGACAGTAATGTCCGGTGCACTATCTTGGAAAAACACTTTGGTCACCTAAACTATTTACCCAAGATAGGTTGTTGGAGCAGTTCGCTAAATCCGCTAAAAACGCTTTATCAAATGCAAGGTCTCAACCTGGCGGTGGATGACGCGAAAAAAATGTGGGTTCAGCCACAGAAGGCTCCACAAGGGCATTATGAGTCTGGCGGTTGGTTAAATCTGGACAATATCGCGGCCGCCATTATGGCGTTGAAACCAGTCGAGATGGGAGGTCGTGTGTTTCCAACTAAATATCAGTTTGAACTGGAATCACTTTCTGGTGCGTACAGCCCTATGAAGAAAGCATTGGCAAGCGAGGACACCCAAGCCCGGTTAAGCGAACTCACAGGTCTTATGACCATTGAACAATATGTAAAAAAAGCCATGACAATAGCGCAAGAAAAGCTACAAAAGGAGGGTTTTATTGTCAGCAAAAAAATGAACTCGGCGTTAACAAAACATTTTCAACGTCAAGCGCAATTGGAGTGGAAAATGCCACCAGCGCATCGCTACAGTCGATTTTTTTGATTTGGCCATAGGTGATCTGCACCATCAAAACTGGACACAAAACTAAGCGACTTACCATACTTGTGGTTATTCATATATTACTAATTTAGCTAAGTCGCTGACAATCTTTTGCCCAATTGTGAATCATGACTAGTTCGACAGTATGACCTAGTGGTGACTAATCAGCGGATATGTAAGATCCAGTATGAGTTACTACAGTTAATGTTCAAAGCTTCACATGCGAACTTTAATCCGTATACCCATAAATAATTCTGAATTGTCCCACCAGCGCCCCACTTCAATCGGGGCGTGATAGTCACCAATAAAAACAACCACTTATAGCGTGGGTGTAAAAACCACGCAAATCTATACTCACGTTATCGAGCGCGGGGCTGGCGGTGTGTTGAGTCCATTATCCAGCCTTTAGAAAAACAAAGCCACCTCGAAAGGTGGCTTTGCTTTATAACTCGTTATTGACGAACACCGAGTTTCACATTGCCTTTTGAATCAAACCAAAGTGCTTGTGAACGGCGACGTCCTATTAGTATCGGACCATCGTCATAAAAGAGAAAGTTCTTCCAGTGCTTTTTAAAAATAGACCATTTCGTTTCGATGACATTGTACTTCTCGTAGCAAAAGTAAACGGTCACATCGTCTTGCCAATCGATATGTGCCTCAACTTCCGCTAGCATGTCAGGATCATCCGACTCCCAGGCAGCCATCCAATCCACAGTTTCAGACCAATTCGCCTCATTCATTGGCCAGTCTTGGGAACTAAGTCTATCCATATCAGGGCTTTGAGCACTGATATTTTCTTTCCAAAATTGTGCTGAACGGGCTTGGCTCATCGGCTTAATAAAAGCCAAATCTTCTTCTGGCATAGGCATCGACTGATGCGTAAAAATCCATTTTCTTTGGTATTCATCCAAAGGCAAATAAGACATTCAGTCTCCTTTATTACGATTTCAGCCAACCTTTCTCTGTGGCTTCTTCAATCAACTCTTTCGCTTTGTCCCATAAGGTAACAGAGCCAAATTCAATTCGTTTATTAATGGTAAGTGCTTGTTCGCGTGAGACACCATGTTCCTTCCAACTCTGACCATTATTATGGTAGTTCAAGAGCATTGGAATTAATCGATCGAGTGCTTTTGCATACTCAGCATCATCGGTCTGCGCGGCTTCAAATTCATGCCAAAGCGCCAATAGCTCTTGCTCCTGATCGCTGGGTAACATACCAAACAAGCGCTCTACAGCTCTAATTTCTTTTTCTGCTTGCTCTTGAGACGCAGCAGTATCATAAACAAAGGTATCGCCCGCGTCGATCTCTACTACGTCATGTATCAATAACATTTTCATCACTCGGCAAATATCAACAGGTGCATTCGCATGCTCTTCCATCAATATTGCCATCAGTGCGACATGCCAACTATGCTCACCACTATTTTCGAGGCGCCCTTCAGCACTTTTAACTCGAGTTCGGCGCAAAATGCTTTTGAGTTTATCGAGCTCGATTACAAGTGCTAACTGCTTTTCCAATCGTTCCATACTATCGCCCTTCTGGCTGCCAATTCGGATTAATAAGCGACGTTAGAACGTGGTCTTGCCACTCACCATTAATCAAAAGGTAATCTTTTGCATACCCTTCTCGGTTGAAACCTACATGCTCTAGCACAGCTTCACTGCGTTTATTGTGAGGCATGTAGCCAGCTTGAATACGATGCAGTTTCTGAACGTTAAACATGTAGTCGCAAGCCATGGTTAATCCACGACGCATATAACCATGCCCTTGCGCTTTTTCAGCGAGAGAATATCCGACGTTACAAGAATAAAAAGGAAAACGACTCAAACTACTAAAGGATATCGTACCTAGCATTTCACCCGAAGAGGCTCTGACTAAAAGGCAATAATACCCCAATCCCATTCGATGCAGCTCATTGAGCTTGATAAGCTTTTGCAACCAACCGTTCACTGAGAAAAAAGCCTCTTCACGTTTCGGTTCAAACGGTTTCAGGTATTCTCGGTTGGCTTGAAAATATTCGGCAATCATATCTGCGTCACCGATTTCAGCGGTACGAAGAAGCAAGTCACCGTCCAACTTATGAACGGCGATAGATGAGCTGTTATCTTCCATTACAAATGATTAATTCCGTCTTTTCGTTCAATTCGATTAATTCTTACGTATACCGTAATCACGCAGTTTATTAGCGATTGAGGTATGCGATACATTCAAGCGCTTAGCAAGCTTGCGGCTTGATGGGAATGACTGATACAAACGTTCCAGAACTTGAGATTCATAATCACGCATGATCTCATCCAAAGAACCGTCGATGTTAAGCGTTGCACTACCAGCGCCGACTGACTGAGGCTGAGGTAAATTGAAGTGATCCGCGTTTAGTATATCACCATCCATTTCCGTGAGCGCTCGAAGAACCATGTTATCCAGCTGGCGCATGTTTCCTGGCCACTGATAATTTGCAAGGGCATCAACTAGACCATCATCAAACTCTGGCTTATCAATCCCAAGCTGTTGAGCATGTTTCGCCACAAACAACTCAAGCAATGGTGCAACGTCGTTTGAGCGCTTACGTAACGGAGGAATGCTGAGCGTAAGTACGTTGAGACGATAATACAAATCTTCACGGAACATTCCTGCTTCAGAAAGCTCGGCAAGGTTATGTTTTGTTGAAGCGATGATACGAACATCGACATGCATCTCATCTTCTGCACCGACACGACGGAAATTACCATCCTGTAGAAAACGTAACAGCTTGATTTGAAGGTGCGAACTCATTTCACCGATTTCATCAAGAAATACCGTGCCGCCATTTGCTTGCTCAAAGATGCCTTTGTGGCCTTGTTCATGATTGAATGAACCCGGCGCATGACCAAAAAGTTCGGTTTCTGCTACATCGTCAGGCATAGAAGCACAACTCAAAACTAGGAATGGCTTGCTCGCGCGGCTAGAACGGCTGTGGCAAGCTTTAGCAAGCATTTCTTTACCAGTCCCCGTTTCGCCCTCAATCAACAATGGTTGGTCAAGCACAGACAGCTTCTTAGCTTGGTTCATTAGTGCTTTATGACGGTTCGATATACCAACAAAGTGCTCAAAACCCAGAGGATTATGCAGCGGTAGTGCTTCTTCAATTCTGGCAACTTGCTGACTAGAGCGAATCGTCATTAGAGTACTCGCTAGAGTCGAGTTTTGCGCTTCGTCTCGGATATAAACGGGCATCAACTCTAGAACATAGTCCAAGCCATCAATCACAAGGTTTTCCCGCGTTCGACCATTAACACCTTCAGACCAACGAGAGAAACGAACACTTGGTAACAAAGCACCGATTTGAGTACCAATCACTTCTTGCTTGTGAAGGCCAAGCAATGAAAGTGCAGACATGTTTGCCATGTCTACGGCACCTTTAAGATCAATGGCAAAAACCGGATCGGGCAAGTTATCAACTAACGAGAGCAGCTCCGTATTGTGGCGCTCCATCGGCATAAACTGGATTTTACGTACGTCTTTCACCCCCGGAATACGGCGGATTTCAGCCATCAGCTCACTAAACGTATCAAAATCAATATCCGGGCAATTCAAATAGATAATACCGCTAATATCGATTTCGATACCACGCAAGTCGATGCTTTTAGACGCTAAAATATCGAGCAGTTCTCGGGTCAAGCCGAGTCGATCTTCACATAAGACTTCAAGACGCACTTAAAATATCCCAATTCACAACTGTCAGGAAAAGTTGACAGTAGTTTCTATCATGCTTGGAATGGCGTCAAGCAATCCTATCCATCAAAGTTGATATTCGTTACGGTTTCATCGTAATTGATGCAACTTTCGCCGCCACTGCCTTGCGTATGGTGCCCAACTTAACCTGACGGTCAGGATACCAGGGTAGTGGACGCAATAAGGTCATCGCTTTCAAGCCCAAACGTGCCGTTAGAATACCAACACCTAGTCCCTGCCCTGCACGAGCAGAAACTTTGCCAGCAAGATCCATCGACATCAAATCCATACTGGCATCAATAGCGAGCTCACTGGCTCCAGCCGCCGCCATATTGACAAATACCGCTCTTAGTAACTTGATGCGAGAGGCATAACCTAGCTCTACCCCATATACTTTGGAGAGGTTGTCGATCATTTTGAAATTTCGCCAAGCCACCAGCAACATATCAGCGGCAGCCAGAGGGCTCACGGCGACTAGGGCCGCACACTCGGTTGCGTGCTGTGATACGATTTTCGTTGCCAACTTGTCTTGTTGGCTCACCACCATCGAGTCATACATATCAAGAATTTCAGCGTCACTATGAGCAGGGTTAATACTGTTCTGCCAACGATCAAAGCCCGGATTCTCTGCCATCACACCACTTTGTTCTGCTACGGTTTCGCAAAAGGCTTTCCCTTTCCCAACGCTCTCACTATTAACAAGTGCTTCTGCTTCATCTTGAACACTAAAATGATTTCGTAGTTTTCGCAGTTTCCAAAGCTCTTTACCCATAGCTCCTAAACCAAGCGAAGCGATCGCAGCAATAAACCCCGTCCAGCTTAAGGCTAGCCAATCAGAAGCCTGAATTGCGGTTATAACCGAGTCCACCGCTTGCCAGCCAACCAGACCAGCAAAAGTTGCAAATGCGCCAGTCGCGAGCCATTTTCTGCCCGATTTTGGACGAATGACATGCTCGAGTTGCAATTCCTGTTCGGTCTCCTGGTGCGCTTCTTTAACTTCAACAGGTACAAATGTTTCTTTTTCGCCGAATGTTTGCTGCGCCGTCAATTCCGGTTGATTCGATTGCTGCTCTTTTTCCATTACCTTTTCAGAGAAAACTTGTTTTTGCTTCAACTCACTCATTTCAATTTATCTCCAATCAGGTAATCCAATGCTTTGTCTAAGCGTATGTGCTTCACTGGCTCATCATTCGGTAAGGGCATCGGACGAAACGACGTAAAATCAAACCCGTTGTTTTGCCAATACGCTGCATTTGGTAGCTTTTTCGGCACCTCTCCGGGAAACATAGTCATCGGCTCACCACCCAATGTTGTTCCTTGTAACGCCGGTATGGTCTTATCTCCAGAGGAAATAAACCCCGTCGTGGTTGCTTGGATGGAAGCGATACTCATGCAGCTCATCTCAATATTCTCGTAGGCTGCCGTTTGCCATGCTGGATGCACCATTTGTTGGAGCAGAGACACCAAATTTGGGTGCTGATCGGGCGTGATATGATCCGCTTTTGTAGCAGCAAACAACACTTTGTCGATTTTTGGTGAGAACAAACGACGCAAAAAGCTACTACGACCATAGCGGAAGCTATGCATGATCTGTTCTAGCGCTTGGCGCATGTCGTAAAACGCTTCATCACCGGCATTGAGAGGCTGCAAACAATCCACCAGTACAATCTGGCGATCGAAGGTCGCAAAATGATGCTTATAAAACGCTTTCACGACTTTCTGTTGGTATTCCTGAAAACGGGCTTCTAACATCGCTAAGTTACTGCCCTTGGACGCTTTGCTTTCCGAATCAACACGACACGGAAAAAACTGTAGCACCGGCGCGCCTGCTAGCTCACCAGGTAATACAAAGCGGCCAGGCTGAACCCAATGAAGGCCAGCGTCTTTACAGGCATGAAGGTACTCGGTGTATGTGTGTGCAACTTTCTCAAGTAGTTTCTCATTCACTTCTGCAAAGAGATCCACTTTCTCCAGTTCAGAAAGCCAAGCTTTGGCTAAATCGCCACGCTGGCCTTTAAGTGCATCAAACTGAGTTTGCGACCACGTTGCAAAGTCCATGTCCAATAAAGGCAGGTCGAGCAACCACTCTCCTGGATAGTCGATAATATCAACATTTAAAATTGCGGTTTTACTCAACAGCTTTTTCGTAGTTTTATTTGGTTTGTACTTGAGCGCTAAGCGAATCTCACTCACATCACGTGTCGGTACTGGCCACTGAGGTGGAGTGGCATGAATTTGGCTCATCGCCTCATCGTAAGCAAAGCGTGGCACCATCATATTCGATTGAGGCTCACGCTTCGCCCCAATAAGGCGCTTATCTCTAGCCGCAGTCAAAAGAGGCAAATTGTCATGGGTTGCAGTATGAAGAAGCTGATTCACTAATGACGTGATGAATGCCGTCTTACCGGCACGAGAAAGTCCGGTGACAGCAATTCGAACATTAGAGTCCATACCTCTGTTGATAAAGTCATTAACTTCTTTCTTTATTCTCTTCATTACGCTTCTTTATCTTACTCCACTTTAAAACAACGTTGTCAGCGACTTCGAATTTCGATCTATGAATACTGTTCTATCCCGAATTCTATGAGTTTAACTTTATATACCTTAATAAAAGATGAACAAAACATCCGGCTTAATGCTGTGTTAAAAAAGAAAAGCCCCTGAGTGGTTCAGAGGCTTACTTAATCTACAGCATTAGTAACTCTATATGCGCTGATTACTATGTTAAACAGGAACCCGCTTTCTTTAAGCCTAGTCGTCTTCGATTAACTTATAGATAACAAATAGAGCGATTTCCAAAATCAACCACAACACACATGTGATGGTCACGTACTTTTCATCAAAGATGCTGATACCGTGAAGAATCAAGTCATAGCCAACAAAGCCACCTATCACTACAGCAAGAATAATTTGTAGAATCTGAATAAAACGAGGCATGCCGTCTCCTAATTATTGTTCGCATAACGTTTGATTGCTATGCCTAAAGGTTTATATCCTTAATTATATAGACAAAAAGTGCAGGTTTCGCTGCACTTTTGTCAATTGTTTGCTAGGTAAATCAGCACCTTGTCACATTCTCTCTACTGAGACGCAGCAAGATTGCCCTTTGCCTTATGCTTCCATCTCTTGAATTTTCACTTTCCAAGTGTCTGGACCAATTTGGTGCGCGTTAACACCATTTGAGTCGACGGCCACTGTTACTGGCATATCTTCAACTTCAAATTCGTAAATCGCTTCCATACCTAAATCTTCAAATGCGACAACGCGAGCTTTCTTGATTGCTTTCGCCACCAAGTACGCAGCGCCACCTACAGCCATTAGGTAAACCGCTTTGTGATTCTTGATAGATTCAACCGTTGCAGGGCCACGCTCAGCTTTACCGATCATGCCCATGATGCCGGTCTTTTCTAGCATCATGTCGGTGAATTTATCCATACGCGTTGATGTTGTTGGGCCAGCAGGACCAACGACTTCATCACCAACTGCATCGACAGGGCCTACGTAGTAAATGAACTTACCGTTTAGATCTACGCCTTCAGGTAGACCTTCACCGTTATCTAGCATGCCTTGAATACGTTTATGCGCAGCATCACGACCAGTCAGAATTTTACCTGATAGAAGAACCGTTTCGCCTGTCTTCCACTCTTGTACTTCTTCTTTAGTAATTGTGTCTAAGTTTACGCGACGCGTATTTTCGCCCGCTTCCCAAGTGATATCTGGCCAATCTTCTAGTTTAGGTGGTGTTAGCTCTGCTGGGCCGCTACCATCAAGCGTGAAGTGTAC
The DNA here is from genome assembly GCF_033340275.1 of Vibrio sp. 1402. Lineage (NCBI taxonomy): Bacteria > Pseudomonadati > Pseudomonadota > Gammaproteobacteria > Vibrionales > Vibrionaceae > Vibrio > Vibrio sp. 1402. The sequence continues at coordinate 244,398 of NZ_JAWOWE010000004.1, forward strand.
GTGACGAGTCGCCGCACAGTTCGGGATCAAACAAACAGGCTTAGAAGCCGCGTGCGTTGGCGCAGTTTTGATTTTAACGTCGACAACAGTCGTCAAACCGCCAAGACCTTGCGCACCGATACCAAGTTTGTTCACGCGATTGAAGATATCCAAACGAAGCTCTTCTTCTGCGTTTTGTGGGCCACGGTCAATAAGCTCTTGAATATCGATGTGTTCCATTAGAGATTCTTTTGCCAATACCGCTGCTTTTTCAGCCGTACCGCCGATACCAATGCCAAGCATGCCAGGAGGACACCAGCCCGCCCCCATAGTTGGTAGCGTTTTTTCTACCCACTCAGCAATATCGTCAGATGGGTTTAGCATCACCATCTTAGTTTTGTTTTCGCTACCGCCGCCCTTCGCAGCGATCTGAATTTCAACTTTATCGCCCGGAACCATGTTGATATGTACGACGGCAGGCGTGTTGTCTTTGGTATTAATACGTTTACCAGCAGGGTCCATAAGTACTGACGCACGCAACGGGTTATCAGGGTTCGTGTACGCTTGTCGAACACCTTCATCTACCATCTGCTGAACCGTCATGTCGGTCGAATCCCATTGCACGCCCATACCGATGTTGACGAAACACGTCACAATACCAGTATCCTGACAAATTGGACGGTGACCTTCTGCGGACATTCGGGAGTTAATTAGGATCTGAGCAATCGCGTCTTTCGCGGCTTGACTCTCTTCGCGGTGATAGGCTTTTTCAAGAGCTTGAACAAAGTCTAGCGGGTGGTAGTAAGAAATATACTGTAGCGCATCAGCGACACTGCTGATCACATCCTGCTTGCGTATTACCGTCATTACATGCCTCGTTATAGTTATGCTTCCATTATTGGCTTAGCTTCAATCGTGTTTGTTGAGCTTATTGCTCTTTTGAGCTTCGTTTTTTATAAACAATTGTCGAACGGCTGATATCGACACACGAAATGCTGAAGTTGCCTACTTGTAAACCATCTCAAAACCCTATGAATAGAGGGAGTTTGGCTACACAGAGGAATATGATACTCTTGCTGCCCATGACATGCCATGCAGTGAACGATCTCTTTGTCACAAATTACACAAATGAACAACATGGACAATCAATTCATTGATTTTAAAGCGTTGGAATACGCACCAGAGTTTGCTCTTCACCTTTTTTCTCGCATTCAACACCTACCTTGGGCGATGTTGCTGCGTTCTGCATCAAAAACGCATATCGATAGCCGCTTCGATGTGTTGGTCGCCAACCCGATTGCAACGTTAGAAACCACTGCCGACAACACACAAGTTGAAACGCCATCGAATGCCTATTCAACTCAAGATGACCCATTCACGCTGCTTCATCAATTGCAAGAACAGTGGCTTCCTCACGTAGAGTTAAATAAAGAATTGGATTTGCCTTTTGTTGGTGGTGCGCTCGGTTACTTCAGTTACGATTTAGGTCGCCGCGTAGAAACGATGCCAGAAGTGGCAGAAAAAGATCTCAACACGCCGGATATGGCGGTAGGTCTGTATGAATGGGCCGTTGTTGTTGACCACAAGCTTAAAAAAGCATGCCTAGTTGGTCAGAATATCGAGCAAGCTTGGCAGTGGTTAAACGAGCAAAAAGCAGAACAAACCGTTGACTTCGCTTTGTCTGGTGCTTGGCAGTCAAACATGACGAAAGAGAGCTACGCTACTCGCTTTGACAAGGTGCAAGAATACTTGTTGAGCGGTGACTGTTATCAGATAAATTTGGCGCAGCGCTTTAACGCACCGTATCAAGGCAGCGAGTGGCAAGCGTATCTGAAATTGGAGTCCGCCAACCAAGCGCCATTCTCAGCGTTTATCCGTATGCCTGAGTCTTCGATTTTGAGTATCTCTCCAGAGCGCTTTTTAGAGCTCAAAGATCGCGTCATTGAAACAAAACCAATCAAAGGTACTCGCCCACGCAGCGAAGATCCAACGAAAGATAACGCTAATGCCCATGACTTGCAGACAGCGGAAAAAGATCAGGCAGAAAACCTGATGATTGTCGATTTGCTGCGTAATGATATTGGTCGAGTTGCATCACCGGGTAGCGTCCACGTGCCAAAGTTGTTCGATATTGAAAGCTTCCCTGCCGTGCATCATTTGGTGAGCACCATTCGTGCAAATTTGGATGAACAATACGCTCCTGCGGATTTGCTGCGAGCGTGTTTTCCAGGCGGTTCAATTACGGGAGCACCTAAAGTTCGCGCAATGCAGATTATTGAAGAACTGGAGCCGCATCGACGCAGCGCGTATTGCGGCAGTATTGGCTACATTTCACGCCATGGTCGTATGGACACCAGCATTACTATCCGAACTCTTGTAGCGGAAAAAAACAAACTTTACGCTTGGGCTGGCGGCGGCGTCGTGGCAGATAGCGATTGCGCCTCTGAGTATCAAGAAACGTTGGATAAGCTTTCAAAGATTTTGCCAGCGCTGCAATCGTAGGTTTCAACAGCACACAACGCCGCTTTAATGCTATTGACGAAAACAATCTAAAACGCCTCCAGAACGGATAATGCCGCTCATTTAACAGCGAGTGGCATATTTCTGTATCTCATCACCCTGCACAGCGACGAAGGAGCGTGATACAGGTTCTTCTATTCAAGCACTTTGTGGTCAAATTTGTTTCATTACCCGCTCATCGTGTTGCTACTAGATTCTTAGTCTCGCCAAGGCTCGCTAGAATGACCCAAAAAACATCGTTAAACGAGCGGCATTATCCAGTTTGGTGCGTTTTTTTGTGTGTTTTATTTGCATGTACTTTAGCTTTTAGCCGTTGGCCAACAAACATACTTTTTAAGAGGCAGCGTCTACTGCTCAAGCCACTTACACATAATCTGTTCGATATCGGTTGCGGTGTACGGCTTAGTGAGTATGTCGTCCATGCCTGAATCAATGCACTTTTGACGCTCTTCGATGGTAGTGCCAGCGGTTAATGCAATAATAGGATGAGTAAAGCCACGCTCTCTCAGATACATCGTCGCCTCATAACCATCCATTTCTGGCATTCGGCAGTCCATGAATATCAGTTCGTAGTCTTTACTTTTCACCGCTTCTAATGCTTCTTTTCCGTTGGCTTTTAAATCAGGTGTAATGTCGAGTTTTTTCAGCATTTGAGTAACAATGACTTGATTCATTCTGATGTCATCAACCACTAATATTGAGCGTCCTGCTAAATCGCTTCGCTCTATAGTGACCAATTCCCCCTCTGCTGTGCCTTGTGCTTGCCCTTCCTCAAGAGGAATAGCAACTTTAAAAGTTGTCCCTTTGCGCTCTTCACTCTCAAAGCTAATTTGACCTTGCATCAAATCCACGAGGTTTTTACAAATCGCGAGACCTAAACCTGAGCCTTCAAAGCTGCGTTTCGCCGAGCGATCAACTTGGACAAATGGGTCAAAGAGTGACGGCTGTGCTTTTATTGGGATGCCAATACCAGTGTCTTCAACCTCAAAATAAGCCGTGCCGTTAAGCCATTCCACACGTAACACGACACCACCCAAGTGAGTAAACTTAATCGCGTTTCCCACCAAGTTAACCAAAATTTGTGTAATGCGCTCTAAGTCACCGACTAAAAATTCAGGGATCCCCAGCTTTTTGTCGATAGAGAAATGGATGCGTTTTTCCGCAGCCTTAGCTGCAAATACACCCATGATGGCTTTTTCAAGCTCCTCCCAGGCAAAAACTTTATGTATGATTTCCATCATACCGGCATTCATCTTACTGAAATCAAGAAGATCATTAATGATAACTCTCAATAAGTCCCCTGATTGAGTCAAATTGCTCAAGTATTGACGCTGCTCTTCTTCTAATTGGGTTCGACTCAATAACTCCGCACTACCCAATACGCCATTGAGAGGAGTTCGCAGCTCATGGTTAATCATGGCGACAAACTCCTTCGTCGCTTTCTCTGATTCCTCAGCCCGCTTTCTCAGCTCGACCTCTCGCTCTAAACTTAAGTGTCGACCAATAACACCATGAACTAAGTCAGACACGAGCTCCATCTGTTTGGAAATAAAAGACTGATCGATTTGATCTTGCAACACAGAGAAAATCAACTCCCCAACCGTTTCCCCATCAATGATAACTGGCAAATGCAAATTCTCTCCCTGCCAATTAGGAGTGGTGAAAATCTCGTTGTTATGACGAAGCTGTAAGTGACCAAAGTGATGACGACGTAATGAGCTCAGCTTTGTAGCGTCAAGAAACAAGTAAGCCGCAGAAATGATCGAGTTAGAAGTGAGCTGCTCAATAAAGCTCGCTATCATTGCTTCATCGAACGCGCTCGATAAAAAAGTACGACCGAACTTAATCAACGTCGCATCAATTTGCTCTTCAAACTCAAACTTACGCAGATCCTTTTTAGATTTCAGCTCTAGCTTTTTCAATGCAACACTGAGTTGCTGGTTGGATTCATATAACTCTAAGCTTTTCTGTTCCAACAGCTGCTCAGCTGCTTTTCTTGATGCAACTTCTCGTTTGAGTTTCCTTTCTAATGAGGAACTTCCCGTCATATTGTTCTTATTGAGCCTCTAACCAAAAACGTACTTTGCTGCCATCTTCTGACTGGTTTTGATGTTTGATATGAACTACCTCACCAAAATGTGCAGCACAGCCTTTTATCAATCCTAAGCATACGTGAGACATACATCTTGCGCTGTGGTAGTCAAATACCAATTGGGATTGGTTTTCACTAATGAAATCAAATTGCGGAGGGTTAGCATCAGGATAGAGCTTCTTAACTTCGACATGAATAAAGTCTTCAACATGGCGAACAAATTGAAACGTCGTTTCACACTGTTGCAAACTGGCGTGACTAGGAATGGAGCGAAGTAAATTCAAAAAGACGCACTCTCCAAACACTTCTTGCAGTTGCTCGGGGGGAACACCAGATACTTTACTGAGATTCACGATCAACTTAACCAAGTCTTTGTGATCGTAACTACCAACAGCGGTGTAAACACCTTCATCGTTAGAAAGATCGAGAACTTGGTCTAACACATCAAGACCGAATTTCTCTTCCACTAACTCCATGAACTCGGTGAAAATAATCCCTTTCATTGGTCAATGCTTGCCCTATAGTGACGTCCTAAAATAAAGAATGGTGTATAACCTTATAAGTTTCAAATTAATATGTTCAAGCAGAGTGAGACACACAACACAAAGAGGGAAAGTGCTGGCGAGTGTTTTAATGCGAATGCTTTATTTGGTAACCAGTAACGATAACGCCATACGCTTTGCCGTCTTTGAGTATAATAAATAATGGTTAGGCACGATAAATAAGGACCCAGTTTGGTTATCGACAAAACTCATTTACTACAGAACTTTCAATTTCGGCTTCCAACGGGCTACCACAAAGAGTCCCTTGCACGACTGAAATGGATGAAAGAAAAGTCCCTGAGAGATGCGGCAGTCTTAATCGGTTTTGTGGAACGCGATGACGGGTTACAAGTCATTCTGACTAAGCGCGCAGCCCACTTACGCCATCATCCGGGACAAATCAGCTTTCCCGGTGGCAAATATGAGCAGGAAGATATTCAGCTCGTGAATACCGCTTTAAGAGAAACCAAAGAAGAAGTTGGGATAGAAGATGAGCATATTCATGTGTTTGGTCAACTGCCTACACTACCAACGATTAGTCAGTTTAATGTGACACCTTTTTTGGCTTTTGTTTCTCCGGAATATAAAACGCATATTGACCCAAATGAAGTAGAGTCAGTTTTTGAGGTTCCAGCCAACCATATTCTGAACCCCAAAAAATTGTATAGCACCAAATTTGACCTAAAAAGAAGCAGTCATCGTGTATTTGCTATCCCATATAGACAGCATTTCATCTGGGGCATGACGGCACAAATTATCGAATCAATGCAAAAACATATTATTTCACATTAAACAGTTGTTGATATCGGTGCTTTTATAGGCGCGATCATTATGCGCATCAATATTAATAAAACGTTGCTTCATAAACATTCATTCACATTAGATTAATTTTCCATTTTCACCGCAAACGCTTGCGGTGAAATAAATTTATACAAACAGCCCTATTGATAAGTTTTTCTAATTTTACTCATTAGCAGAAATCACGAGTAGCACATCATTTTCGTGATAAAAAGCAGGTTTTTGACATATCATTCAATAAGCGTAAGCAATAAATGATTTAGATCTAATTTTCCTAGTGTAAAATCTTGCAAAATTACTCCCGACTTATTTCCTGTTCCCAAAATGAGTAACTAAAAAATGAATACAACTACTTCTGCGGTTTCTACCGCACAATCGTCTAGTAAGTTTTCTTACAAAGACTTTACCTGGTGTCTGTCCCTTTTTGGTACGGCAGTAGGTGCAGGTGTACTGTTCCTTCCTATTAAAGCAGGTGCAGGTGGCTTCTGGCCATTAGTAATCCTAGCCCTAATTGCAGCACCAATGACTTGGTTCGCACACAAATCTTTAGCTCGTTTCGTTCTTTCTGCGAAAAACCCTGAAGCGGACATCACCGACACAGTAGAAGAGCACTTTGGTAAGACTGGCGCAAACCTTATTACGTTCGCTTACTTCTTCGCTATCTACCCAATCGTACTTATCTACGGTGTTGGTATCACAAACACAGTTGACTCTTTCCTAGTTAACCAAATGGGCATGGAATCTATTCCTCGCTGGCTACTTTCTGGTGCACTTATTGCTGCAATGACAGCAGGCGTAGTATTCGGTAAAGAGCTTATGCTGAAAGCAACTTCAGCAATGGTTTACCCTCTCGTGTTCATCCTACTAGCACTGTCTGTATACCTAATTCCTGGTTGGAACACTTCAATGATGGAAGTGTCGCCTGACTGGGGTGCAATGCCAGCTATCGTTTGGCTAGCAATCCCTGTTATTGTGTTCTCTTTCAACCACAGCCCAATCATTTCTCAATTCTCTAAAGAGCAACGTCGTGTATACGGTGATGACGCAGTTAAGAAAACTGACACTATCACTGGTGGCGCAGCAATGATGCTGATGGGCTTTGTTATGTTCTTCGTTTTCTCTGTTGTACTTTCTCTGTCTCCAGAGCAACTAGCAACAGCGCAAGAGCAAAACATCTCTGTTCTTTCTTACCTAGCAAACGTGCATGAATCTCCACTGATCTCTTACATGGGTCCATTGGTTGCTTTCGCAGCGATCACCTCTAGCTACTTTGGCCACTTCTTAGGCGCGCACGAAGGTCTAGTTGGTCTAGTGAAATCTCGTTCAAAATCACCAGTAAGCAAGATCGAGAAGATGTCTCTAATCTTCATTGTAATCACAACTTGGATCGTTGCTATCGTTAACCCAAGCATCCTAGGTATGATTGAAACAATGGGTGCACCGATGATTGCGGCAATCCTATTCTTGATGCCAATCTTCGCAATGCAAAAAGTTCCTGCGATGGCTAAGTACAAAACTTCAGCACCTGTGCAAATTTTCACAGCAATCTGTGGTCTTGCTGCAATTAGTTCTGTAATCTACGGCGCTCTTTAATCATCTCTGCCCAGTGCAGTATGATTAATCCAAAAATATAACGATAAAATTAAGCCTCCCAACTCCCCTTGGGAGGCTTTCTTCTGAGGTAATCGATATGATTAGTGTTTTTGATATCTATAAAATCGGTGTTGGACCTTCAAGCTCACACACTGTAGGCCCAATGAAAGCGGGTAAAGAGTTTATTGATGATCTTCGTGCAATGGGAAAACTGCGCGACATCACTAAAATCACCGTTGACGTTTATGGATCACTATCACTGACAGGGAAAGGTCACCACACAGATATTGCTATCATCATGGGTCTTGCAGGCAACACTCCTGAGAAAGTTGATATCGATTCTATCCCGGGCTTTATCGCTCGTGTAGAAGAAACTGAACGCCTTCCTGTTGGCATGCACTGTCACACAGTATCGTTCCCACGTGAAGGTGGAATGAACTTCCACAAAACAAACCTAGAGCTACACGAAAACGGCATGCAGATCCACGCTTGGATTGATGACGAAAAAGCGTACTCAAAAACTTACTACTCTATCGGCGGTGGTTTCATCGTTGATGAAGAAAATTTCGGTAAAGAAGCTGAGAACCCAGTAAAAGTACCTTACCCGTTTACAACGGCAGAGGAACTGGTTAACCAATGCCACGAAAGTGGATTGTCCATCAGCGCACTAACCATGAAGAATGAGCATGCGCTTCATTCAGATGAAGAAACTCGTACTTATTTCGCGAACATCTGGCGCACAATGCGCGAGTGTATGGATCGCGGTATGAATGAAGAAGGTATTTTGCCTGGTCCACTACGCGTGCCTCGTCGTGCAGCAGCACTTCGCCAGCAGCTACTTACTTCAGAAAAGACGACAAACGACCCAATGTCTGTTGTTGATTGGGTAAACATGTTTGCTTTCGCAGTAAACGAAGAGAACGCAGCAGGTGGCCGCGTTGTTACAGCACCAACTAACGGTGCGTGTGGCATCATCCCTGCGGTACTGGCTTACTACGATAAGTTCATCCAAACTGTGACTGAAAAAGATTACATCCGTTACTTTGCGGCTTCTGGCGCAATCGGTGGTCTTTACAAGCGCAACGCGTCTATCTCTGGTGCTGAGGTTGGCTGTCAGGGTGAAGTTGGCGTGGCATGTTCTATGGCAGCAGCAGGCCTTGCTGAGCTTATGGGTGGTAGCCCAGAGCAAGTGTGTATGGCAGCAGAAATCGCGATGGAGCACAACTTAGGTCTAACGTGTGACCCAGTTGCAGGTCAGGTTCAGGTTCCATGTATTGAGCGTAACGGTATTGCGGCAGTAAAAGCAATCAACTCTACTCGCATGGCACTACGTCGCTCTTCAGCTCCAACTGTTTCTCTAGATAAGGTTATCGAAACCATGCTAGAAACAGGTAAAGACATGAACGCGAAATACCGCGAAACATCTCAAGGTGGTCTAGCAATCAAAGTGATTTGCTAACACGCCTTTCTGAATACCAATCAAAACCCGAGTTTATGCTCGGGTTTTTTTATACCTAAAAAATCCAGGAAAATGCGTTATCAGGACAAGTAAAAAAAACCTAAAACGTTGAATATATCCAAATATTATGGATATCTCAGTAAAAAATCACATCTCTTCCCTAGCTTTATTGATAACGTAGCCAAAAATTAAACTTGGAGCACATCAACACATGATTAGGTTTGAAATTGGAAACCAAATCTGCGTTTGCTTGTCCGAAAACGAAATATCTCTAGAGCTCAATCAGTCACTCCACCACTCCATTCCTGTCAACCCAAATGAGTACGCCATTCTGTCAACTATCGCCACATACGGCAGTTTAAATACGCCGATTAGTCAGCGGTTAATAGAAAGCAAAATCACTCAACAATACAAAATGACACTGCCTGAAAATGGCTTTAAAAACGCGGTGGCCGCTCTAAGAAAGAAATTTCGCAAGCTCACGGAAGAACACTTAACCACTAACAAAAACATTATCGAAAACATTCACCGGACCGGATACTTCATCCCTTTTACTATGCAAAACAACCACCAGAATGGCATCGAACATCAACAGAAGATCAATCAATACACAACCAATAGTCTTCGAAAAGCACTTCGTATTTGCCTGCGTAATAAAAAGATCTATTCAGAAGCGATGTGGGTTGTGTTGATCACTGCGATCATTTTCTTTGCTATCTGTTACTACGCGATAAACAGCATCGTTAAACATAATTATCTGGATAACGCCTTCGAAATTGCAGAGAGCCTTTCCCGCAGGAGTTGCTTTGCTAATGAAAGCGAACTGAAGTCACTATTTGATAATGTGAAGTTGGTGGAATCGAGCATGATGCTAGATCGTTTCAATATTCGATGCTTAGTCACTCCAGAAACCGTTGTCCCTGTCAGCAAAAAAGCCTTTGAAGAGTGGAGTAACAATAACAATTACACCACCCAATCATTTGACTTAAATAACGCAACCGTTTTGGTTCGTGTTAAAAACATTAACTTATCCGACAATGTTGAAAATCATATTTCACGTTTTTTTCTTTCTGGTATGAAGCTATCAACGAATACCGGAACGTCGTTAGAGATTGGTAACACCAATGAACGCTTTTTCAATTATCACGTAAAGAATAGTGGCTATAAAGAGGTGTATTACATCTCTGGACCGTTTCAAAGTATCATTCTACTGAGCTTACTTTTTCTCATTATACTGCGTCACCGCTCCCTACAAGCCTTTATGGCTTACTTGTGCGCAATTCGACAATTCAAAATAAAACTGGAACCGATTTATAACACTTCGGCACAAAAGATTGTGCACTACGAAGCCCTCTCCCGGTTTAAGGTAAAAAATACGCAACGGTTTATTGAAACACTGATCCGCAATGGATTGCTGCTAACTCATACCTTACTGGTGATTGATTCCATCTACACCAAACAAAAAGCGTTGCCCATCCCTATCAGCATTAACGTTTGTCCTTCTTTGCTGCGAGGGCGTAACTTTTCAATCCTATATAGAGAGCTATCTAATCGGGATTGCCGTTTGCTGACAATCGAAATCACAGAAAATGCATCGATGTACTATACCTCTGAGATTTATGGCAATGTCGCGAAACTAAAAGCTCTGGATTGTAAAATCAGTATTGATGACTTTGGCACCGGTAATAATAATGTGGCGCTTATCAGCAAGCTGAATCCGGACTATCTCAAAATCGACCGAGAATTTGTTATTGGCCTAAAAACTGATGATAAAAAGATAGAAACCTTGCGTCAGTTAATTGCTATGGGCAATACGTATCGCTGCACGGTCATTGTTGAAGGCGTAGAAACGGCAGACAGTGCTCACTTACTCACAACATTGGGCGCATACATTCACCAAGGTTATTATTACCCTCTTCATTGCTAGCTTTTCTTCACTCGGTTAGTTACTTAAAATAGATTTAATACTCTATAAAAACTCGTGGTGGCATAACGGTATGCCGCCAATTTGTGATTGAGCGATGATTGCGATTAAACCCACCAAACTGAAAGATTTTTCAAGTTTGATGCAATTGGATGTGCAAGAAGAGCAAAAAGGATTTTTTACACCGTTTGAAATGGCTTATCAAAAACGTAGTAAGTCAGAGGCGTTCTTTACGATTTATTCTGATGACCTATTAGTAGGCTATCTTGTTATCGATAAAGGTTTCTCCCAACATGCGCCGTTTGCTAAACGATACGAACTGGAGCTTAAATACTTGATGATTGATCAACGTTTCCAACGTCAAGGGGTTGGGAGTGAGGCATTGCGTAAACTGTTCCTTTATGCGTATACCATTAACCCTAAAAGCACCTCTCTTTGCTCCACTGTTCCACAAAGTCAGCAATACGCTATGAGTTTTCTTGATGCGTGCGGATTCATTAATACAGTGGAAACAACATTGGGTGATAATGAAAAAGAATGGATTCTACGACACCCATTAAGCTAGCAGGCGAAGCATAATCAAAATTGGGGCATTCAGATACAACAAAGGCAAGCTTCTCGCTTGCCTTTGTTTAATGCTCAATGGAAAGTGACTTATTCACCTTTGTAAATACAACCCGCTGTGCACGTTTCTTTGATTTCTACTTTACTTAGCAGTGGTAAGCTTGGCTTAAGCTGCTGCCAAATCCATTTTGCTAATACTTCGCTAGTCGGGTTCTCTAACCCTTCAATGTCGTTTAGGTAGTAATGGTCTAAGCGATTGTAAATTGGTTTAAATGCAGCTTTGATCTCTGCAAAATCCACTACCCAACCTGTATGTGGATCAACTTCACCTTCTACATAAAGACGAACAAGGAAAGAGTGTCCGTGCAAACGACCACACTTGTGACCTTCTGGTACGTGTGGCAAATGGTGTGCTGCTTCGAACATAAACTCTTTGTATAATTCTGTTTTCATCTTGATTCTCAGGCTTTAAAAAGACAGGCAATACTAAGGAATTCGCTGCCAAGAGACAAGCGTTACCCCATACAAGCGTAGCAAAAACTTCCGCTGGTTCCTGGCCTCTTTGCTATCACTCACACCAGAGCGCCGTATTTCTGTCACGCGCCAAACATTTGATTACACAGCACTCACATCACAATTACATATCCCCAACATGTGTGGGGTCACAATCATTCATTTCGTTGTTCGCAGTGCGCATTTGTGCACATTAATATTGTGCAGTTCGTTCCAATTACACTTATAAATTTATGCGCTCAACTATCACTTTTAAGCTCTTACTGGCGTTAATTGCTGTCTTCAGCTGCGTTCTAGCTGCCTCTACGGCTTACCAATACCATCAACAAAAAACCTTAATCAATGATGTTCTTAGTGAACAACTCCATGATAAGGCTAGTAATTATTTCGACAGCCTAAATATGATGATGCTTACGGGCACCATGTCGCAAAAAGAAACCTTACGTCAAAAGGCCCTGGCCCAAGAAGGCATTGAAGCAGTTCGCGTGTTGCGAGCTGACGCTGTGACCAAACTTTACGGACCTGGGCAACAAAACCAGCAGCCTGTCGATGATATTGATCAACGAGCGTTGAATGGTGAACTGGTGATTGAACCAATCTCAGCCGATTGGGGCAAAGGGTTAGTAGTCGCGCTACCAATGAAATCGAGCGAAAATTACCGTGGCACCAACTGCGTTTCTTGCCACGTTGCACCAGCAGGAGAAGTGTTGGGCGCGATTCGCTTGGAATACAACATGAATCATGTCAATTCAATGATCAGTAAACAGGCAATGTTTGCGATGGGAATAATGGCCGTAATCGCATTTGTGGGCTTCATCATAACGATGAGTTTGATTCAAAAAATCATTGTACGACCAATTCAAAGAACGTCGAAATTCATGTCGAATGTGAGCCATAGCAAAGATCTATCTCAACGACTTATGCATCACCAACAGGATGAAGTGGGCCAACTTTCTACAGCAATCAATTCATTCATGGATACGGTCTCCGAAAGCTTAGAACGTGTGCAAGACACCTCTCACTCACTTGCCGACTCCGCGAGTAAACTAACTGCTGTCGCGCAGTCCACAGATAAAGCGGCCAATAACCAACAGCTAGAGACCAACGAAGTACAAAGTAATATCACCGATATGTTGCAGCAACAAACTGCGGTTGAGGACTCGACTAACAACGCTACTGTTTTGGTCAATCACACCGTTGATGTCGCCACTCATAGTGCAAGCCAAGCACACAACGTCAGTGAAGACATCAAACAACTAGTAAGTAACATTGATACCGTACGGGAAAAAATCAGCTCTCTAAATCAAAGAACCGAAGAAGTGTCGTCCATTCTTGTGGTTATTAAGGGTATTGCAGAACAAACCAATCTGCTCGCGTTGAATGCTGCTATCGAAGCCGCCCGTGCCGGAGAGCAAGGACGCGGTTTTGCGGTCGTCGCGGAAGAAGTGCGTAACCTGGCTTCTAGGACGGCTGAAGCCACTGGTAATATTGAACATATCATTTCTCAATTCCAGCAAGGAAGTGAAGAGTCATTAACTTCTGTTGATACCGTCTGCCAGTTTGCTCATCAACGCTCTGTCGATGTCGAGGCACTATCAGCCACAATGCATAACGTTGTTGACGAAATGCGCCAAGTGCTCAGACATGCAGAAGATATCCAAAACCAGACGCAAACCACATCTGATGTAAGTCAGCATATTCAATCTAAAATAGATGTGATCACACTGCATGCTAACGACACATCGCAATCGGCATCGCACACGCGTGATATTAGTGTTGATTTAGAGCATCTATCCGAACGTTTAGAGCAATTACTAAACCAATTCACACTTTCATAGCACAAAAGAATGAATAAATAGAGAGATTCTCCCCATCAAAACGAATATAAAGGTTGATGCGAGCGAATTGACAGGTAATATGTCTCGTTGAATCTGTAAAATGCTACCCAACTCAGCGCTTAGCTTGTTTTTTGAACAAAAATGTTATCAGACAAGTAGTTTAAGTAAGCGTTGAGTTGAATTTTTACCTCAATGGAGAATATTGAAAACATGACTTACGCGCCTGTATCAGACGTATTGAAAGGTCAGCTAGCAGTAGACAGCGAAGTGACTGTTCGTGGCTGGATCCGTTCACGTCGTGATTCCAAAGCTGGAATCTCTTTCCTTGCCATATATGACGGCTCTTGTTTCGACCCGATTCAGGCCGTGGTCCCAAATAATCTTAATAATTACGAAGACGAAGTATTAAAGCTAACGACTGGCTGCTCTGTTGAAGTAACTGGTAAGATTGTTGAATCTCCTGCAAAGGGTCAAGACTTCGAACTTGCTGCCACTGACGTTAAAGTGGTTGGTTGGGTTGAAGATGCTGAAACTTACCCAATGGCAAAAACTCGTCACTCAATCGAGTACCTACGTGAAGTTGCGCACCTACGTCCGCGCACAAACGTAATCGGTGCAGTAGCACGTGTACGTAACTGCCTATCTCAAGCAATCCACCGCTTCTACCACGAGCAAGGTTACTTCTGGGTATCTGCGCCGTTGATCACGGCTTCAGATGCTGAAGGCGCTGGTGAAATGTTCCGTGTATCTACGCTAGACATGGAAAACCTTCCTCGCACTGACGCTGGTAAAGTGGACTACAACGAAGACTTCTTCGGTAAAGAGACGTTCCTAACCGTATCTGGTCAGCTAAACGCAGAAGCTTACGCTTGTGCGCTAAGCAAAGTTTACACTTTCGGCCCTACTTTCCGTGCTGAAAACTCAAATACAAGCCGCCACCTAGCAGAGTTCTGGATGGTTGAGCCTGAAGTTGCGTTCGCAGAACTGGATGATGTAGCGAAACTGGCTGAAGACATGCTCAAGTACGTGTTTAAAGCAGTGCTTGCAGAGTGTCGCGATGACCTTGAGTTCTTCGCTCAACGCATCGACAGAGAAGCAATCACTCGTCTAGAGCAGTTCGTTTCTTCTGACTTCGCGCAGGTTGACTACACTGACGCAATCCAGATCCTTCTTGATTCAGGTCGTGAGTTCGAATTCCCAGTTGAATGGGGTATCGATATGTCTTCTGAGCACGAGCGTTTCCTTGCTGAAGAACACTTCAAAGCACCTGTAATCGTTAAGAACTACCCGAAAGACATCAAAGCATTCTACATGCGTGCTAACGATGACGGTAAAACAGTTGCAGCGATGGACGTTCTAGCACCGGGCATCGGCGAAATCATCGGTGGTTCTCAGCGTGAAGAGCGCCTAGACATTCTAGATGCACGTATGCGTGAAGTGGGTATCGATCCTGAACATATGAGCTGGTACCGCGACCTACGTAAATACGGTACAGTGCCACACGCAGGCTTCGGTCTAGGCTTCGAGCGCCTAGTATCTTACGTAACTGGTATGGGCAACGTTCGTGACGTGATCCCATTCCCACGTACTCCTCGCTCTGCGAACTTCTAATCACTTTTTAGTGATATTGAATTAAAAAGACCTCCCATGTGGAGGTCTTTTATTTTGTACGAATGATTTTCTAGCAACCGGTGTATGCACTCTAGTTGTTATCTTCGTCGTCATCCTCATCTGCTCGCGCTGCGTATTTTACTCCAACCACACACAAGCCAAACATCACAAATGGGATAACGGCAGCAGTGTATTCCGTCCAAACCATATGAGAGAAAGATTTCGCCAATATCAAGTGTGCAAACAC
Organism: Vibrio sp. 1402; assembly: GCF_033340275.1. Taxonomy (NCBI): domain Bacteria; kingdom Pseudomonadati; phylum Pseudomonadota; class Gammaproteobacteria; order Vibrionales; family Vibrionaceae; genus Vibrio; species Vibrio sp. 1402. Next base: position 260,078 of record NZ_JAWOWE010000004.1, read on the forward strand.
CAACAAAAATGCGCTAAAAATAGCAACACCCATCAACCTAAGTTCATGCTTTACCAACTGCTTTTTCATTACGGCTCCTAACCTAAATGGTTGTCTGCCCATGATTGAAACACAGCTTCGGTATCGTCCACTGATACAGTTTGAGCAAAAAACAGGTAAACAGTTGGCTAATGAAGTAATTCTCCGACCGTCTTCACGGCTTGTTCTAATTCATCATTTACAGGTAACGATGTATTAAGCCTCAGGTAGTTCTCATAATTTGGAGCGACAGAAAACAACTGACCAAATGCTACAGTGATGTTCGCTTCCAATAACTTTTGATAAATCGCTTTTCCGCACTTTGTTTTCGGCAGTTCTATCCAAAGAAAATAGCCGCCTTCCGGTTGCGTGTAACGAATTGATTGGGGAAAGTACTTATCAACCAGTTCAATAAACGCCAATTGCCGCTGCTCAAGATTCTTTCGCAGTTTTCTAAGATGGCTATCATAACTATCGTTTTGTAAGTAATGCGCGATACCCTGCTGGATTGGTGCACTGCCTGACAACGTCGAGATAAGTTGCAGCTTTTGAAGTTGCTCATTGAAGCGTTTGTTTACCACCCAGCCCAGCCTATAGCCAGGGCAAAGGCTTTTTGAAAATGATCCACAATGCAACACGCGTTCTTGTGTATCAAAAGCTTTAAGTGAGCTTGGCTTTTTTTCAGAAAAATAAAGCTCTGAATACACATCATCTTCGATCAAGTACACATCGTATTTATCAGCCAGTTCGACGATACGTTGCTTCTGCCCGTCACTTAATAAGGTTCCTGTTGGATTGTGAAAGTTAGTCATTAACCAACATGCGCGAACATCATTGTCGGCAAAAGTCGCTTCAATTTGATCCACTGAATGTCCAGTTAACGGATCCACCGTTATTTCTATCGCCTTTAGACCTAAACGTTCAATCGCTTGAAGTGCGCCATAAAACGTCGGTGATTCAACTACAACAGTATCTCCAGGCTGGGTCACGGCCTGAAGGCTCAAATTCAACGCTTCTAATGCGCCAGAAGTAACGACAACATCATCATGGGTAAACACCATACCTTGTTGGATGTACCGTTGAGCAATCAAACGGCGTAGAGACTCACAACCCGGCGGCAAGTTATCCAATAACGTCTCTGCCCCCATCTTCCTACCTGAGCTGGCTAGATTGCGGTTTAGCGCTTCTAATGGGAACAATGCAGGGTCTGGAAACGCGGAGCCAAACTTCACCGCATTCGGTGAGGCCTGATTTTTGAGGTAGTCGTAAAGTTCATCGTTGATGCTAGAGCGATAAACGGAAGTAGCTGGAGAACTCGGTTCGAAGCGGTCCAACTCCGCAGTAACAAAGTATCCAGACTGAGGTTTCGCTGCGACCCAACCTTGTGCTTCGAGCAGCTGATAAGCTTGTAATACCGTACCTGCGCTGACAGAATGGTTTCGGCTTGTTACACGCACTGATGGCAGCTTTTCCCCTGCTCTCCATGTATTTTGCTGAATCTGCGTTTTGAACAGCTCAGCCAGTTGACGGTATCGGTTCATGTTTCCCTCATTTCACTTACAGCCGCACCATAGCATACTTCGCGCCAGCATTCTGATATGGGAGTATTCAATTTAGCAACGTAATTTATCAAGCTTATCAATAGATATTTCAGCCACGAAGTGAGCGTTTATATCCCATACTTTGACTGTTACACACATATTGCCTCACATCTTTGCAATACCTAAAAGCCAACGTTTTACGTTGGACTGAGTGCGTTAAACTCACTTCGAGCTACGGTCTTTAAATCAGGAGGAAGCGATGAAAGTTTTTACAATGGACGATCTCTCGTATCGCGGAAAACATAAAGGTGTACATAGTTGGGACCATCCTGGCAGTACCACCCCTTATTATTGGCATCCTGATTGGCTGCATATCGCTGAAGATGCTTTGGGTGAACACAAAAAGGCTGACCTTGAAGTCCCTGATGGAGAAACAGCTACAGAAGAGCATGTAAAAGCGGCGATTCTCAAACACTTGAATGACGAGTAGTTTAGGCTCTATCACCGTTCAAGAATAGCATTAGGTAGGCGAATCCATCGTCGTATGCTTTAAACACAAATAAAGCTAAAACCTGCCAAATAGTAAATTCTTCTGAATGAGAAGTACGCATCTTCTATCGCGTTCAAAGGGCAAAATAAGTCGATTGTTATCACATTAATTTTCATTACATCTGTTACATTTAAATAGTAATGGTGATGCACACCTCAACTCATGGATTATGAGAGAAAACAATAATGGCGAAATACAACGAAGAAGATATTAAATACAAAGGTGAATCCAACGGCGTACATTCTTGGAGCTCTCCTTCCGGCCAACCTTATTACTGGCATCCAGATTGGTTACACGTTGCAGAAGATGCGACGGGTACGCATCCGAAGCAAAAACTTGAAGTTGAAAAGACAGAAGTACCAACCGAAAAACACGCATTAAAAGCGATCTTAAAGCATATGAACGACTGGGCGACTGAAAAACTTTCTTCTAACCCTGACATCGAAACCAATGCGGTTGAGTCGGAAATCAATCTGAAGAAGTAACCCCAACCGATATCCATACTTCTAACAGTAAACGCTCCACCTTTGGTGGGGCGTTTTTGTCTCAACAAATCCTCACTAGACAACTATAAACGCGTTAACGCAAAGCACTGAATTGAAACGATTGGGATGTGTGCAAAACTTCTCCAACCATGGCATAAATGCCCTTCAAACTCTGTGCCTACCAAACGTTTTCATGGCAAAAACTTTAGTTATGTTAGAATTCTGTTTCAAATCGCAACTTTTTTAGGTTTTCTTTTCAGTAACGGTTGTAACCAATATTGCTGAAAGGTATAAATGTTAGCACACCCCTTCGATTAACATGGATGAAGATTATGTTTGAAAAAGTAGTTGCCGCTCCGGCTGACCCTATTCTTGGCCTTACTGAAGAGTTTAAAAAAGATGCTCGCGCAGAAAAAATTAACCTTGGCGTAGGTATTTACAAAAACGAGCAAGGCGAAACTCCCGTTCTTGCGACAGTAAAGAAAGCTGAAGCAGCACTTGTTGAAACTGAAAAAACCAAATCTTACCTAACCATCGAAGGCACAGCAGAGTACGGTATTGCAGTGCAAAAACTGCTTTTCGGCTCTGATGCAGAAATTGTAAACGAAAAACGCGCTAAAACAGCTCAAGCTCCGGGTGGTACTGGTGCACTACGTGTTGCCGGCGAGTTCATTAAACGTCAACTAGGCGATGTAAAGATCTGGATCAGCAACCCAACATGGGCGAACCACAACGGCGTATTTACTGCTGCTGGTATCGAAACGGCACAATACAGCTACTACAATGCTGAAACAAAAGACAAAGACTTCGATGCGATGCTAAATGATCTGCAATCTGCATCTGAAGGCGACATCGTGCTTCTACACGGCTGCTGTCACAACCCTACAGGGATCGATCCTACGGCTGAAGAATGGGAAACATTGGCGAAACTTGTCGCAGAGAAGAAATTGCTTCCTCTGTTCGACTTCGCCTACCAAGGCTTTGCTAAAGGTGTGGAAGAAGATGCTGCAGGTCTTCGTACTTTTGCTAAGTACAACAAAGAAATCCTAGTCGCGAGCTCTTTCTCGAAAAACTTTGGCCTATACAATGAACGCGTAGGTGCCTTCACGTTAGTAGCTGAGTCAGAAGAAGTCGCAACAACCGCATTTTCTCAAGTTAAAGCCATTATTCGCTCTATCTACTCTAACCCACCTGCACACGGCAGTGCTGTCGTGACTCACATTCTTGGCAACGCCGAAATGCGTGCGGAATGGGAAGCTGAAGTAGCAGAAATGCGTGACCGTATTCAAGAAATGCGTGAACTATTTGTAGCGACACTAAAAGCAGAAGGTGTGGACGCAGACTTTAGTTTCATCGAACGTCAAAATGGTATGTTCTCTTTCTCTGGTCTTTCTAAAGAGCAAGTTAACCGCCTTAAAGAAGAGTTCGGTATTTACATTGTCGGTTCTGGCCGAATCAGTGTTGCTGGTATGACGAAGTCAAATATGGGCCCTCTGTGTAAAGGCATTGCAGCGGTTTTATAATCGACTGTCGCATACTTTGTTAAAAGGAAAGGTCAGCATAAGCTGACCTTTTTTGTTTTAACTTAACGCCAAAAACGAACCCGTCCGATCTAGTAGACAAACTTCAAACTCAGCCCAACTTCATTGACGTAATCTGAGCTTTCACCGCTGTAATCAGTATCTCTAAACTGATAAAAAAGACCAGTGCCGATGACTTTATGCCATTGGTAGTTAAGACCGATCTTAAAATTGTTCTCATCAACGATATCACTACGGTTCAACTCCACTTCAGCTGTCGCAATAAGCTTTTCACTGAGCAAGTAATTCACCCCAACAGTTACAGCTTGAATCAATTCGCTATCGGAAGACAACGTATTATCCGTTTTGTCGTCCGTCGCTTTCGCTTTGATTGCGCCTATTCCATATATCCCGTAGATATCGAATTGCTCTGTAACTCCATAACGGTAACCACCACCAAACAAAAGGCGGTCAATGCGAAGAGTAAAATCATCCGGATGGAAAAACTGCGCTGAGTAATCAACATTAAACAACCAATTCTCAGTAAACAAATAGTTACCACCGAGTCCCACTGTGGTCGTATTAGAGTTATCTAACCATTCTTCGTTTGTCGTTCCGGCACCAACATCCAAATGAATGTGTTCGTACCCAAATTTTTCTGCTTGGTCCATGACCACTGCGCTTGATATCGCCGGCAAAGCAGCTAAAGAAACAAGCAATAAATTTCTCACCATTCGACTTCCTTTCATGAGAATTATCTAAACACTGTATTCCATCGCCTGAGCTACTTGGCTCAAGAAGAATAGCTTAATCTAAAGACGTGATAACGATCTGAAACAGCCAAAGATCTAATCAGTCATCACGAAGAAAACATATCGGCGACGTCTTTTTCAATTGAGGTGACCATATAGTAGTAAAAATGAAGCTCCCTTATCGTGCGATATGTCAGAATCTTATGACTGAGCACGAAAATCGCGGTTCAGATAAGACTCTGTTTTAAAACTAAGTTAAGATTACTTTATTATTTGCGAACTAAAAGGCGCCTTCGATGGATGCAGAACTTCTCGAGATTTACAACTTTCTCGCCAAGTATCCCCCGTTCAATGAACTCCCTGAAGAAACACTAAACAAGGTGACAGAGAGTGTCGAAATCTCGTACTACCGAGAAGATACCCCCATCATCCATTTTGGAGACTATATCCAAGATTTATACGTGGTGCGAAGCGGTGTTGTTGAAGTTTATCGACGCAAAGGTGAGCTGTATAATCGCCTTGACGAAGGTGACCTATTTGGCCAGATGGGCATGCTCACCAATAACAAAGTCCGCTTTCCGGTAAAAGCCATTGAGGATACCCTGCTCTACTGTATTCCTGGTGACATTTTCCAAGAAATTTACGATAACTTTGATTCCTTTGCGGATTTTGTTGAAGTTGAAAATAGCGCTCGTTTACGCCAAGCCATTTCAGAAAACAAAGACGCCAATGACCTGACGACATCGAAAGTGAAAACCTTGCTGACTGGCGAGGCTCATACGATTGATCGTGGTCAGACAATCCAACAAGCCGCGCAGCAAATGGCGAATGACAACGTATCGGCTTTACTTATCGTCGACCCAGATTTCGTTCGTGATGAAGACGATCCACAGTCCCCAGTACTTGGTATCATTACTGACCGTGACTTGTGTACCCGTGTGTTAGCTGAAGGTTTGTCCCCACAGGACGATGTGTCCAGTGTGATGACCACTGAAGTCATGTCTCTTGACCACAACGCTTACATCTATGAAGCAATGTTAACGATGCTGCGTTACAACGTACACCACCTACCAGTGGTAAAAAACCAATTACCAATCGGTATTATCGAAACAACCGACATTGTTCGTTATGAATCTCAGAATTCGTTGTTGTTGGTGAGTAGTATTTTCCAACAACAGACTATCGAAGATTTAGCAGTTGTTGCCGAAGAAGTGAAAAGCAGCTTCGTGCGTCTTGTCAATGAAGATGCCAACTCTCACATGGTGGGTAGCGCGATGTCGGTCATTGGCCGAAGCTTCAAACAGCGTCTGCTAGAAATGGCAGAAGAAGAGCTTGGCCCACCGCCAATTCCTTATTGTTTCCTTGCACTTGGCTCAATGGGGCGAGATGAGCAACTGTTGGTGACTGACCAAGATAACGCCATCATTCTAGATGAGACTTATCAAGAGGAGAAACATGGTAAATACTTCGAAGCCCTAGCAAAATACGTCAGCGATGGGTTAGATGCCTGTGGCTACAAATATTGCACAGGCGATATTATGGCAACCAACCCACTATGGCGCATGACTCGTTCAGAGTGGGAAGAGTGTTTTGCTGACTGGATTGATAACCCGAACCCGAAAGCACTACTCAACGCCTCCATCTTTTTCGATTTGGATGGCGTCTATGGCCGCTTAAAATGGGCAGAACAGTTAACCAGCTTTATTGTTCGTCGCGCTCGAAAGAACAACCGCTTCTTAGCGTGTTTGGCTCGTAACGCACTAAACAGAACACCACCTCTGGGCTTCTTTAAAGACTTCGTGATGGAAAAAGATGGCAGACACAACAACTCCATCAACCTCAAACGTCGCGGTACTGCTCCTCTGGTCGACTTAATTCGTGTTCACTCTCTGGCAGTTGGCTCACGTGCACAGAACTCGTTTGAGCGTCTCGACGACATCATTGACGCTGGCATTTTGCCAAAAGGTCGAGCACAAGACTTAAAAGACGCGTTAGAGTTTATTTCCATGGTGCGTATTCGTCACCAAGCGACGGACGTGGAACTAGGCATTGATCCTGATAACAATATCGAACCGGAAAACCTCTCTGAGTTTGAACGTCGCAACCTAAAGGATGCATTCCAGATCCTAAGCAATGGTCAAAATTTCCTTAAGTTCCGCTACCAAGCGAACAAGAGCTTTAAGTGAGGTTTAGCATGATTAAAAAGCTCTTTCAGAAGCCAACCATTCAGTGGCCAACGAAGTTTGAACAAAAGCTGGAGATGGCGAAGGATGAGAATTTAATTGCGTTTTATAGCAACAAGCCGCCTGCTCCAGAAACACCGTTATCTGAGGTGGAGTTCGTGGCGTTAGATTTCGAAACGACGGGTTTGAATCCTGAAAAACATGACATCATTACTATTGGTTTAGTGCCGTTTAACCTGAAGCGAATTTTCCTACGTAACTCGCGTCATTGGAAGGTACGTCCACAGCGTGCACTCGATGAAGACTCAGTCATTATACACGGTATTACTCACAGCGAATTGATCGATGCGCCTGACTTAGGCGATATCTTAAGCGAGCTGCTACCATGCTTAAGCGGGAAAATCATTGTTGTTCATTACCGTCGTATCGAGAGAGAGTTTCTGGATAAAGCGCTCAAAAGCCGTTTAGGGGAAGGTATTGAGTTTCCTGTTTTAGATACGCTGCACCTTGAAGAAACGATTCAACAGAAACGTTCAGGCTCTCTCTGGAAGCGTTTAAAAGGGAAAAAACCAGAATCGGTTCGGCTAGCGCAATCTCGACGCCGTTATGGGCTGCCAGACTATACGCCTCACCATGCATTAACCGATGCAATTGCTACCGCAGAGCTACTGCAAGCGCAAATCGCCCATCATTACAGTGAAGAGCAACCCATCAGTGAGTTCTGGCTGTAATATACTTCACGCTTAATAGCGATCAAAAAAGGAGCCAGATGGCTCCTTTTTTACTTAGGTTGAGACAAGATTACAGCTTAAAGCGTTGAATCTCTTGTTCAAGTTCGTGTGATAGCTCAGACAGGTGAGCAGCTTGTTCTGCTGCTTGATGAGCTTCGACTGACAACTCGTTAGACACGTCACGAATACCTTCAGTGTTACGAGTGATCTCAGTGGTTACCGATGCTTGCTCTTCTGCTGCTGAAGCAATCTGCGTTGCCATATCACTGATACGCTCAACAGCAGTGTGGATTTGCGTCAAGCTCGCTGCAGCCGCATTGGCATCATCAACACTGGTATCAGCTAGACGACGACTGTCACCCATAATACCGACCGCTTTGGCCGTTGTGCCTTGTAGCATCTCGATAGTTTCTTGAATCTCTTGCGTTGAAGCATGAGTACGCTGGCTCAATACGCGGACTTCATCTGCAACCACAGCAAAACCACGGCCTTGCTCACCTGCACGTGCCGCTTCGATCGCCGCGTTCAGTGCAAGTAAGTTCGTTTGCTCTGCAATGCCTTGAATCGTTGATAGAATCGTATTGATGCTATTTCCGTGTGCTTCTAGCTCTTGAATCACATCAGTAGCAACTTGAACTTCTTGCGCTAAGTTCTGAATAGAGCCTTGCGTTTGAGTTACTTGGCTAGAACCATGTGAACAAGCTTGAACCGCTTCTTCTGAGTTACTTGCCGTGCTATCAGCATTACCTGCAATTTCTTGTGTCGCTGCTGCCATTTCATTCACAGCCGTCGCCACCATGTTGATTTCATCTTGCTGGTAAGAGATACGCTGACTACGCTCCTCAGCTTGCTGTGCTGTCGTGCGTGCTTGCTCTGAAAGCGCAGAAGATACATGGCTAAGCTTAGTAACCATTGTGTGCATGTTGCCAACAAAACGGTTGAAGTTTTCCGCCAGTTTACCTACTTCATCATCACTGCGTGGTTCTAGGCGTTGCGTTAAATCACCTTCGCCAGATGCAATTTCTTCCAGTGCATTTGATACGCGGTTCAAGTCACGGAACAAGAAACCAACTAGCCAAGAAACTGCAAGAATAACCACAATCGTGATCGCCACAGCAGTGAACAATAGATCTCGTAGCAATACCGCATGACCTGCTTCTTCTGTTGCGCGATCCATTTCAATCGCAAACATCCAATGCGTACCAGGAACTTTATTGAAGTAGTAAAGCTTCTCTTTTCCTTTGATTACCGTATCTTCGATACGACCTTCATCGGCGGCGCGCTCAATTGCCTCTTCTGAAAAATCTTTTAGAACACTGGTGATAGGCTTAAGCGTCAAGCTTTTATCTGGATGCGCTAAGAAGGTGCCTTCATTCATGTCGATTAGCATCGCATGCGCGTTTTCACCTGCATCTAAGTTAATCACATCGCTGATAAGCTGATCGATCAGTACGTCCGCACCAACAACACCAACAAACTGACCATTTTTCATTACTGGCTCAGCAATGGTCACAAGTAGTGCATTCGTGATTGCGTCTTGATATGCGGCTGTGATGATTTGCTTACCCGCTGCATCAGCATCCTTGTACCAAGGACGTGTGCGAGGGTCATAATCAGCACGGTTACGCTCCGGATGAGAGCGGTACATATCACCGTTTGGTGTACCAAGGAAGATGTCATCGAAGCCACCAGCCTTGCGAGCTTGTTGTAGGAAAGGAACAACGTCTTGCTCGGTCGAGTAGTCGTTGAACGCAGTGGCAATATCTTTACGGATATTGACCCAATCAGAAATTCCCTCTGACGCAGTAGTACTAAGACTTTGCGCACGTGAATAGACACCTGAACGAGTCTGATCAAATAATTGACCAGCCGACAACCAAGTAAGTGCTGTTGCCATCACAACAACAGCAGAAAGGCTTGCGCCTATAAGCTTTTGTTTTAATGATAATTTCATATTTATAGTTTTTTGAGTTGGGAGAACAGTTAAGGTGCATGAATATTACACACTTTTTTACGACTATTCACTAATTTTTAAAAAACAAAATAGCACATTAACTCTTTGTAAAATATGAACTTTCATGTGTCATTTTTTTGTCTCGAGCGTCATAAAAACCGCGCAAAAAAAGCCAGCAAATTGCTGGCCTTTTGATTAATTGTTAGTCAGACGGTTTTATAAAATGCCGAATTACTGACGCTCTGTTCTCATACCCATCAATAAGCTCACACACATTGCAAGCAGAATGAAGGTAAATGGCAGTGCTGTAGAAATGGCACCGGCCTGAAGAGCTTGAACCGCCTCGGAGCCACCAATCCATAGCAGAGCGACCGCAATTGCACCTTCCATGAATGCCCAGAAAACACGTTGAAGTACAGGAGCGTCGACTTTACCGCCCGCTGTGATGCTGTCGATAACAAGTGAACCAGAGTCAGAAGACGTGATAAAGAACACAAGTACCAGCACAACAGCGATGATAGAAAGCATGCTACCAAATGGAAGAACATCAAACATTTGGAACATAGCAAGTGATACGTCAGTCAAGCCATTTGTGCCCAGCTCACCTACTTTATCAACAACTTGCTCGATCGCCAGGCCACCAAATACAGACATCCAAACAACGGTAACCGCAGTTGGAACCAACAGAACTGCTGTGATGAACTCGCGAACGGTACGGCCACGAGAAACACGCGCGATGAACATGCCTACGAATGGCGACCATGAAATCCACCAAGCCCAGTAGAACACTGTCCAGCCTTGGAACCAAGCTTCGTCCGTACGACCAAACGGGTTACTTAGTGGGATGATATTCTCTACATATGCCATAAGTGTGGTTGGAATCGAACCGAGGCTCGCCGCCCAACCGATAAGACCAACAAGGAGAAGTAGCAAGAACGCCACAACCATGTTGATGTTACTAATGACTTTAACACCACCATCGATGCCGCGTACGACTGAAACAACAGCAAGTAAAGTCACCACGGTAATAACGACGATTTGCAGACCTAGGCCTGGCTCAACACCAAATACGTGATGAATACCACTTGCTGCTTGCTGCGCACCTAGACCTAGGGATGTAGCAAGACCAAATAAAGTCGCAAGCACAGCCAGAATGTCCACAATGTGGCCAGCCCAACCCCATGCACGATCACCCAGAAGTGGGTAGAAGATCGAACGCATAGATAGCGGTAAACCTTTGTTGTAGGCAAAGAATGCTAAAGAAAGTGCTACAACACCGTAAATTGCCCATGGGTGAAGGCCCCAGTGGAACATCGTTGCACCCAGTGCCAATCTCGCGGCTTCTGGTGTATTTGCCTCAACACCAAGTGGCGTTTCATACCAACCGGTGAAGTAAGCGACAGGTTCTGCAACACTCCAGAACATTAAACCGATACCCATACCAGCTGCAAATAGCATTGCAAGCCATGACATAAACGAGTAATCGGCAACAGCGTCTTTACCACCTAGTCGAATCTTACCCATTGGTGAGACGATAAGTGCCAAACAGAAAATAACGAAAATGTTACCTGCAATAATGAACAACCAATCGAATGAACCAATAATTTTCCACTTCAGCCCATCAAGTGCCGTCTTTGCGGTATGTGCATCTAGAACTAATGCAGCGACAAGAAACAGCGCAATTAAACCTGCACTAATACCAAAAACTGGGTTATGAACATCAAAACCCCATTTTTGAACGTTGTCCTGACCTACCGTATAGTCGGTACTATCGATACTGTACTTATCTATACCCTTTGTCATCGTTCCTCTCTATTTTTGTAGTGTTTTTACGTACCAAACAAAAAAATCTTTCGAACACGATACGTTTTGCATTCCGTGAAGGCGCAAGATCCTATCATTTGACACGTTTTTGTCTATCTTTTTGCTATTAAAAAATCCAATAACTTACTTTTCACTGTGTGGTTACGGCCTTTGATAGAACAAATCACTACTACAATAGTTAGACCACAAACATTTATTGCTATAATAATTTTAGCTCTTCTTATTTTGTCGAAAAGACGCGACAAAATGGTATTGAGGACACGGCGTAAAATTGTAGGGGTAATTTTTGATTTCCCCCCTTTAAATAAGGGCGCATTTAAGTTAGTGTCGCCTCGATAAATGTTCCCTACAGACTGGATGAATAAATTGGAAAAGTACGAAGAAGTATTGGTCTCGATTCGTCAGATCATCCGCGCTATTGATTTACATTCTAAAAAGCTGAGCAAAGAGTCTGGATTGACTGCTCCACAGTTGATTTTGATGCGCGCTATCAATGACTTAGATAACGTGACGATTAAACAGTTGTCTAGCCACACTAACATGAGCCAAGCGACCGCAACGACCATTCTAGATAGACTAGAACGAGGCCAGTTTGTTGAGCGTCAGCGCAGTGTTCAAGACAAGCGTAAAGTGCATGCTGTACTTACGAGCAAGGGCCAAGAAGCCTTAAAACAAGCACCAACGCCGCTGCAAGAGCACTTCATTAATCGATTCCAAAAATTGGAAGAATGGGAGCAATCCCTTCTACTATCTTCCGTTCAACGCATCTCGACGATGATGAATGCAGAGGACATCGATGTTGCTCCAATGCTAGAGCTTGGTAGCATTACCAAAGCCGATTAGTTTCGCTCCCACGTGCTCGCTTTTTGCGGGCACTACTCTCCTACTCAGTCAACCCAGTTTCAAACGCATATTTTGCTAACTCTGCCGTCGAATGTAAGTCCAACTTGTGCTTAATGTTATGGCGATGCGTCTCTACCGTTCGATAACTAATATTGAGTAAAGTGGCGATTTTCTTGCTGCTGTTTCCTTGAGCAACTAATTTAAGTACCGCTTCTTCCCTGCGGCTGAGAGGATTCGTTTTTTGCGTGGCAGGCACCACTTCTTGGGTAAAGAGTGTTTGTGTGACGGATTCACAGAAATACGTCGAGCCTTGGTTCACCGTTTTTATTGCTTGCACCATTTTCTCGGCCGAGATTTCCTTGAGCATATATCCTACGGCACCAGCTTGCATGACCTTCATGATGTACTCGCGATTATCGTGCATGGTCAACATAAGTATTTTGCTCTCTGGGCGCGCTTCTTTAATCACACCAGTCGCTTCAATACCGTTCATTATTGGCATGCTGATATCCATCAATATGACGTCCGGTTGCAAGTGCTTTGCGACCTCTATCGCTTCCAAACCATTACTTGCTGTACCCACCACTTCGATGTCAGGCTCTAACTCCAAACGAGCCATGAAGCCATCCAATACCACTTGATGATCATCGACAATCACTACACTAATCGGTTTATCCATAAACTATTTCATCCAAATTAAGCAGCACGGTAATCTCTGTTCCCAAGCCAAGCTCACTCATTAGCTCAAATTCACCACCGATGAACTCTACACGCTCTTGCATGTTCCTTAACCCAATCCCTTGTTGGTGCACTGCATGGTTAACCACAAATCCAAGCCCATCGTCACGTATGAGTAATTGCAGCATATTGCCCATTTTTTGCAAAGTAACCGTTACTTTTTTCGCTCGCGCATGTTTTTCAATGTTATTCAAAGACTCCTGAGCGACGCGATATAGTGTCGTTGCGACTTCCGAAGTCAGTTTATGCTGCTGAGTATCGAAATTGCTCTCGATATCAATCCCGGAATGGGAATGAAAGTCCTGTAGCAAGGTCGTCAGTGCTGCTTCTAAACCGATATCATCGAGGGCGCTTGGACGGAGCTGATGAGAAATATGCCGCACCTCGTTTATCGCGGTAACGAGCGATCGTTGTGATTTATCTAAGTGGGATTTGAGTTTTTCGTCTTCCAGTCTATGACTCATTAAGTCTAAATGACATTTACTGGAGACTAACAACTGATTGATTCCATCGTGCAGTTCTCGCGCTAAATGCTTTTTCTCATCTTCTTGGAACATCACGGTTTTATGTGCCAGTTCTTTCAGGTTCTTATCAGCGAGGCGATGCTCGTGCAGATTGATCGCCAAAGTGAGAACAATGATTACAGCAACGGTCACCGCTAAGATCACGACGACTGAGAAAAATGTCGTTTCGATATTTTTGTTCACCGCCGCGCGCATATTGGCGACTTCTCGGCTTACATCCTCAATATACAGCCCAGTCCCTATCATCCATTCCCACTTATCGAGCCATGCAGCGTAACTAAGCTTAGGGACAACTTCACCCGTAGATGGCTTTTGCCACAGGTACTGATGAAATCCACCACCAGATTGCGCTTGATACAATAAAGCTTCGATTAAGCGATCGCCATTTTCGTCTTCAAGATAGAGTAAGTTTTCCCCGACAAGCTCCGGAAGAACTGGGTGTACAAGGTTGGTACCATATTTATCATAAGCAAAAAAATAGCCGTCCGACCCATAACTCAAACGATTTAAAATCGCTTTCACACGCGTTTTGGCAACACTCTCTTCTAAAGTCGGATCGTTGTAGATGTAAGAAATGGAGTCAAAAGCGACGTCGACCGTATCTTTCAGCGCCGCTTCTTTTGATTGGATCAGGTTTTGATGAAAGATCTCTACCTCCCTTTTTCCAAGGGTCTTGGTTTGATAGATAGAGATCCAGCTGATACTCGCTGACACCAATACCACGGGTATCAGTGTCAGCAGAATTAACTTTGCTTTGAGAGGCATCCCTTCCCTCCATGAAACGCTGCCTTTACAGCTTACTATCTTAGCAGTACAAACGAATCGATTGTGTCTGCATAGACATAATTAACAGCTTAACAACTTGTCTCAAAAGGTAAAAACTCTCAGTTCACAAAATCTCTTTATTATCGAGTGATTAACTCATACCGTAAAAACCTGGGAAAAACAGCAAAGACGCCAACACAACAATCTGAATCGCGATGAATGGCATCACACCTTTGTAGATATCACGCGTAGTAACCCCTGCTGGAGCGACACCTTTTAGATAAAACAAACTAAAGCCAAATGGCGGTGTGAGGAACGACGTCTGCAAGTTCATCGCAATAAGAATCGCAAACCACGTCATATTAATGCCCATCAATTCAGCGACTGGCGCAATAATTGGCACGATGATAAAACAGATTTCAACGAAGTCGATAAAGAAACCTAAAATCAGAATCACCACCATGGTAATAATAAGGAATCCCCACTTTTCACCCGGCAGTTCTAACATCCACTCTTCAACTAAATAATCACCACCAGTGTAGGTAAATGCCATTGAGAAGGCGGTCGCACCAAGTAAGATCGCAAAGACCATTGCGGTTACTTTAACTGTCTCTTTTGATGCATCATAAATCATCGACCAACTAAACTGCTTATACAATAGCGATAAAATAATCGCACCTGCACCACCCAGTGCCGCTGACTCTGTTGGTGTTGCAATCCCTGCAAAGATGGAGCCCAATACCACGATGATCAATGCTAAAGGTGGCAATACAGCTTTCAGTGCGGTGAGCACTTCTTGTTTACGACTGATCGACTCATCGCGCTCTATCGCCTGTGCGGCTTGAGGGTTCAACTTCGCGTAGATGAGAATGTAGATCACATAGGCGCCAACAAGTGTAATACCGGGCCAGATCGCAGCTTGAAATAGGTCCCCTACCGGTACGCCAAGTACATCACCCAACAAGATCAACACGATAGAAGGTGGGATAATTTGGCCCAACGTGCCAGACGCACAAATAGTCCCACACGCTAAACCTTTGTCGTAATTGTACTTGAGCATCACAGGAAGAGATATTAAGCCCATCGCAACAACTGATGCGCCTACCACACCCGTTGAAGCGGCAAGCAATGCGCCAACTAACACGGTAGAAATAGCGATACCACCGCGAACGCCACCGAACAAACGCCCCATTGATTCTAGTAGCTGTTCAGCAAGCTTCGTTTTCTGTAGCACTAGCCCCATAAAAACGAACAGCGGTACGGCCATTAGCACCGTATTTTCCATAATGGACTGAATTCGATATGGCATAAAAGCAAACATCTCGATGCCTTCAGCCCAAACACCAAAAATCAGCGCGATACCACCAAAAGTAAAGGCAACGGGAAATCCCAATAGAAGCGCAAAGAGCGCAACAAAAAACATCACTATACCGATCATAATGACTTCCTTTTACGACTTACCGTTATTACCGGCATAGATGAGATGAGGGTTGACAATTTTGTTGATTGAATGAAGTAACAATCCAATACCACTCACCGCCATAAAGAAAAATGACAGCGGAATCATCGCTTTGATAATCCAACGATATGGTAAGCCACCTGGGTCACCAGACGTCTCGCCTAACGCGTAACTTTCCTTGGCGAAATCAATACCAAACCAAGCCACCAGTAGGCAAAAAGGGAATAAGAAAAATAGTGTGCCTATGATGTCGATGATGGATTGTGCTTTGTAAGATAACCGTTCATAAAAAATGTCGACGCGAACATGCCCACCGGACTTAATTGCGTAAGGCACACCAAGCAAGAACACGGCAGAGAATAGATGCCATTCCATTTCTTGGAATGCGATAGACACATCATGAAACACGTAACGCATGACAACGTCGTACACAACGTTTGCTAACAACAAAATAAACAGGATGCTGGATAACCATCCGAGAAAATCGCTAAAGCGGTTAAATAATCGCTCAATATAAATAAGACTTCTCATTCCGAACTCCGTGGAACGTTTAGATGCGCTCCGCTATGGTGCGGAGCATTCATTATGAAGTTTTCTTGGGCTTCGATAGCAGGCTAAACCTCTCGGCATCGCCTGCTTCATAACGTTATTGTTGAGCTTGACTGTTTAAGTACGCTCGGTGCGAAATATCTGACCATGGTCGAACTTGATTCATATAGTTCGCTTGCGACTCTTGAATCTCTTTCGCCAAAGCATCTTTTTCTGCATGTTCTTTCAACAAACGATCGTTTGCTTCTCGCAACGCAGCTACTACTTCAGGTGGGAAATCTTTTACTTCAACATTTGGGTATTCAGACTTAATAGATGCCCAGTTTTTGCCGCTTTCGTGTTTCGATTGCGTGTACATATCGTAAGCGGCCGTTTTCATGGCTACTTGCAAAATCGCTTTTAGATCATCAGGTAGACGGTTCCAGGTGCGCTTGTTAACGAGGAACTGAAGCTCAGTCGCTGGCTCATGCCAACCTGTGTAGTAGTAAGGCGCGATTTTGTGGAAGCCCATACGTAGATCCAGCGATGGACCAACCCATTCCAAGGCATCAATTGTGCGACGCTCTAGAGAAGTATATAGCTCACCAGGGGCGATATTCGTTGGCTTGGCACCTAACTCAGCCAAAATCTCACCAGCAAACCCTGGGATACGCATTTTCAAACCCTGTAAGTCCTCGACGGACTTGATCTCTTTTTGGAACCACCCGCCCATCTGAGTATCGGTATTACCCCCAGGGAAAGACATCAAGTTATGTGGAGAGTACACTTTTTCCATCAGCTCCATACCACCGCCGTAGTAAAACCATGCATACTGCTCAGTTGGCAACATACCGAAGGGCATAGAAGTGAAGTAAAGTGTGTTTGGAACCTTACCCTTCCAGTAATAAGACGCTGAGTGACCCATGTCATACTGACCCGACTTAACCATATCAAACACCCCAAAAGGCGCTTTATGCTTGTTTGCGGAATCAATGCGGATTTGCAAACGTCCGTTGGACATCTCTTCCGCCATTTTGGCCATGTTTTTTGTGGTATCACCAAAAATTGGGAAATTAGGCCCCCAAGTTTCAGCAAGCTTTAAACGATAGACTTTTTCAGCAGCGTTTACAGAAGTCGCTGCGAGTGCCATCGCGGCAGCGACAGCGGTTGTTTTGAGCACTCGTTTTAAAGATTTTTGGATTAGACTCATCGTTCACGTCCTTTATCACCAAGGTTATTGTTGTCATCCATTTCATTAGGATTGGCTGTATTCGGTATAAAAGATGTAACAATGTTGTCTAATGCGAAATGGGCATGAACACGGAAGCGAGTAATTCATCAATAAGGTATTAGCCTAAGGTATTACGTACAAGTACGTAGGATAATCGTCATGACAAAAGACTGTTAATAGCAAAATCAATAAATTATATTTTTATCTATGAATAAAAATAAAAGACAATACGTACGTATTTTTCTGCCAAAAAATTTACATAGTATTTAAGAAAATGTGACAAACCACTTATTGGTAGTGTTAAAGTCAGTACTTAATGCATTATTTCCAATACCAAGATAAAAAAATACCTCGGCATCGGCCGAGGTATTCAATCTAGAACGGTAGCGGTAATTAAACTGCTTTGTAGATAACTTTGTTACCTGCTAACTGCTCTTTTTGAACTAGGTTTTCTTCAAGAAGCTTCTTTAGTGCGCCAGTAGCCCATGATGCCGCTTTAGTATCTTCTTGACCTGCAGCTAGACCGATGCCTTTAGGGTTAATACCTTCAGCATTCGCAATAACGATGTCTAATACTTGTTGTTGCTTAGGAGTAAGGGCAACATCAACTGTTTTCACTGCAGCTACTTTTTTATCAGCTACTACTTTCTCCGCAACAGCTTTTTCAGCAACAGAAAGTGCTACTGCTTTTTCCGCAACAGGCTTCACTGCTTTAGGTGCTGCAGCTAAGTTTGCTACTGTCGCTTTAATGCGTTTTTGCAGTTTCATCTGCACTTTACGCTTATGAGCAAGTCTCATTGAATATTTCTCCAGTTCACTGCATCTCAGCAGGGATGAAAATTTGAAGCGCGTTTTATACCAAAATTCACAAGCAATTTGTAGGTTTTAGCGGCGAAACGCGATGAAAAATGCGCTCAAAGCATAGAACGTCTACTATTTAATCAGATATTTTATGAACGGATTTATTGAATACTGGGTATAAAAACAGAGGTTTGTTTTATTTTAAATGCAAGTCAATGCACATAAAGCTACCCACTTATTTTTGGACAAGTATTCGATGAGGTTATAAGCATGGAAACGCTGCACCTAACAAATTCACATTTCAAACCCGACTCCCCTATCAACAGAATACTTTTGTTGCTCGTTGCACTCATCACTTTGTTTTTGGTTGCCATTTCTCCGGGATGGAAGCAAGCCATGTTGTCGGTCATTTTGATGTCTGCAATCGTTGGTTTCGCCATCTTGATGATTAAGAAAAGCCAAGTCACTTTTACGCTGACAGCTTCTCACTTTCAGCAACACCTTTTTAAAGGAGGTTGGGTCGTCCGATGGCGAAATATTGAGTCAATCGGTATTTGTAGCTACCAACAGGAAGGGTGGCACCAACCGCTACCTTGGATCGGTATTCGTCTAAAACACTACTCGCCCTACTTAAATTCAATCTGCCCTCGTATAGCGACAGAAATTCTCCTCAGCCAGCGAGCACTGCTTTACTTAGGCGCGAAACAAAATCAGTGTGAAGATAAGTTTGAGGATATAGTGCTTGACCCTAAACCGTATATAAACAGAGATGGGATTGAGTACAAAGGTTTGTTAGCGATGCTCGCCAACCGGATGAAGTATCAGAGAGGCTTTTATGGCTACGATCTATTTATATCAGCAAGTGATCTAGATCGTGAGGCTGAGGATTTTGTGGGACTGACTCGGCGATACTTAGCTGCCGCCGAGCCAGAATAATGCTTAGTACACGCACTTTTAGTAAAGCGGCATCTCGTCAGCAACGAACGGGTTAGTTTTACGCTCATGACCGAAAGTCGATTGAGGGCCGTGACCAGGGACAAACGTGACATCATTGCCTAAAGGCCACAATTTCTCTTTGATAGAACTAATCAACGTATTGAAATCACCTTGTGGGAAGTCAGTTCGACCAATGCTACCGTTAAACAAAACGTCACCCACAAACGCTAAACACGCTTCTTCACTGTAAAGCACAACGTGACCAGGTGTATGACCAGGTGTGTGGAATACGTTCAGCACTTGATTACCAAAAGTGACAGTGTCACCTTCATTTAGCCATTGGTGCGGTTCAAACGCTTCTGTCAGCGGGAAACCAAACATTTGGCTCTGACCTTCCAAACCTTGCAACCAGAAGTTATCTGCCTTGTGAGGACCAACAATCTCTGTACCGCCAAGAAGTGCAGACAGCGGTTCCGTGCCACCTACGTGGTCCAAGTGACCGTGTGTTAGCACTAGGTTTACCACGTCAACACCCAGCTCTTTGATAAGCATAGCGAGCTGCTTTTCATCGCCGCCTGGGTCAACCACAATACCTTTCATGGTTTCGTCACACCAGACAATAGAACAGTTTTGAGAGAAAGATGTTACTGGAACAACTTGGTATTTCAGAGCCATAGATAACCTATACCGAATAAATTTGCATGAAAACTGCCGCAACTATGACACTAAGGCCTAGCGACTTCAAGCTTTGAACTGTGGGTAATCGACGACGTTCTGAGACTAGAAACCTTGTCTCAACTAGCACTACCAGGAACGAACAGCTCCCGTATCGATATGAACAAAGTTACTACCTGGATAATAACCCACGCCACCGGCTTTTAGGCTTAATGCAGCATCACGAACCGTTGAAAGCTTCACGCCGTCTAAACGAAAATCAATGGCCTTTCCTTCCATGTGCATGCTCTTTTTCGCTACACGAGAAGACCCGTTGCGCAGCGAGGCGTTAGTGGCAGGAGAACGGTAACCTGAAATGACGATCACCTCTGCTTCTGTACCAATTAACTTTTGAATTTGGCTTATTTGATCGAACAAGCGTCTATCCATGGGATGAACCTCATTCCGTCGATGGTCTCGACAAAACTCATTCAGCCTTTGAAGTTCATCATTAATGTATCGTTTTCCATCGAAATAGCATGTTTCGAGGATCTCTCCAGTATTAAGATTGTTCATCGCCAGCGCACGTGGCTCGTCAGGGAGTGAAGCCCAAGAAAATGATGGCAGGGCAGACGCCAACACCACACCACCAGCGGTCATTTTAAGGAAATCTCGGCGGGAAAAGTTACGACTTACCATTTCAAAATACAGTGCTCAACAACTAGACAAGTCGTGGACATTAACCAAACACATTTGTCACGTCAAATGCATAAAACGCTCCATCTTGATTTTCAGATGCAGTAATTATTGCTTAATTATTGAACGAAAAGAGAATTCTTCGTTTTGTAAATTTTCCTTAAAGATTTCAACTGCGGTGATCGTACTTATAGATATCATCACGGTAGTAAAGCGTTCCCTCTTCCAACCATGCTGTTTGATAAATGATGTGTACTTGAATGCGCTCTCCCAAAGGAACTGACGTGTTAGACCGACGAGAACTTTCTCGCTTTTTCGCTAAACGTTCTTCCAACCCCTGAGTTTTGAACAGAAGTTCTGCTAACTGGTCTGCATGTTCTACACGAACACATCCTGAGCTGAATGCGCGTCTGTCCTGTTCAAACAAGTTCTTACTTGGCGTGTCATGCAAATAAATAGCTTGTGGGTTAGGCATATTGAACTTGTACAATCCCAGTGCATTTTGTAAGCCCGACGCCTGTCGCATACGATAAGGAAATGTTCTCGGATTCACCGTTGCCCAATTGATGGTTGTAGGGTCAATAATTTCGTTCGAAGTCCAAGACCGAATGATTTGAATATTATGGTTAATCAAATACATCGGATTACGTTTTACTTTAGGAATAATGTCTTTAACCATGATAGTCCAAGGCACGTTCCAAGTTGGGTTGAGAATAACTGAATCCAGTGCTACCGACATGATGGGCGTTTTTCTTGATGCTCTCCCTACCACAACTTTAGACTCAAACAAGGGTTGACCATCATGCCAATACGTGACTTCGTATCCAGGCACGTTAACAAAGACAACATTATCCCTTTCTTTCGACCAAATTCTTGAACGCTCAGAATTCAACGCCAGCAGATGCAATCGCTCTTGAGGAGAAAAGTTGATCCATCGAATGGTATTCGGGCCGATAACGCCATCTTCTTTCAAACCATGAATACGCTGGAACTCTTTTATCGCAAGCTCTAATTGTTCGTCATATTCTTCAGTGACTAAATCCAAGTAAGAAACATCTACGCCTACGATCTCCATTCGCTCAATCAATAGGGGTCTGTTTTCTAATATATCGCCAACACGTGCTAGCCCAGTTTGTTGATAGGCAGGATATTGGTACTGAGAATGTTCCGATAGCGAAGAATAGGCGGAGTAGAAAGCATCATCTGTTTGTAATGGAGACCGGAGACTTGCCAAAAACTGACCAAGTTTGCCAACCGTAATCTCATTACTCAGAACCGATAAAGTATCGATGCTAGGAGCGGGTAACGTAACATGGGCTTTGTCTGTAAATAGCCAATTAATCCCTTCTTCGGGGAGTTGCTCAAGATAACTAAGGTACATCAAGAGTGAATCTGTCATCACTAAATCGAAGTCGAGATTATCTCCCTGCCACCTTACTTGGTTTATCCGGTGAAGTTGATTTTCGAATTCATCGGTGACATCCGCAAGTGCAACCAGGTTTACTTGAAAAAGAAACTGCTCAATATCACTTTCATTTTCCCAGTTCAAACGGTAATTGGTGCTTTGATACAGTTGATCAATCACCTCTGGATAATGGATCATTTTTTCTACAGACAGCTTTTGTACCGCTCCCTCTTGCTCGACTTGCGCTGAAGCTTCGAGAGAAACGACGGTGGAAAAGCTGCAAAACGGCACCAGAAGTGCCGTCATGATTAAAACCCTAGCAAACACTGAAATGATCCTTGCGCTACTTGCCATAATAAAAAGTATGGCAAATATCTCACAGCTTGCAGGTTTAAAATTAAGAATCTGATGCCGAAAACGACAACAAAACTCTCTATAAGTAATTACTCAATGATCTTTCTAGATAATTCTCGACCAATGGTTGTCCCATTGCACTCCGCTTGCGAAGGTACTTTTTGACTCCTCAGGTCTTTGCTCTACCACTTTTCCCGCCCCAGAACTGACTCGGAACTCATCGCCATAGACCACAACACCAGAGGCATCTGGTAACGCACTTAGCTCGACCAATTTGCCCGTAGATTTAGACCATATACCATAACAACTGCCCGGAGGCGAAGTGGCTAAGATCCATTCATCGGTTGCTGCAATACTCGCAACGTAGTGATTGAAACGCGCCCACTCTTCAGGATCAGCTTGTAGATCCTGCATCTCACCACCACGCGTGTGCATGGCGATCAAGGCTGGATACTCGTCCGGCTCACCACGATATTGTTGCCCACAAAGCACGGTTTCCGCACCATCATGAGCTAAATGGCGAATACTCAACTTATGATCCGGTAAAGACACTTGATCCAATAGCTCCCCTTCTTGTGAAAGGTAACTCAGACTCGGTCTCATGCTATCAAGATTGAGAGGTTCACGGCCATTAGTGTGTACGCCACCAACGCCAATCGCCAATGCGCCATCAGGCATCATGATCACTTCATGAGGGCCAAGGCCAAAGCCTGTTAACTCATCGATCTTTTGATATTGCTTCTGTACATCATAAACACCAATGATCCCGCGGCTTGTCCCCCTCTCCCCTTCTGTGGCAAATAGCAACGTGCCGTCATGGGAGTAAACACCATGTCCGTAAAAATGGCGATTTGGCGTTGCTAGTTGCAGTTTGATCATCTGCTCTGAACGATAATCAAACACCATGAAGAAAGTACCAGGTCGACGACCAAAAACTACGGCGTGGCCTTGTTGGTTGGTTGCCACACCGTGACCACGCTCAGGAATCGGCAATGAAGATAGCGGCATACCATGCTCATCCGCCACCACCGCTGCATATTTATCTCGGCCAATGATAGAGCAGCCGATCAACGCAGGCTCACGTGAGCTTGTTGAAGAACAACCAAATGGCATCATAGGTGTAGCCGCCCCGAATAGAGCGGCTTTCAGCAAAGTTCGGCGGGTTTGATCAGTCACCATCGGTTGCATTAAATCCTATAACTACGCCAAGCTCGATTGCCACTTCTTCGTGAATCAGGTACTTCAATTGCTCTAGCTTATTGTATTGAGCAAGCACCATGCGATAGCCTTCTTTTGTTTGTAGTGCAGCAAACAAGCTCTTATCTTCTGGCCAAGTTTCTAACGCCATTTCAAACTGATGAACAACACGGTCTGCGAGATCTGCATGGCCTTGCTCTCTTAGTAGCGCATCTAGACCATTTCCGTTCGCAAAGTACAACGCTTCCATCCCTTGAAGGTTGGCTTTTAAGTTTGAAAGTGAGGTCTCTGAACGCCACGATTCTGAAAAATACGGGCGAGGCTTACCAATCTTCGCTAGCGGTCGGCTCAACTTCTTCATGCTGTACTCAAGCTGATTCGAGAGCAGTGAAATGTACTCAGATTCCCATTCCGTCATCTCTAGCGCTTTCCAAGGGTTCTCTGCCCAAGAATCCGCGATGATCTGCGCTTTGTTATCGAGGTTTTCTGCAATCGCTACGCCTGTCACACAGGTATTGCTATTGCTAGATAAGGTCGACGCTTTATCGTAAAGCAGCCATTCCAATGCACCTAAACCTTGCACGGTGACACTTTGGGTGGAGATACCTTCTGCACTCCAAGCTTGATCAGATTTCGTCAGTACAGACATTTTACGACCAGTGGTGTTCTTTTTATCTGGCCAAAACTGAACATTCCAGCTTTGCTCCAACGCCGTAGCAGGGCCACGTTCTTGACCTTGTAATGCCATCCACGCAAGCATCGTTTGATGCCATTGCTGTTTTACTTGTGCATCATCTTTCGACTCTGATGCGCAGTAATCCGCGAAGCGCTGTTCAAGTTCTGTGGTTTGCGCTAAAAACGTCTGAGCTGATTGAAACTCAACCTCGTACACGCTTTGAGAAATATGACTTGTACTCTCAGGCTTGGCTGAGCTCGAACCGATGGTCGATTGGCAACCAACCAAACTTAACGTTGCGGCAATCGCACTCACTAACAGTGTTTTTTTCATGGTTGCTTCCTTATAGAGAGTTCAGAAACGCAATGAGAGCATCACGTTCTTTTTTGTTCAGAGCTAAAACATTTTGTTTCGCCGTTTCAGCTTCGCCGCCGTGCCACAACACCGCTTCCATCAGGTTACGAGCGCGGCCATCATGTAGAAAGTACGTGTGTCCGTTTACTTCTTCGGTATAACCAATACCCCACAACGGTGCCGTTCGCCATTCACGGCCGTTTGCTAAGTATTCCGGACGGTTATCGGCTAAGCCTTCACCCATGTCGTGCAGAAGCATGTCGGTGTATGGATGGATAAGCTGCTCAGAAAGCGCTGGTAACTCTGGTCGCTTCGCCGTTTTAACACTGGTTTTATGGCAGCTTTCACAACCAGACGCAGCAAAGATTTGCTGACCAAGTTTCACGCTAGGCTCATTGATGTTACGGCGAATAGGTACGGCTAAGTGTTGGCTGTAAAACTCTACGAAGTCGAGAATATTTTCACTCACTTCAGGTTTGCCGCCATTTGGCATGTCGTCACAAATGCTTTGTTTCGAGGTACAGTTTTCATTTGGGAATAAATGGCTCGTAAGACCCACATCACCATTAAATGCTGCTGCATTTTGCTGCATTAGCGTCGGTTGTCCTGCTTTCCAGCCAAAACGACCAATCGAGAAGTCGTCCTTTTCAATATCCCACACCTTATTGACTTTGCCTGAGATACCGTCTTTGTCGGCATCTTGTTCATCAGCCCAAGCAAGTAGCGTTTCGTCGGGAATACTCTCCAACAAACCAAGGCCGATCATTGGCGGTGCCACGCGTGCTGAGAACTCGGTATCAGGGTGCATATCGCCGTAACCCAGATCGGTAATGTTCAAATGAGGTTTTCTTAGCGTCACCGTCGTACCGTCTTTAAATTTCACTGGGACATCGGTGTAAGTGATTTCGATTTTGCCTTCTGGCGTTTGATCTTGCAGAGCGAAATCTTGAAGCTGGCCACCATAAGTCGGCTCAGGTATGCCGCCATCTTTGATGTAAGCTTTCTTTTGTTCTGGCGTCATCGCAGGAATGCTTAAGCGCACTAACATAGACACGGCATGTAAATCATCTTTCTCTGGCGGATGACCACGACCGTCTTTGATGTGACAATTCTGACAACCATTGGTGTTAAAAAGCGGGCCTAGGCCATCACGAGCGTCCGTTGACGCTGGCGCTTGTACCCAAGGGTTACGGAAAAAGCTGTTACCTACGCTAAAGTCGAGGCGTTTGCTCATTGGCAAGTTAGCAGCAGGAAGAGAATAGGCATTCGCGCCGTCTTTTTTAACACTGGTTTTGCCACCAGACTTAACATCATAAGCCATGGCAGAAGAAGAAAGGATCGCGGCTAGCGCAGAAATTAGGTATGGCTTCATATCATTGCTCTACATAGACAACAAGGGTGATAACAACGAGCTCAAACGTCAAAAGGGCTCACAAAGAGCCCTTATTTATTATGGTTTTCTTATTAAAACTCGTGGTCAGCAGTATCAGGGCTTAGGCTGTCGATGCCGACAATGCTTGCCGCACGCTCAATCGCACCGGTTTGTGCTACCAACGACATGATGGTGTCGTTTACTAGCGCGTTGCCTTGTGCGTTACCCGCTGCAATAAGTTGGTCAAAGTGCTGGTTGTTCTTCTCTGCAGAAGTCACTAGCTCACCAACTTGGCTACGTGTTGTATCAAACTGCTTTTGAATTTCGGTCGCGGCTTTCTTGTCTTTTTGAGCAACAAGGTCAGCGATACTTGGACCAGATAGCTCTTTGCCGTTTACACCTTTGTATGTACCTGTGTAAACGTTGTAGATGCCTTGCTCATTGTAGTAGTGAGAGTTGTGCGTGTTGTCTGAGAAACAATCGTGTTCGTCTTCAGTCGAGTTTGCCTCTAGTGCCACCTTCATGCGCTCACCCGCTAGCTCACCTAGAGAAAGAGAACCCATGCCGAATAGCATCTTACGAAGACCATTGTCAGCAGATTCGTTCAATAGCTCTTCACGGTAGTTGCCTTTCACTTCTGCAGACCACTGCTTTTCCATCCACTCTAGGTCTTGAACCAGTAGATCAGCGGCCGCTTTTAGGTACTCACCACGACGATCACAATGACCATTCGTACACTCAGAGCCAACGACGAAATCAGTGTAAGCACGTTGACCTGCACCCGCGTTAGTGCCGTTTAGGTCTTGACCCCAAAGCAAGAATTCAATCGCGTGGTAACCTGATGCAACGTTTGCCTCAGAACCGCCTACTTCGTTTAGATCCGCTAGCAATTCTGGAGTGATTTTTGAAACGTCCAGTTTAGAAGCACCAATCTGCAGACTTGTGTTCGCGATGATGTTGGCAGCAGCGCCCTCGTTACCCAATTCGTATTGGTAATCAGCCGCTACGTAGTCAATCAAACCTTCATCAAGTGGCCATGCGTTCAGCTGACCTTCCCAATCATCAACAATCGCGTTACCAAAACGGAAAACTTCAGACTGTTGGTAAGGCACGCGAGAATCTAGCCAAGCTTGTTTTACTTCTTCAAGCTTTTTCGCTGATGGTGATTGTAGAAATTCGTCGATTTTCACATCAAGCGCTTTCGCTGTTGTTACTGAATCAGCAAATACAGCATGGGCAACGTCCGCGTAATGTTCGACTACTTGTTGTTTAGTTACTGTGGCAGCAACGGTAGAACCACTGGCAATGAGGAGTGATGCAGCAATAGATTGGACTAAAACTTTTTTTGCATTCATCTGAAGCATCCTTGTTGAGCTTTTCAATTATCGTATTGGTAGTGCTAATTATTCTTATTTGCACTTTAGTCTCGAGATAATACAAATTTACAATTTATTTGCAACTCCAGATACAAAAAAACCTCATAAAAATGAGGTTTTTCACAGACTTTATTGTCAGTTTTATCTTTAGGATTAAACCTTTAGGTCATGTTTTCCGTGAGAGACTTTTGCCTTCAGATAATTTTCGTTGCCATCTTTGATATGTGCAGAGGTATTGACAACCTCGCCAATTTCAATTCCGTACTCAGATAACTCACGGATTTTCTTAGGGTTGTTCGTCACGAGGCGGATCTTATTCACGCCTAAAGCTTCTAGCATTTGTGCTGCTTCTGTGAAATCACGCAGGTCATCATCAAAGCCCAAATGGTTGTTAGCTTCGTACGTGTTCATGCCCTGGCTTTGTAAGCGGTATGCATCGATCTTATTGTACAAGCCAATACCACGACCTTCCTGACGGAGATACAAGATGATACCACCGGACTCGCCCATGCGATTGATCGTCTCTTCTAGTTGCTCACCACAGTCACAGCGTGAAGAGTGGAACACATCGCCTGTCAAACACTCAGAGTGCATACGAACTAAAGGCATGTCCTGAGTTTGGTCCGCTTGTTTAAAGATAATAGCAACATGCTCTTTGTCTGTCTTCAGACCATGGAAAGACAGAATTTCGGCATCAATGTTACTTTTTGCCCCGACTTTAAAATCTACTCTGGCACGTACTTCCGCCATATCTATACTCACTCGATTTATTGCTTGATGCGCTTGATGCGTTTTCGTTATTGCATTCATGGGATTTACTCGTTGCTCTTCAACTATGGGGACTGATACCGCATTTTGCAATATAGAGATCACAATTGAGGGCAGTTATCCACTCAAGACAGCAAAAGAGAAACACTCTCCAACTGAACAATTGTTATATTATAACAATTTAAAAAAACTACAATAAAAAACCCCAGACAAATTTTGTCTGGGGTTTCAAGAAGGTCGTTTGGTCTATCTTTTAATGGGTCTGACTGCGCTTCCAAACGGCGAGTTCAATCCAAACTGCTTCGAGTTCTTGGATTTCCTCGTCGGTCAACACGGCGAGCGTTGAAGTAACTTGAGGCAGGTTCGGTGATTGCAATGCACGAATCTGCGAATAGAAGTCTTTTTTAAGTTGTAATATAACTGAATCCACTGCGTGCACCTATTTCGTTCTTTTATTACTTATCCAGCTCAAAATTTTTATTTTCTTTATACTGGAAACTTCATAAATTCGGAAAAATGATAACATTCTGCTTGTTAAGTGCACAATTTATTTTTAATAGTGGAATAACGGTCACATTAATTACGCTTCACCATTCGGATCGAATATAAGACAAAAAAGATCAAAAATAGCACAGGAAAGATCCACAACAGCGCCGTGGAATAATTTAATGGTGGTTGGTACAGAACAATATTCCCATAACGAGCAACTAGATAGTCCTTTATTTCTTGATCTGAGCTGCCTTCATTGGCCATCGTATACACTTTCAACCTCAGGTCTTTAGCCGCTTGTGCATTAGACTCGACAAGGTTTTGGTTTTGACACTGCGGGCAGCGTAATGCCTTGGCTAACGAGGTTGCACGCTGTTGCACTTCAACGGAATGAAATTCAAACAGATCAACATTCTGTTCTATATCCGCACTTCTCGTGAAAGGAGAAAATAGTATAAATAGGATTAAAGTGAGGAGAAGATTATTAAATCGAAACATTCAAGTATCCTGAAAATATATCGTTCCATTTATCTGCCGTTAGCTCTCCACGATATTTGATCAATATACGACCATTTGGATCAATCAAGTAAGTTTCCGGCGTTCCGATAACACCTAGCTCCACAGCGAGCTTTCCATTAGGGTCACTAATTACTTCAATATATGGATTTCGTTTAGAGCTCAAATATTCACGAGCGGCTTGTTTTTGATCTCTATAATTCAGCCCAATAATAGGCACACCGAGTTCTGCTAACTGCAATAATTCTTCATGCTCTCGTTTGCATACTCCGCACCAAGATGCCCAAACATTCAATAATTTATATCCGTCGCTTTTGAACAACTGCTCAGAAACCATGTCATCAGAGATCAGAGAAGTAGAGCGAAAATTAGGTGCATCTAAATTTCGTTGTGGGGACAATTCAACATGTGGTCGCTCAGACAAAGCCACCGCAGTTACTACAGCAAACACGGCAACAGCCACAAACAGACCTGCGAGTTTAAGCGTATTTCTCGATCGCATTGATAGCCTCTCTCCTTTTCTTTAGGCCGGTTAATAGCGCACCAAACACAGCTAGTAGCCCGCCAGACCATATCCACCAAATACCTGCGCGGTACTGAACTTTAATCGCATAAGCATGAGTGTCGACTTTATCACCCAATGTCACGTAATAATCGCCATGCCATAGTGAACGAATCGCGGGCTCGGTCATATTCATCACTCGCACAGGGTAATGACGCTTTTGCGGGTTGAAATTGAGCATGCGGCCATCTTCCAAGTGCAAGGTGATCTGTCCTTGTTCCGCGGTGTAGTTTGGCCCCACCAGCCATTCGATACCATGATAATCGATAGTGATCCCCGCCCTTTGTTGAGAACTGCCGGGTTCGACACGTAAATTATGTTCATATGAGTAGTGACTGTTGAATACAGCTCCACTCACCGCCAGCGCAAAACCGATATGTGCCATCACGATTGGCATGAGTTTGCGCTTATTGGAACAACGAAACAGCATAACGAGATGCGCCACAATCACCCAAGTAGCCAATATTATGGTTAGCAATACTTCGAAATGCAGTACGTTCACTGAGAACATAAACCCGATCCCAGAGACTATAGATAACGCAATACTAATCGCGATATCAGTGCTTCCACTCGGAACTGCGCCTTTTGTCCATTTCAGCACTGGCATGAATGCTAAGGCAATCAGAGCCAGTATGCTTAATGGAAAGGTCAGACTATTAAAGTAAGGTGCGCCAACCGAAATGTTCCCTAAGCCGAGCAGTTGATAAACCATCGGATAAAAAGTGCCAAGAAAAACGATGGCAGTCGCAATAACCAGCAGCCCTTTGGCGATATAAGCAGTGTAAGCTTGGCTCGCTAGAGATTGAAGTTTGAAACGAGGGAGTTGTTCTCCTCGCAAAATCAATACGCCAAAAGTGATGATGACAAGCAAGCTCAATACACCAAGCAGCACTAAACCTTTAGTTGGGTCCACCGCAAAAGCGTGCACTGAAGTCAGCACGCCAGAGCGCACCACGAATGTCCCTAAAATGCTTAGGTTGAACGTAGCAAACGCCAGTGCATAGGTGCTCCAAATTGCGCCTCTGTTACGTGTTGCGACAACACCGCTGTGCAACAAAGCAGTACCAGTAAGCCAAGGGAGTAGAGAAGCGTTCTCCACAGGGTCCCAAAACCACCAGCCGCCCCACCCTAGCTCATTGTACGCCCACCATGATCCCACCAAGATACCCAACGTGAGCGTTCCCCATGCAAAAAACGCTGCGCTTCGAGCAACCACATACCAATCGCTCATCGGTTGTTTACCCAATAGGGCTGCTAATGCAAAAGCTAATATTGCTGCGTAACCGACATAACCGAGATAAAGCAATGGTGGATGAATGATAAGCCCAACATCTTGCAACATTGGGTTTAGATCTCGTCCTTCCGACGCCAATACTTGGGCATACTCGAACGGGTTAGAGGTCATTAACGTGAACCAAGCAAATGTCGCAATAAGAACGTTCATGATTCCTAAACAGTCACAAGTATATTGGGCGTTGAGCGGTGACTTAAATGCAATAAACGACGCCCATAAACTCAAGGTGACGACCCAAAACAACATGGAGCCTTGGTGCCCGCCCCAAGCGGCAGCAATCTTGAATGCTACGGGGAGTTGACTGTTGGAATGCGTAACAACATATTCCAACGCGAAGTTGTCTTGCACGAAGCAGACGATCAGAAGTGCTAAACAAATGAAGGAAGCTAAGCTAATGATGTGGGACATCGCGACTTGATGCGGCAATGTCGCCTTCTTACTCATAGCACGACGTAGCCAATGCAGCAACGATGCACAAGTCGATGTTACAGCCACCAATATCAGTAAGAAGAACCCTAGCTCAGCTTCCATTTATCCCCCTTACACTAAGGTCATTTGACCGGCATAGAGAATGAAAGTACGCAGCATAAGTACGCCAACCAAGCTCAACGTCGTGACCACAAAAACGTAACTGCCTTTGTGGCGCACTTCAGAAGGCGCCAACCAATTGAGAGTCAAAGGCGTTATCATGCCGATGAACACTACCCCACCCCAGAACCATTGAGCCCAGAATCCACTCGAAATAGCATTCCAAGCCGCGACTTCGTTCTGACCACCGCTGAAGATCAGTCCAGTAAAGAAAGTCACTAAGACAAACAGCTCAAACAATACTACTGGGCGTTCAAATCCGTGTACCCAAGACACACTTGGGCTGCTGGTCGACTCTTTAAACACCAAGATGCCGAACATCAAGCATGCCGCTGCACCCGAGGACAAACTAGAGAACAGGAACAAGATTGGCAGTACTGGATTGTTTAGCATTGGGTAAGTCTTCAATGCAGACAATAGAAAGCCAGTGTACGCTGCAAGCACGATGGCTAAGAAGCCCAAGAACAATTCAATGGCGTTGTTGGCTTTCCCCGCCTTAATCAAAATGCCATCGGCAAAATCCAGCAGTTTGCTTGGTAACTTCCCTTCACAGAAGCTGATGATTTGATGGCGGAAGATAACGCCAATCCAAACAAACAGCACCAGCATGTACACTTGGAACAAGATCACGCCCATCGACATCACAGACGTTGGGTTGTAGTAGATCATGATCTTCCAAAACTCTAAAGGCTTGGTTAAATGGAAAATCAAAATTACCAACCCAGCAATGATGCCAAATGGCGCAAGCCAAGCCATAGCTTTCATGATGCCGTTGTTTGCGGGATCACCTTCAATCACTTTGCGTTTTAAATAGATAGAAATCATCACCGCACCTGCTGACATCCCAGCAAGGAATAAGTAAATCGCGATGATCCAATCCCAGACTAACGAGTCAAAGTGGAATGCACTTTCGAAGCCGTTCATGATGACACCTCCCCTTTGCTATGCGGAATTTTGTACAGTTTAGGTTGCGTACCTAAATGCGATTTATCGCGATAGACAACATGGCTTTCGATAGCTTTGCTCACCTCGCTAGTTGGGTCATTCAAATCACCAAAGATGAGTGCTTTTGTTGGGCAAGATTCCACGCAAGCTGGCTGCTTATCTTGCGCTAGGTTGGTATCACGGCAGAAGTTACATTTATCCGCAGAGTGATCGACTGGATTAAAGAAGCGCACTTGGTAAGGGCAAGCGGCAAGGCAATAACCACATCCGACACATTTCTCTTTGTGCACATCCACGATGCCGGTCGCTTCATCTTTGTATGCAGCGCCTGTTGGACAAACGTACACACATGGTGGGTTATCACAGTGCTGACAGGATTCGCGAGTAAACTGGTATTCCACATCTGGAAATTCGCCAATCGGTTCACTGCGATGAATTTTAAGTCGCGTTACGCCTTCAGGGACTTTATTTACTTCGCGACAAGCATCGGTACAAGCGGTACAGCCAATACAGGCATTTTCATCATGAACCATACCCATGCGTTTCGCTTGTTCACTGTTGCTGGCATAGAGAGAGGAGCTAACAACGGAAGTGCCTGCAACGCCTGTAGTTAAAATCAACGCGCCGCTGCCGGCTAAAAAGTTTCTTCTCGAACATTTCATGCTATCTCTCCTCTTCTTTGGCAAGTTCAGGTTCGACGGCAAATTCAGAGTGACAATCCACACACTGCTTGATCAGTTGTTTTCTGTCGTACGACAACGCTTTGGTTTTCGCTGCGTGTACATCGTGGCAATTTGAACAAGTGAGGTTTTTGGCGTGCACATCGTGCGTCCAGTGGCTCTCTCTCAGTTGTGTCGGTGCATGGCAATCCACACATTGGCTGTTGGCTTTAAGAATCATACTTGGATCAAGGAACACTTTGTCGTGTACCTCTTTCGATTGCGCGGCAGAAAACTTAATCACATCAGGTGCACCTTCACGATGGTCGGGACCAATGTTGCTATGGCAGTTAGTGCAATTAAGTTGCTTCCCTTGGCTGAGTAGAGCTTGCGAATCATGCGATAAGTTCAGAGTCTCTTTTGCATCCTTATGACATTGCAGGCACTTGTAGTCACGGTCACGGATCAACTCGACTTGATGACGCTCAGCTTGAGCACCTTCAATCGGCTCTGAAGAAGTCGCATGGGCGGCGATGGAGAAACCATAGATGGCAAAGACGAAGAGAAGTTTCAGCATTGTCTCTATGGTCAATTTTATATTGCCCATATTGTTCTTTCCTTAGCTCGATAATAATTGATAACTATTCTCAATTATTTATTTGAGCGACAATTAATTTCCTCTGAAGATATTTTTTAGATCTTCAAATGACATCAATTCTTATTTCGGAAAGCCACAACGCTAAACCTATATTTATAATACCTCTATTATTCATAAGGGGTAGAAACGCCTGCTCAAAAAGCGAACTAAATCACCCTATATTTAAAAAGGTTAAAAACTCAAAGCATTGCACAACAATGACTTAACAGCTACCACTTTAGAGGTATATAAATTCAAATATGACTGAGATCACTGGTGTAAATTGATCTAAAACAAGACAAGATTCACTCTCTATTTCATCTATCCAATTAAGCAATATTATTAATCGTAGATCTCCAGTTCTTATTTGGAATAGCTCCTCACAACGCTGCTAATAAAAACGAATATGGAGATAACACTGTGAGCATAAAACACTGGATGAGCGCACCTATTGCGGTTGCGACCTTATTCGCCAGCCAATTATTTTTGGTTGGCGCTCCGTTAGCGGCAGAAGAGAAGGATTTTATCGATCCTCGTAACGATGTCTTTGAACAGAACCACCCTGATCAATACCATTCTTGGAAAGCAACATCCGAAAGTGAGCACATAGAAGATGCTCTAAGTGAAGACCCAAACATGGTGATCTTATGGGCTGGCTACGGCTTCGCGAAAGACTACAACAAAGCGCGCGGTCACTTTTACGCACTTGATGATGTTCGCCAAACCTTACGTACCGGTTCACCAACCGACGAGAAGTCCGGGCCTATGCCAATGGCCTGTTGGAGCTGTAAAAGCCCAGACGTTGCTCGCGTGATTGATGAACGTGGTGAAGACGGTTATTTCGAAGGTAAATGGGCACGCTTAGGCTCAGAAATCGTCAACCCTATCGGTTGTTCCGATTGCCACAACACAGGCTCTGAAGCCTTCAAGAAAGGCGAACCTGCGCTAGCACTGACTCGCCCATACGTCGAGCGTGCTTTTGATACTATTGGTAAAAACTTTGATGAACAGTCTCGCCTAGATAAGCAAGCATCGGTCTGCGCTCAATGTCACGTTGAATACTACTTCACCGGCCCAACTAAAGCGGTTAAATTCCCATGGGATATGGGCACCACCGTTAATGACATGGAGAAATACTACGACGCGTTGAATTTCAAAGATTGGACGCATGCCGTATCTAAAGCGCCGATGCTAAAAGCGCAACATCCAGGTTTCGAAACTTGGAGAGCGGGTATTCATGGTAAAAACAAAGTGGTGTGTGTGGACTGCCACATGCCTAAAGTGACCAAAGAAGACGGTACGGTGTACACAGACCACAAAGTGGGTAACCCATTTGATCGTTTTGAAGACACCTGTGCGCAATGCCATACCCAAACTAAAGAGCAGCTACAAGGCATCGTTTCGACTCGCAAAGCGCAAGTATTGAACATGAAGCTAACCGCTGAGAAGCAAATCGTAGCGGCACACTTTGAAGCAGGCGCAGCGTGGAAAGCAGGTGCAACAGAAGCAGAGATGGAACCTATCCTACAAGATATTCGCCACGCACAATGGCGTTGGGACTACGCGATTGCTTCTCACGGTGTCCACATGCATGCTCCTGAGGTAGCACTAGAAGTACTTGGTACTGCAGTTGACCGCGCGGCTGACGCCCGTACCAAGTTGGTTCGCTTACTGGCAACCAAAGGCATTACTGACCCTGTTCAAATTCCAGATATCTCGACCAAAGCGAAAGCACAGCAAGCACTGGGCATGGATATGGATAAGATGAACGCAGACAAGAAACACTTCCTAGAAACGGTGGCACCAGAATGGGATAAAGCAGCAGCTGAACGCGAAGCCACATATTAGTCTAACTTGCAGAGGTTAGTTTATAGATACAACAAGGGGCGTACTGAACGCCCCTTTTTTTTGTTTATTTGTTTCTTTGTTATCTTTATTT
This sequence comes from Vibrio sp. 1402, assembly GCF_033340275.1. Lineage (NCBI taxonomy): Bacteria > Pseudomonadati > Pseudomonadota > Gammaproteobacteria > Vibrionales > Vibrionaceae > Vibrio > Vibrio sp. 1402. Next base: position 295,942 of record NZ_JAWOWE010000004.1, read on the forward strand.
CTTCATCCCCGATTCTATCGAGAGACAAAATCGAACGTACTAGCGACGAGGAAGCCTCGGTCTAGGCTGAATATTTGGACGTGCTTTAGGTATCTGCACATTTGGACGAGCAACTGGACGCTGGATCTTCGTTTCCGGTAATGCTTTTCTTTGTTGAACCTTTTCTTTTACCGCTTTGTCTTGTAAAGTCGCTGGCTCAATACGTTCCGGACGATTCTCCCATTTGGTTTTAATCTCTTGCTTTTGCTCGTCAGGCAATGATTGCCAATGATCGTCGAGTTGGCGTTTCATGTTATCGATATTGGCGGACATATCATCGTCTTTCCAATCTTCGACTTTGTCTTTGATGGATTGCTGTTGGTCTTCATCTAAACCATTCCACCACTCTTCCAGTTTCTCTTTGTATTCATCGTCGTTATCGCAACAGCCCGGATAGTAATAAATCCAGTAGTCGTCATGATCGTACCACCACGGATCGTAATAACCCGATGAATAATAAACCATAGAGGAAGAGCCAGAATGATCGGAAGAGCTACAACCCGCCAGCACAGAGCCGCACAGCAAAACCAATATGCTTAGTGCTTTATTTTTCATTCGTTGCCCACCTTTCTCTCTATTGCTTGTTAAATTGTACGCTTACAATAGCTCTTTTGCTTTGTTAATAGAGTTAATGATTTGCACCCTATCTAAATTTGGATCATTAGAATCTAATAATATTACCCAGGCATCAATCGCTTCCTGAAATCGGAATGACAGAAAATGATCATTTGCGATCAAAGACAAAGCGGCTTCATTGTGCGGTTCTATCTGCAAAGCTTGCTCCAAAAGCAAGCTAACTTCTTGCGTCATTGATTGCTGGTGAATGTAGTACAAGGTAGTCGCCTTTGCAGCAAGTTGCGTGGCACTGACTGGCTCAGTCAGTTGGATCGCGTAATCAAAACAAATCAACGCACCGTCAAATTCACCCTCTAGCAGGTAGCCCTGCCCGAGTTGGAACCACAATTCAGCGTTGTTCGGATCTTCACGCAACTGGTCTTGAATCTCTTTCATGATGTCACGAGCAGTCATCATTCGTGACATTTCCGCGTGTATTGGTTTAGGCGGTGTTTGATGAAGCAATAAGAAACTGGCACTCGTCACGACAAGTACTAACAGGCAAAAGCCAAACCATTGAGCAGGTTTAGCTTTTGATGCACTCAGTGATAAGAGTACGATAAACAACCCCATCAGAGTGATGGCAGCGAAAAACCAAACAGACATAACACGTCCTGTAAACAAAGATAACGTCAGTGTACGCATTTCTTACTTTAAATGCGTTGATACAGATACAAAAAAAGCCGAGCAACTAAGGGCTCGGCTTTTCATATCAGGATAACGATGTAAGATTACTCTTCGTTACCTTCCTCTGCATCATCAGCAGCTGGAGCGTCTTGCTGCGTATTTTCATCTGTTGACTCTAACGCTTCTGCATCTTCATCAGCAGGCAGCTCTTCATCATCAACTTCTTCAATACGTTGCAAACCAACAACTGATTCATCTTCCGCAGTACGGATAAGCGTTACACCTTGTGTGTTACGACCAACTTGGCTAACTTCACCCACACGAGTGCGTACTAACGTGCCAGCGTCGGTGATCATCATCATTTCATCACCTTCAACAACCTGGATAGCACCAACTACCGGGCCATTTCGCTCAGAAACTTTGATAGAAACTACACCTTGAGTGCCACGACCTTTTGTCGGGTACTCGCTAAGTGCTGTACGTTTACCATAACCGTTTTCTGTAACCGTTAGGATATCGCCTTCGTGCGAAGGAACAATAAGTGATACAACTTGGTCATTTTCAGCCAGTTTCATACCACGAACACCAGAGGCGGTACGACCCATAGGACGAACACCTTTAAACTTGATCTCTGGCTGACCATTCTCATCAAGAACTGGTTTACCATTTTCATCAAGTACTGGAATCTCTTCTGCTTCTTTAAAGCGAACCACTTTACCCGCTTTAGAGAACAGCATGATTTCGTTTTCGCCGTTAGTGATATCCACACCGATTAACGAATCGTCTTCACGTAGGTTCACAGCGATTAGGCCGTTTGAACGTACGTTTGCAAACTGGTTCAACGGCGTTTTCTTAACCGTACCGTCACCTGTTGCCATGAAGATGAATTTGTCTTCAGAGAATTCATCAACACGTAGAATCGCGGTAATGCGCTCACCTTCTTCGAGTGGAAGGATGTTTACGATTGGCTTACCACGCGCAGTACGGCTCGCTAGAGGCAATTGGTAAACTTTCAGGCGGTATGTTTTACCACGAGTAGAGAAACACAAGATGTTATCGTGGGTATTCGCCACTAGAAGACGCTCGATATGGTCTTCATCTTTCATCTTAGTCGCACTCTTGCCTTTACCACCACGGCGCTGTGACTCGTAGTCGCTCAGTACTTGGTACTTAACGTAACCACCGTGAGATAGAGTAACCACAACGTCTTCACGTGCGATCAGCTCTTCCATGTCAATATCATGGCTCGCAGCTGTGATTTCTGTACGACGAGCGTCACCAAAGCCGTCACGAACCGCTTCAAGTTCTTCACGGATCACTTCCATCAAACGCTCAGTGCTCGCAAGGATATGCATGAGTTCAGCGATTTCTTCTAGAAGTGTTTTGTATTCGCCAAGAATCTTCTCGTGTTCTAGACCTGTTAGTTTATGTAAACGTAGATCTAGGATAGCTTGTGCTTGTTGCTCAGTCAGGAAGTACTGACCATCACGAATACCGTATTCAGGCTCTAGCCATTCAGGGCGCGCAGCATCTGTACCAGCACGCTCTAGCATTGCTGAAACGTTGCCTAAATCCCAACCACGAGCGATAAGACCCGCTTTTGCTTCAGCCGGTGTAGGTGCCTTACGGATAAGCTCAATAATTTCATCAATGTTAGCAAGCGCTAGAGCTAAACCTTCAAGGATATGAGCACGTTCACGCGCTTTACGCAGTTCGAAAATAGTACGGCGTGTCACAACTTCACGACGGTGATCAACAAAGCACTTCAACATATCTTTTAGGTTGAATAGCTGTGGCTGGCCATTGTTTAGGGCCACCATGTTGATACCGAAAGTGGTTTGCAGCTGAGTCTGAGCGTAAAGGTTGTTTAGAACTACTTCGCCCACAGCATCGCGCTTACACTCAATAACAATGCGCATACCGTCTTTATCTGACTCGTCGCGCAGTGCACTGATACCTTCTACTTTCTTATCTTTAACTAGCTCAGCGATCTTTTCGATCAAGCGAGCTTTGTTCACCTGGTAAGGAATTTCAGTGACGATAATGGTCTCTTTACCATTCTTCTCCACTTCGATGTCCGCTTTCGAACGCATGTAGATTTTGCCGCGACCTGTTTTGTACGCGTCTACAATGCCTTTACGACCGCTGATAAGCGCCGCCGTTGGGAAATCAGGACCAGGAATGTAATCCATTAGTTCATCAATAGTGATTTCTTCATTATTGATGTATGCAAGACAGCCATCAATCACTTCGCCAAGGTTATGAGGCGGGATGTTGGTTGCCATACCTACTGCGATACCAGAAGCACCGTTAACCAATAGGTTTGGAATTTTAGTTGGAAGAACCGCTGGGATCTGCTCAGTACCGTCGTAGTTTGGTACGTAGTCTACGGTTTCTTTGTCTAGGTCAGCCAATAGTTCATGGGCAATTTTTGCCATTCGAACTTCGGTGTAACGCATTGCCGCAGCAGAGTCGCCATCGATCGAGCCAAAGTTACCTTGACCATCGACCAGCATGTAACGAAGCGAGAACGGCTGAGCCATACGTACGATTGTGTCGTACACAGCACTATCACCATGTGGGTGATATTTACCGATTACGTCGCCGACAACACGGGCTGATTTTTTATATGGTTTGTTCCAATCGTTGCCTAGTACGTTCATCGCGAATAAAACGCGGCGGTGTACTGGTTTTAGGCCATCACGCACATCTGGAAGAGCACGACCCACGATGACTGACATCGCATAGTCTAGGTATGAACCTCTAAGCTCATCTTCAATGTTTACGGGCGTGATCTCTTTAGCTAAATCGCTCATAGAGCCATTATCCCTCTATTATCTGATCGTAATTACGATACGTGTAAGGTGCAAAAATATAACACACAATTCATCACTTCGGCATCACTTTCCCTCTCCTTTTATCAGGTTGTGAGCTTGGTTATGAATCAAATGTCGAGAATTTGCACACTCATCCCATATCTTTCTGATTAGTGGTTATATTTCGGTCAATATTGAGCAAAATCGGACCCTTTACGCGGAAAAGCGAGGTAAATTCCTTTAACCACACAACGCGAAAATGCAGGTTTTAGAGTTATTATCACTGGCACCAGTTCAAGGATGAACCAAAAACAATAGTTAGCGCTTTACAAATTACAGGCACCTGTCTCGATTGCCGCGCCAGTGAACTCTGTCATTGTCCCTTAACTAAGCACATCGAGGTTGTTTGGGTGTAAAACGTTGGAGTATACTGGCGCCCTCTAAAGGACTCAGATTGAATGCAATAAAACCAATTATGACTAAAGCACAAAACGTCGACCCAAGTGAAATTAAGAAATTCGAGGACATGGCTTCTCGATGGTGGGATTTAGAAGGCGAGTTTAAGCCGCTTCATCAAATTAACCCACTTCGTTTGAACTATGTACTTGAAAAAGCAAATGGCTTGTTTGGCAAGCGAACACTTGATGTCGGCTGTGGTGGTGGCATTCTTGCTGAAAGCATGGCAAAAGAAGGCGCTATTGTGACGGGGCTTGATATGGGTAAAGAACCATTAGAAGTCGCGCGACTACATGCATTAGAAACAGGCACTCAACTGACCTACATTCAGAGCACAATAGAAGACCACGCTATAGAAAACGCAGGAACTTACGATGTCGTGACTTGTATGGAGATGCTTGAACACGTTCCAGATCCTCTCTCCGTTATCCGCTCTTGTGCTGCGCTAGTCAAACCCGGTGGTCACGTGTTTTTCTCAACTTTGAACCGAAACATTAAGTCGTACTTATTTGCTATTGTCGGTGCTGAGAAGCTTCTTAAGATTGTTCCTGAAGGCACTCATGAGCACGATAAGTTTATCAAGCCAGCCGAAATGATGAAGATGATAGACCAAACTGACCTGACGGAAATGGGCATTACTGGGCTTCATTACAACCCTCTAAATGATAGCTACAAACTCGGTCGTAATGTAGATGTAAACTACATCGTTCATACTAAAAAATACTGAACGCTATTAAGTTAAAAAATGAGTTTTGTGATTGACATTTTTTAAAGAAAATGAATCGGAAGCGGTAGCACAAAGTTGCCGCTTTTTTTGTCTTTTTATGGCTAAAATTCGTGCTCTAGATTCCATTTTGACCAAGCCATTTTTCGTAGATAAAAACGGCCAAAGATCAAGGAAAATATTTTTGCATGCGGTTATTTCTAAACCGATCTCGAAACCGTACTTTTAACCATTCAAGTCTGCCCTTTTCTCATCGGTTAGTGTTCACTTACTGATTTTTTTCATTTTGTCAGTTATCCACAAGTCATCCCCGATCTGTACCTTGATAAATCAGTGTAATAGCACTATCTTGTAACCCGCAAACAAATGAACCCCTATATGTTGTGTTTAAGCGACAATATATAGATAGACTTTGATCACAAAGCCGCCGCAAGCTTTACTCATATTGCACATAAACAAACAAAAATACGGCTTTTATCAGTTTTCTTAGGGAAATAAAGCAGAATGAACCAACAACTTACCGTCACCAAGCGTGATGGCCGTAAAGAAAGTATCGATCTGGATAAAATCCACCGCGTTATCACTTGGGCTGCAGAAGGTCTAGATAATGTTTCGGTTTCTCAAGTAGAACTTCGCGCTCACATCCAGTTTTACGACGGCATCACAACGACAGATATTCACGAGACAATCATCAAGTCTGCGGCAGACCTGATCTCTGAAGAGACTCCGGATTACCAATACCTAGCTGCTCGCCTAGCGGTATTCCATCTGCGTAAAAAAGCGTATGGCCAATACGAGCCACCAACGCTTTATGATCACGTGTCTCGCCTCGTCGATATGGGTAAGTACGATCAACATATTCTAGAAGACTACACAAAAGCAGAACTCGACGAACTTGATGCGTACCTCGACCATAAACGCGACCTAAATTTCTCATACGCGGCAGTTAAGCAGCTAGAGGGTAAGTACTTCGTACAGAACCGTGTTACGGGCCAAATTTACGAAAGTGCTCAGTTCTTATACATCCTTGTAGCAGCGTGCTTATTTGCGAAATATCCAAAAGCGACACGTCTTGATTACATCAAACGTTTCTACGATGCGACATCGACATTTAAGATTTCTCTACCTACGCCAATTATGTCTGGCGTGCGTACCCCTACTCGCCAGTTCAGCTCATGTGTTCTGATCGAGTGTGGCGACAGTCTTGATTCTATTAACGCAACAGCAAGCTCAATTGTTCGTTACGTATCTCAGCGCGCTGGTATTGGTATCAACGCAGGTCGTATCCGTGCATTAGGCTCAGAGATTCGCGGTGGTGAAGCATTCCACACTGGTTGTATTCCGTTCTACAAGTACTTCCAAACAGCAGTAAAATGTTGTTCACAAGGTGGTGTACGTGGTGGCGCAGCTACTGTGTTCTACCCAATGTGGCACGGTGAAGCACGCTCACTAATGGTACTTAAGAACAACCGTGGTGTTGAAGAAAACCGTGTTCGTCACATGGACTACGGTGTTCAGTTAAACAAACTGATGTACCAACGTTTAGTTGAAGGCGGCAATATTACGCTATTCTCACCATCTGATGTACCTGGTCTGTACGACGCATTCTTCGAAAACCAAGAAGAGTTTGAGCGTCTATACGTGAAGTACGAGAACGATCCTTCAATCAAGAAAGAAACGGTTAAAGCGATTGAAATGTTCACTCTGCTAATGCAAGAGCGTGCATCAACGGGTCGTATCTACATCCAGAACGTGGACCACTGTAATACTCACAGCCCATTTGATTCTGAAGTTGCTCCAGTTCGTCAGTCGAACCTATGTTTAGAAATCGCACTACCAACGAAACCATTAACTAACGTTGAAGATGACTCAGGCGAGATCGCACTGTGTACGCTTTCTGCATTCAACTTAGGTGCTATCAAGTCTCTAGATGATTTCGAAGAGCTATCCGATCTTGTTGTTCGTGCGTTAGATGCACTGCTTGATTACCAAGATTACCCTCTACCAGCGGCATACAAATCGACTATGAACCGTCGTACGCTAGGTGTTGGTGTGATTAACTTTGCTTACTACTTAGCGAAGAATGGCGTGAAATACTCTGACGGTAGCGCGAACGGCCTAACTCACCGTACGTTCGAAGCAATGCAGTACTACCTATTGAAAGCATCTGTAGCACTGGCGAAAGAACAAGGTAAGTGCCCTTCATTCGACGAGACGAACTACGCGAAAGGCTTACTGCCGATTGATACGTATAAGAAAGATATCGACCTAATTTGTGACGAAGCGCTGCACTACGACTGGGACAGCCTACGTAAAGAAATTATGGAGCACGGCCTACGTAACTCAACACTGACTGCGCTAATGCCTTCTGAGACTTCTTCTCAGATTTCAAACGCAACTAACGGTATTGAGCCACCACGTGGTTACGTTTCAGTAAAAGCTTCGAAAGACGGTATCCTGAAGCAAGTTGTACCAGAGTTCACAGAACTTAAAGACAGCTATGAACTGCTTTGGAATATCGGTTCGAACGACGGTTATCTACACCTTGTGGGTATTATGCAGAAGTTTGTTGACCAAGCTATCTCTGCTAATACTAACTACGACCCGTCACGTTACGAGACTGGCAAGGTTCCAATGAAGAAACTACTTCAAGACCTGCTAACAGCGTATAAGTTTGGTGTGAAAACGCTTTACTACCACAACACTCGTGATGGCGCGAAAGATGAACAGAAAGACGCTGTTCAACCACAAGATGACGATTGTGCTGGCGGCGGTTGTAAGATTTAATCTTCCCGTACCTAGCGAACCCGTAAAGACAGACTATCGATAACCTCCCCCTTACGGGGAGGTTTAAAAGGAATTGAGGCATTATGGCTTACAGTACTTTTAACCAAAAAAAGAATGACCAATTGAAGGAACCAATGTTCCTAGGTCAATCAGTAAACGTTGCACGTTACGACCAACAAAAGTTTGAGATTTTCGAAAAACTTATCGAGAAACAACTTTCTTTCTTCTGGCGTCCAGAAGAAGTAGACGTATCTAGTGACCGTATCGATTACAACAAACTGCCAGATCACGAGAAGCACATCTTCATCTCTAACTTGAAGTACCAAACGCTTCTTGACTCTATCCAAGGCCGCAGCCCTAACGTGGCACTGCTGCCGCTTGTGTCTCTGCCAGAACTAGAGACTTGGATTGAGACTTGGTCTTTCTCTGAAACGATTCACTCTCGTTCTTACACACACATTATTCGTAACATCGTGAACGACCCTGCTGTAGTGTTTGATGATATCGTTGAGAACGAGCACATTCTGAAGCGTGCAAAAGACATCGCGCACTACTACGACGATTTGATTCAAGCGACGAATGATTACCATCGCTACGGTGAAGGTGAGCATGTCCTTAACGGTGAAACGGTTAAGGTTAGTCTGTACGATCTTAAGAAGAAGCTGTACATCTGTCTGATGTCTGTTAACGCATTAGAAGCCATTCGTTTTTACGTAAGTTTCGCATGTTCTTTCGCTTTCGCAGAACGCGAACTAATGGAAGGTAACGCGAAAATCATCAAGCTGATCGCTCGTGACGAAGCACTTCACTTAAACGGCACGCAGCACATGATCAACCTGCTACGTAACGGTCAAGATGACTTCACTTTCATGCAAATCGCAGAAGAGGCAAAACAGGACTGTTTTGACCTATTCAAAGAAGCGGCTGAGCAAGAAAAAGAGTGGGCAGAGTATCTATTCAAAGATGGCTCTATGATCGGTCTAAACAAAGACATCCTAAGCCAATACGTTGAATACATCACAAATATTCGTATGCAAGCGGTAGGTCTACCAGCAGCGTATCCAGAAGCAACAACCAACCCAATTCCATGGATTAACGCTTGGTTGTCTTCAGATAACGTTCAAGTTGCGCCTCAAGAAGCAGAAATCTCTTCTTACCTTGTGGGTCAAATTGACAATGAAGTTCGCGCAGATGACTTCGAAGGATTCGAGCTGTAATGGCAACACTCAAAATCAACAAACTGATCAGCATTGAATCCAACCCTTCCAATACGATTTTGGAAACAATGGAGCAAGCTGGCCTATTACCAGAATACAACTGCCGTGATGGGCACTGCGGCGCCTGTCGCTGCAAATTGGAGTCTGGTGAAGTGGAGTATGTTGGTTTTGCCATGGCTTACACACAAAGTGATGAAATATTACCTTGTATCTGTAAAGCAAAATCAGATTTGTCACTTAGCGGCGTTAACTACGCGATGAAAGAAAAGCAGCGCGCATAACGTTGACTCGACGGTATAAAATGCAAAAGCCAAGGCAATCACCTTGGCTTTTTTGTCTCTGTGTTTTGTCTCTCAGACTACTGTATAGAGCTTTGGTTATAAAGCACTGCTCGGGAGGTGCATCTCTTTAACTTTCTCTAAAAATGCATAATGCGCAAACATCGGTTTACGTTCTAGGTAGCGACGCAACAAGTCTAGTGCTGCCGTGCTGATCACTTTAACTTGATCACTGCGCTGATACTTTTTCGAGAGTTTATATAACGCTCCCCACTCGCCTGACGGTGTCGATAAAGCGACGGAAAAAACACCCTCTTCAATATGGCCAGTAACGAGTGATAAATCCGTCCCACACTTCTCTCGCGTAGCACCAGCCAGAGCAAACGTTTCTGCTAATGGATCTCCGCTGTTGGCCATCGCTTGAGTCAGGCTCGGTAGTATCCAACCATGCCCTAGTTGCTTTTCAGCGTTTTCATCACCGTTTAGCCAGTACGTTAAGTATCCTCCGCTACTTTTTTCGGAGGTCGACACTGTTAGTCCTTTATCGACCAACAACTGGCCGACATTTTCAACCATAGGTAAGTCAATACTAACGGTATTACTCTCAAGGTGTTTATTAATTATCTGTACGAGTTTCAAACGCTGTTCAAGCTGATCTGAAGGACCAAAAAGTTTCACTTCAATAAAAGGCAAGTAAGAGCGATACCCTAGCTCATAGCCTTGAGGAAGTTTTAGCTGATCTAGCTTATCTGAAATACCGGATTCAGACAGACCAAACGTGTAGATTCGGCTACAACATGAACCTTGCACATCGGGAAACACTCTTCTCAGATCGGGAAGAATTTGCGTCTCTGCCATGAGCTTAAATTCACTTGGTACACCCGGTGTGAAATAAAAAATGGCATCATTAATCAGCATTTTGAAACCGCAAGCAGTGCCTATCGGGTTGTCCAATATCTCTGCCGTTTCTGGCAGCATTGCTTGCTTTAAATTACTGTCCGGCATAGGGATGCCACGTCGAGCATACAAACTTTCTAGATGCTGCAACCACTCTTTGAATAGCACCAGTTTACAATCGGCGGCTCTCGCGGCGGCGGCGGCACTCATGTCATCCGTTGTAGGGCCTAAACCACCATTAACAATAACCACATCGTTGTTAAAGCTGAGCATTAAAAACTCTTCAACCAAACTCGATAGGCTATCGCCAACCGTTGAGCGCTTTGTTAAGCCAAATCCATGTTGATAAAACAGGCTAGACAACCATGCCGCATTAGTATCAACAATATCACCGTGGAGGACTTCCTCACCAGTACTAAGCATTGCTATTTTCACAACTGACTCCTGAACGTAAGCACAATCCTATTTTCGTTATAGCGCTTATTTTTCTTTTTATTTGGACAAATCTCGCCGAGGTTTGTTGGGACTAAATAAGGGTCAAGTGTTTAAATGATTGATGTTTTGAGGGATAATTACGAGCCCGAACATACACCATTAACTCGGAGACCTTTGTGTCAAAATCATCCATGTTCAAGACGACTCTAACAGGCCTTTGCTTGGCTTCGTCAGCGCTTGCGCACGCAAGTCGCTATGACCTAAACCGTCATACAGAGTTTTCTTACACACCTGATTGCTTGTCAGGTTACTGCGAAACGACGACTCTGTACACCTTCGAGGCTCAAAATCGCGGTGTTATGTATGAACAGAATAATGATGATTCGCTAAACCTTGACGCAGGGCTTCAGCCTAAACATCTCATCATCCCTCAAGATAAAGACTGGGATTATCTGATGGGTCAAACCTACACCATTCTAGGTCTCAGTATCGCGACCGTAGGCATGATGACTTTTCTTCCAGAAAGTATCACCAAATGGGACGAAGAAGACCGAGACATGAGTAAGTTGGGGCAAAAGTGGAAAGATAATGTCTCTGACGGCCCCGTTTGGGATCGCGATGAACATGTCCTCAACTACATCATGCACCCATATTTTGGCGGCGTTTACTACACGGCAGCACGTCACGCTGGCTATAATGAATTTCAGTCGTTTTTGTACTCCGCAACTATGTCGACGTTCTTTTGGGAGTATGGCGTGGAGGCGTTCGCAGAAGTACCATCTTGGCAGGATATTTTTATCACACCATTCTTTGGTGCTGTTGTTGGTGAAATGATGTTAACGGCTGAGCAAGACATTATTGCAAACGGCGGCGAAGTTATGGGTTCTGAAACCGCAGGTGATGTTTCGCTCGTCTTCTTAAACCCTGTTGGACATATTCATTATTGGGTAACTGATGCATGGGGCGGTAGTGCAGAACTACAATTCAATTCATCACCTTGGTTTGGAAACCAAGATGTTGCAAAATTCGCCATGGACGCAGGCGCAAACTACGACAGTCAATTTTATGGTATCGAGTTAAAAGTAACCTTCTAATCCTAAGTTGATACTCGGTAAAAAGCAGCCTTACGATGGCTGTTTTTTTGTGCTCTGAACATTGTTTTAATTATTTGCATCACGAATTAGTGTTAAAAATTGACTTTCATCAAACATTACCTGCCCTTAGCACCTACACTAAATAAAAGGATTTATTCCAATAACTTAAGTAGCACGTTTATTCGTACTGCGTCCAAACCTTGATTCCAGGAGGGGACATTATGAACACCGTATTTATTGTTAATTTTGTCGGACAAGCGTCACCCGCCACGATTAAAGAGCTCGCTGCAATCACACACGAAAACGGCGGGAAATGGCTGATCAGCAAAGTAAACTTTATCGAAGACCAAGTTGCAGGTGTCATCAAAGTAGAGCTTCCAAGAGATAATGCCGACATCGTTAAACAGGCGTTCTCTTCTTGTCAGACTCTTGTTGTTAGGTTCGTCGACTCTGAACCTCATTCATATCGTGAAGACACTATCTTCCAACTTCGTTTAGATGCCAACGATAGAGCGGGTATTGTGAATGAAATTACTCACGTTCTCGATAATCAAGGTATCTCAATTTTAGATATGGATTGTCAGCGTGTATTCATTGCTGGAGGCGGAGGGGTAAGCTCTAGCTTATTCAGCGCTAAAATGGCGATAAAACTACCTAGCGAGCTAGAAATTGAAGACATAGCCAATGAGTTAGAATCTCTGAGTGAAGACACTCGTGTAATTGTAGAAAGCTAACTGCATACCTTTAACGCTTCCCCAATAAAAAGAGCAGCAATTCAGCTGCTCTTTGTCGTTCTAATACTCAATACGTTTTATTTCACTGACCACTGAGACAGTGAACGTTTGAAATCAGAGTAGTCAAATTCATTCAGTTTTTGAATGTCACCATTCGAGCGTTCACAGTAGACCGACGGCATACGTAGACCGTTAAACCAGTTTAGTTTCACCATGGTGTAACCGGCACTATCTAGAATATGCAGACGCTGTCCTATCTCTAGAGGCTGTTCGAAGTTCGCCACGCAGAACTGGTCACCAGCCAAACAAGAGCACGAGCCGATCACATACTCATGTTCACCATTTTCAGATGCTTCAAGGATTGACGCTGGCTCATTGTAGATCAACGTATCTAAGCGGTGAGCTTCTGTGGCCGAATCGACAATCGCCGTCTTCTTTACGTTCTCTACAATATCAACCACTGTTACAACGAGATCAGTGGTCTTAGTAATTATCGCTTCACCCGGCTCTAAATACATTTGTACGCCGTGTTTCTCTGAGAACGCTTTAAGTGCTAACCCCAACTTCTCGATATCGTACCCCGGCCATGTGAAGAACACGCCGCCACCCATGCTTACCCAGTCCAGCTTATCTAGGTACTCGCCAAACTGAGCTGAAATAGCATCGAGTAAGCCGATAAACGCATCCACGTCTTTGTTCTCACAGTTCATGTGGAACATTACGCCATCAATACCATCAAAAATTTCCGGTTTGATGTGATCAGCCTGAACCCCAAGACGAGAGAATTGACGCGCTGGGTTTGCTAAGTCTTGCCCTGCATAGCTCACACCTGGGTTTAGGCGCAAGCCAATCGATGCTTTACCTTCGACAATATGACGATAAGCCGCTAGCTGTGACTGAGAGTTAAAGATCATCTTGTCACAGATGTCCGCCACATCGCGAACGTCATCTTCGCTGTAACCCACACTGTATGCGTGTGTCTCACCACCGAACGTTTCGTAGCCAAGCTTCACTTCAAACGGGCCAGAACTTGTTGTTCCGTCTAGGTAAGGCTTGATGATGTCGAATACACCCCATGTTGAGAAGCACTTCAGTGCTAATACAAGCTTCACACCAGAGATGTCTTTTAGCTGTTTTGCTTTCTCTAGGTTCTCAATCAGCTTGTCTTCATTGATCATGAAGTATGGCGTTTTTAGTTCGTTTTGTTGCATTTTGATACCTTACGTCCCTTCGTCTTAGCAAAGACACTATAAAATCGAACAAAGCCGACGCAAGTGCATCGGCTTAAACGTACAAATAAGAGTCGCTAAATTCTTACTTCAATTTATGGATAACAGGTTGTCCTGGCTCCAGTTCTTGAACATGCCAATCTAGACCAATAGATGGCATGGTTTCTAGGAATGGGTCTGGATCTAGCTGCTCCATGTTGAACACGCCTTTGTCTGCCCATTTGCCACGGAAGAACTGCAAAGCCGCAGTGATCGCTGGTACGCCAGTGGTGTATGAGATAGCTTGGTGTTCAACATCTTCGTATGCGACTTCGTGATCAGCGTTGTTGTAAATAAATACACTGCGCTCTTTACCATCTTTCTTACCTTGAACCCAAGTACCGATACACGTTAGGCCAGTGTAGCCTGGCGCGAGTGATGTTGGATCTGGTAGTAGTGCTTTTAGCACGTGCAAAGGTTGAACAACCGTACCGTCATGAAGCGTTAGTGGATCTGGGCTGAGTAGACCGATGTCGCGCATCACATTGAAGTAGTTTAGGTAACGGTCACCAAAGCCCATCCAGAATTCGATGCGTTTCGCAGGGATGAACTCTTGCATAGATCGAACTTCGTCGTGCGCCATTGAGTACACTTTGTGTGAACCACAATTCGGGAATTCAAACTCAAGCATACGTGAGTGACAAGGTACTTGTTTCCACTCGCCGTTTTCCCAGTAGAACGAATCGCCTTGAATCTCAAGCATGTTCGTTTCTGGATCAAAGTTAGTTGCGAACTTCTTACCGTGGTCGCCTGCGTTTACATCCATTACGTCGATAGTATCGATTTCATCGAACAGATGTTTCACTGCGTATGCGGCAAACACCGATACTACGCCCGGATCGAAACCAGCACCAAGAATACCTGTAATGCCCGCTTCTTCAAACTTCTCACGGTAACCCCACTGCCAATCGTAAGCTTGAGGTACTTGTTGGCCTTCAGAGCACAAGTCAACCGCAACAGATGTATCAAGGTATGACACTTTAGCTTGGTAACATGCTTCCATAATAGACATGTTCACCCAAGGAGGACCTGCGTTGATCACTAAGTCAGGTTGTACTTCTTTAATTAAAGCAACTAAAGAATCTACGTCGTCCGCGTTTACCGCTCGCGCTTCTAATTTCTTAGTTGAATCTTTCAGATTGTTTTTCTTCTGAATCGATTCGATGATTTTCTCACACTTACCTACGGTACGTGATGCGATTGTGATATCACCCAGAACGTCGTTGTTTTGTGCTGCTTTATGTGCAACTACCCAGCCAACGCCGCCTGCACCAATCTGTAGAATTGCCATAGTTTTCCGTTACCTTTGTTAAACTAGCTCTGCCGCTAGCGTATTGATTTTTGAGAGCAAAGATTCAAAGTCCGCCGTCGTCAGACACGGGTTCAAAATCGTAAATTTCAATGCAGTTTTATCGTCGACAATGGTTTCACCCAATACCGCAATACCGCGTGTTAACGCTTCTAAGCGCAACGTTTTGTTCAGTTCATCAAGATCCGCTGATTCATTTGTCGCGCGGAACAGAACCGTAGATAGTGATGGTTCAGCCAACAACTCAAAGTGTTTGTTATCTCGAATCATGTCCGCCACTTCAAGCGTCTGTTCAAGCAAATGATCATACATATCGCCTAGGGCTTTTGGCCCTACGCTTTGCATCGTCATAAACACTTTGAGCGCATCAAAACGCTTAGTTGTCGCAATAGACTTATCCACCAAGTTCGGTAGTTCGTCGTGTTCGCGGTTCAAATAGTCTGCATGGTGAAGCAGGAATTTAAAGTTAGACTTGTCATTTACCAATAGCGCACCACAACTGATGGTTTGGTAAAACAGCTTATGGAAGTCTACGCTGATGGAATGTGCACGCTCACAACCTTTCAGACGCGCTTTTTGGCTACTTAGAATCAGAGCTCCACCGTATGCACCGTCGACGTGCATCCACATGTCATGTTTCGCTGCGATATCGGCGATAAAGTCTAAGTCATCAATAGCACCGTGGTCCGTTGTACCCGCTGTACCAACAATGGCAAATGGGATCAAACCTTCTGCTTTGGCCTGATGGAGAACTTCGTCTAACTTAGTGACATCCATCGTTCCATCGGCATTAGCATCGACGGTCATGACCGCTTTTTCACCCAATCCCATCCAAGACGCTGATTTTTGAACCGTGAAGTGGGATTTTTTCGAACATACAATACGTAGCTTGTCTGCGTATTCAGGAAGGCCAAGCTTTTGAATTGAGTGTGCACTGAGTTTGTCAGCAATCCAATCTCGCGCAAGCATCAAACCCATTTGGTTACTTTGCGTGCCGCCGCTCGTGAAGATACCGTCCGCTTTTTCACCTAACTCATATTTATCGCATAGCCAGTTCACAACTTTCTGTTCAACATAAGTCGCTGATGAAGCTTGATCCCATGAGTCCATCGACTGGTTCAAAGCCGCAATCATTGCCTCTGCCGCAATCGCTGGCATCAACGGTGGAGTATGCAGGTGAGCAATACAATCTGGATGTTGAGTAAAAATTGCGTTTTTCGCGACCAGATCAGCAGCATCGTCGATAACGGATTTAAGAGGCGCATTTCCATTATCAAGATCAACGTCGTGAATCGCTGCTTCCAATGCTTTTGGATCCATACCTGAATACGGTGCAGTCACTTGTTCAAACACTGACTTCATTGCCGTAGTAGTGTGATTCATCACCGAAGCAAATTCATTGCTGCCCATCTCTCCAGTGTGGATGAAATGCTTCTTCCATTCATCTTGTGGCTGAGTTTCGATGTGACTACCGCCAGCGGCTAAAATCGCGTCTTCAAATACACGTAAAGCAAAGTCGATTTGTTCAAACGAGATGATAAGAGGAGGAAGGAAACGAATTACTGCGCCTTCGCGTCCACCTTTCTCAACGATCAAGCCACGCTCGAGTGCTGCGCGTTGAATAGACAGTGTGAGTTCACTATCCGCTTGAGGTTCACCAAATTTATTGAGTTCACCGTTTGGAGTTTTAATCTCAACGCCTAGCATCAAACCTTTCCCACGAACCTCTGCGATACAGTTCACACGCTTTTGAATACTCTCAAGGCCGTAACGCAGGTACTGACCCGCAATATTGGCATGCTCAACAAGGTTATCACGCTGGATAATTTCTAATGCTTTCGCACCAGAGACCATAGCTAGCTGGTTACCACGAAATGTACCTGTGTGCTCGCCCGGCTTCCATGTATCATGTTGCTTGTTGATAACCAATAGCGACATTGGTAAGCCACCACCAATTGCTTTTGATAAACACAGAATATCTGGAACAATGCCCGACTCTTCGAACGCGAAATTGTAGCCAGTTTTACCAACACCACACTGGATCTCATCGAAGATCAGTAAGATACCGTGCTGATCACAAATACGACGTAACTCTCGTAGCCAGAATGCTGGCGCAGGAACAACACCACCCTCACCTTGCACTGGCTCCACGATAATCGCGGCAGGCTTCATAATGCCTGACTCATCATCGTTTAAAAGACGATCGATATAGCGAATACTTGCTTTCGCACCTTCATCACCGCCAAGCCCAAAAGGACAACGCAGGTTGTATGGGAAAGGCATAAAGTGCACATCCGACATCAAACCAGTTCGACGAGCTTTGGTGCCTAAGTTACCCATCATCCCCATCGTACCATTAGTCATACCATGGTATGCGCCACGGAAGGCAAACATAGTGTTGCGACCGGTAGTCTGTTTCGCGAGCTTGATAGCAGCTTCAACCGCATCAGCTCCAGACGGGCCACAAAATTGGATAACGCTGTTCTCGCTTAACTCTTGAGGAAGAAAAGACTTAACAGATTGAATAAACGTCGTTTTTGCTGATGTTGCAATATCTAGCGTCTGATATGGCAGTCCTGAATCTAATTGCTCTTTCAGAGCTTGGTTTATTTCAGGATGGTTATACCCCAAAGCTAGAGTGCCTGCCCCCGCAAGGCAGTCTAGAAAGATCTGTCCACGCGTATCTTCAACCAAGCACCCAAAGGCTTGTTTAATTGCGATCGGCAAACGACGTGGATAAGAACGTACTTCAGATTCATGCTCAGCCTGATCAATCAATACTTGATCTGGCGTTAAGTCATACGTTCCCTCAACGATAGGAACCTGAGACGAAAAAATGTTTGCGATATTGCTATCGACTTCAAAGGCAGTGCTCATACTACATAATCCCTTGAATTATAATAATTCTGTATCCTGTATTAATAATCATTAGAATGAAATTACAGGAGGTGTGAATACCCCTCCGCATTTGTCAGTGCATAAATGACAAATACAGATCATCCGCCACGATACTCGCGACTTTATATGTAAAAGGGATTAATCAAGGTTCTGTAATGCACCCGTTTTGTAAAACAGGACATTTCGGCAGTATGAAGCTGATTAGTGTGTGTTTATTCAAAGGTTTCAATGTTGGGTTTCCCATTAATATGCCGCGTTTACAGCATTAGTATCCCGTCTATCGACAAAAGGCTTTGCCGATACCTACCCTACGCAGTGTCACAATCAGCTTGAATGGTCACTACGCGTATCCCCCAGAGATCAAACGTTGTTAATTACGCTCCGAGATTGCGCGCGAATTTATCACAAAATAAAATCTTCTGGCAACGATTTTTCATATTAGTAACAGTGATGTAAATCACAACAAAACATACCCCATTGCAACTCACATGTTCATATTCATGAGCTATGCTTTTCTGCTTCTCTCAAATAGCTGTTATTTAAACAAATATTCTTGAGATATCATCACCTCATCTAAACAGAGGTTTAAGGTTGTGCTGCTTAATCGTAAAACATTCCTTTCTATATCCGGAACATTTAAAAAGATAGCATTCTCGTCACAGCTTTGCCTGGAGTAAGAGTGGTTATTCACCACAAGTGATGGTTTAAACATAGACTAGTAGGAATAGCTAAGATGTTTTGCAATGGCAGAATTAACAATCACTTGAGTCAATGAGACAAAGGGTTCGCTACTTAACGAAGTCTGTGACAGAAAAGAAGTTTGAGATTTTCAAAAAAATACGAAAAAGGCCTAACATTTTCATGTTAGGCCTTAAATCTGGAGCGACACACGAGGTTCGAACTCGTGACCTCAACCTTGGCAAGGTTGCGCTCTACCAACTGAGCTAGTGTCGCATTTAATATGAGATGGTGCCCCGGGCCGGACTTGAACCGGCACAACGCGAACGTCGAGGGATTTTAAATCCCTTGTGTCTACCAATTCCACCACCAGGGCACACAAATATTCTTTGTGATGCCTTTACAGAAAAGTAAAACACCATCTGATACCGCTAAATGCCATATCAATAAAATTTGGAGCGACACACGAGGTTCGAACTCGTGACCTCAACCTTGGCAAGGTTGCGCTCTACCAACTGAGCTAGTGTCGCATTTATTCTCGAAAGCCATTCACTCTCAAAAGAATAATGGAGGCGCCTCCCGGAGTCGAACCGAGGTCCACGGATTTGCAATCCGCTGCATAGCCACTCTGCCAAGGCGCCTCATTTGTGAATAAAGCTAAGCTTTTTCACCACCCTTTTGAGCCGTGCTCTCCTGGGTACGGGATGCATTCTACGGATTCGAGCGATCGAGTCAACACTATTTTTATTTTTTTAAATCGTTTGACTAGAATTTGTGCGAAAGACGATGGATTGCTTAGTTTTAATACTAAAAATCGCTTAAATACACTTGTTTATCATAAAACTTTGGCTACGCCTTACACTGCTGGCCGTGCGTTGCGTGCATTGAAGTATTAATAATCAGAAGACTCGCCTCTCTAAGACTCTCCAAGGACAAAAACAAGACTTAGATCACAAATGGAACTCTATCGAAGCAAAAGCCCCAGATACAAATTGTAAGCATGGCCGTTAGCAAGCATTGAAAAGCGAGAGAAGCAAAAAATGCTGTAGATTGTCTTAGATACAAAAAAGCAGGCTATTAAGCCTGCTTTCTAACATCAGAATTTAATGGTGCTCTTCATTCAACAGATCGTCTTTCGCAGCAGCCAAATATTGAATCATTGACCAATATGTCAAGAAAGTTGCCACATACAAGGCCGCAAAGCCTAGCCAAACCATCCATTCATCGTAACGCCATATCAACACCCATAAGGCGAACATTTGCGAAACAGTTTTTACTTTGCCAACCCAAGATACCGCAACACTCGCTCGCTTACCGATTTCAGCCATCCATTCTCGCAATGCTGAGATAATGATTTCTCGCGCAATCATCGTTACCGCAGGAATGGTCACCCAAATTGAATGATAATGTTCCGTGATTAGAATCAATGCCGTTGCCACTAGCACTTTATCAGCGACAGGATCAATAAACGCGCCAAAACGAGAAGTTTGGCCAAGTTTACGGGCCAACATGCCGTCAAGCCAGTCAGTAAAACCCGCTACCCAAAACACCATTGCTGCTGCAAACGGTGCCCATGAATAAGGTAGATAAAAGACAACCACAAAAACAGGGATTAGGAACAGTCTAAGAAGAGACAGAATGTTCGGGATATTCAAACGCATTTTATTATTCTCTTACACATTGCGGCTTAATGTTGCGCGATTTTCCTTATTGTTTCAATGCTTGGAAAATAATTTCTGCTAAAGAGTGACTTATTCCCGGTACTTTGGCGATTTCTTCGACACTTGCACGTTTAAGTTCTTGTAACCCACCCATGTACTTGAGTAACGCCTGACGTCGTTTAGGGCCGATTCCCTCAATCCCTTCGAGTGCACTCGTACGTCTGGTTTTACCTCGCTTAGCACGGTGCCCCGCTATAGCATGGTTATGGCTTTCATCACGAATATGTTGGATAAGATGCAGCGCAGGAGCATCGCTTGGTAAATGAAACTCGTCCCCATCGACTGTAATCAGCGTTTCTAAACCTGGTTTGCGAGTAACGCCTTTTGCAATACCAATCATGATAGGACGCTTTGGCCAATCCCCCCAGTACTGCGAAATGATGTCATGCGCACGATTTAACTGACCTTTACCGCCATCGATAAAGATGATGTCGGGAATTTTCTCTACGTCCAATTGCTTCGAATAACGGCGCTCCAACGCTTGTCCCATTGCTGCGTAATCATCACCACCGGTAATCCCAGTAATGTTGTAGCGACGATACTCTTGCTTAACGGGGCCTTCATTGTTGAACACCACACATGACGCAATCGTGCTTTCCCCCATCGTATGGGAGATATCAAAACATTCCATTCGAGCTATAGACTCCAAATTCAATGTTTCGCGAAGCGCATGAAAACGCTGATTAATCGTCATTTTGTGATTGATTTTGGTGGTAATCGCCGTTAGTGCATTAGTGTTCGAAAGCTTGAGATACCTTGCTCGAGAGCCAGTTGGCGACGTATGAAAATGAACCTTACGGCCTGCCACTTCACTTAACGCTTTCTGTATTGGCGCAATATCTTCTGCCAACTCTTGATTCAAAATAATACGAGAAGGAATTGTACGTGCTTCGTTATGGCTCAAATAGTATTGAGTCAGAAAACTATCGAACACTTCCTGCTGGCTTGTATTTTGTGGGATTTTCGGAAAATGGCTACGGCTACCAAGCACTTTGCCTTGGCGTATCATCAGGATATGGATACACGCGATACCATTCTCCTGAGCAAACCCGAGTACATCCATATCATCCATGCTGTCTTCTGAGACGTACTGCTGCTCTTGAACACGCCTAATCGCTTGGATTTGATCGCGAAATTTAGCGGCATCTTCAAAGCGCAATTGCTGACTGGCAACTTCCATTTTCTCAATCAACTGTTTGAGTACTTGCTGATCTTTGCCTTGCAAAAACATGCGCACAAAGCCAACCAACTCTGCATATTCTTCATCAGAAATGATGGTATTAACGCATGGTCCTGCACAACGACCAATTTGGTACATCAAACATGGGCGCGTTCGGTTGGAATAGACAGTGTCTTCACACTGGCGCACAGGAAATATCTTTTGCAGCAAATGCAATGTTTCTCTTACTGCACCAGAATCTGGGTAGGGGCCAAAATATTCACCTTTGCGCTTCTTGGCGCCACGGTGGATAGAAAGCCGTGGGTGCTTATGACCGCTAATAAAGATATAAGGGTAAGACTTATCATCTCGCAGCAACACATTGTATTTCGGTAAATACTGCTTGATGTAGTTATGCTCTAGGATCAGCGCTTCTGTCTCAGTGTGAGTCACCGTGACGTCTATTTTGGCGATATTACTGACAAGCGCGCGAGTTTTCTCACTGTCTACTTTTTTCCGAAAGTAGCTTGAAAGGCGCTTTTTAAGGTCTTTGGCTTTACCTACGTAGATTACAACAGCTTCGGCGTTGTACATTCTGTAAACGCCGGGCTGATGAGTTACTGTCTTGAGAAAGGAAGCCGAATCGAAAGGAGGATTCACGCTAAAGGGTCTCGGTGTCCAGCATTCCGTGGCGAATCGCTAAGTGAGTTAACTCAACGTCACCATTAATGTCCAATTTACTAAAGAGTCGGTAGCGATAGCTATTGACTGTCTTTGGACTTAAATTAAGTTGCTCAGAAATATCCGTTACCTTTTGGCCTTTGGTGATCATAAGCATGATCTGCAATTCACGTTCGGATAAGTCTTTAAAAGGGTTCTCAGAGGCTGGAGAAAATTGACTCAATGCCATCTGCTGCGCAATCTCTGGCGAGATGTAACGCTGTCCACTATTAACTACACGAATCGCATTCACCATTTCGTCAGGGCCAGCACCTTTGGTTAAATAACCAGACGCACCTGCCTGCATCACCTTGGTTGGAAACGGGTTTTCTGTATGAACGGTAAGTACGATGATTTTCACATCAGGATTCACGCGAAGAATTTTTTTAGTGGCTTCCAAGCCACCAATTCCTGGCATGTTCATGTCCATTAAAACGACGTCAGCATGATTACTGCGACACCATTTTACTGCATCTTCACCGCTGTCAGCTTCTCCTGCTACGTTCATTCCACGGACGTCTTCAATAATACGTCGTATCCCTGTGCGAACCAGCTCGTGATCATCTACAAGGAAAACATTTATCAAACTTGTATCTCCACACTTTGTATTGGTTCTGCACCCACATAACCATTATTTGTTAAATGTGGATATCAGTATGACTGCCTATATACTAACGTAATCGACAAAAAATTGCTTTCTATGAATATGTGCTGAAACGCAAACTTTAGCAAGAACTTATTCATAAACCACTCTATTATTTTAGAGCGTGATGAGCAGAACCGAAATCTAAGAAAAGACAATTAACAACATTAAGTACAATAAATCAAGTAACTAGGTTTCATATTGCCCAGAGAAACACGCAATAACTTAAAATGACACTGTCCCTCTTGCACCAAAGACTAACTTGTAATCACTAATTCCAGCAAAAATTTGAGACGCTTTCTTTACTGGTTATTTTCACAGTTCTTAGTGTTAAACTAACGTTCTTCAAGTTTTCTAAGGTTTCTCACATTTGAATATTCAACAAGGCTTCCTGCTAACTCGACAGGCACGAGACATCAAAGGTCAAACTAAAATCGAGCTGTGGCTTTCGACAGAAGCAGGTCCTACTCAGTTACTTATTAATGGTGAGAAGCCAGTATTTTTCATCGCTCAGAAACACTCAGAGCAAGCAAAGACACTCGCACGAGAAAAAAACATATTCGTCGACATCCGCCTTTTGGATCTCAAAACGTTTGAACATACGCCTCTTGCTGCCTGCTATACCAATGTAACCAGAGACGCTCTCGCACTCAAAGACACATTCGCTCAAAAAGATATCACTACGTATGAAAGTGATATTCGCCTCGCCGATCGCTACCTAATGGAGCGTTTTATCAAAGGCAGTATCGAGTTTACAGGCAATGTGACTCGCACCAATGGCTACCAACGCGTCCAGAGCGCAAAATGCCGTGCGGGGCAATATGAGCCGAAGTTAAACGTTGTCTCGTTAGATCTAGAATGCTCTGAGAAAGGCATTCTTTACTCAATCGGATTAGACAGCGTCATGGATTCCCGCGTTATCATGATCGGAGAACCAGAACCTTCGGAGACACCGATACAATGGGTTAAGGATGAAAAAGCGCTTCTAGAAGCACTCATCGATTGGTTTAAACAATTCGACCCCGATGTCATTGTCGGTTGGAACGTCATTGATTTTGACTTTCGTCTGCTACACAAACGAGCAGAATGGCACAACATGAAGCTAATGCTTGGTAGAGCAGACCAAGCCAGCTTTTTCAGAAGTTCATCTCAAAGCCAACAAGGGTTTATTTCCATTCCAGGGCGAGTTGTAATGGACGGTATCGATACGTTAAAAACGGCGACTTATCACTTTCGGTCTTGGTCATTAGAGTCTGTATCTCAAGAACTCTTAGGGGAAGGGAAAGAAATCCACAACGTTCATGACCGCATGGATGAGATCAATCGTATGTACCGCTCCGACAAACCATCGCTGGCTAAATATAACTTACAAGACTGCGTGTTGGTGAATAAGATTTTCAATCACACTCACCTGCTTGACTTTGCAATAGAGCGCTCTCGTCTCACTGGTGTCGAACTAGATCGTGTCGGCGGTTCGGTTGCAGCATTCACAAACCTATACATGCCTCAGATACACCGAGCAGGCTACGTTGCCCCAAACCTACACCCTGAAAATTGGATTGCGAGCCCCGGCGGTTACGTGATGGACTCCATCCCTAACCTATATGATTCTGTTTTAGTATTGGATTTTAAGAGTCTATATCCATCGATTATTCGCTCGTTCTTGATTGATCCTATGGGGTTAGTTGAGGGGTTATTGCTCGATATTGGAAAAGAAGAAAATCAGGCTGTACCTGGCTTTCGCGGTGGGCAGTTCCATCGTACGAAACACTTTTTACCAGAAATGATTGAAAAGCTTTGGGCAGCACGTGATGTTGCAAAGAAGAACAATGAAAAAGCTTTTTCTCAGGCAATCAAAATCATCATGAACTCCTTTTATGGCGTACTGGGCTCATCGGGATGTCGTTTCTTTGATACTCGGTTAGCTTCTAGTATTACCATGCGCGGACATGAAATCATGAAGCAAACTAAGGTGCTGATTGAGGAGCAAGGATATCAAGTGATTTACGGCGATACGGATTCCACATTCGTGTCGTTGAATCGACCATACAGTCAAGTAGAAGCTGACGCTGTTGGAAATCAAATAGTTGATTACATCAACTCTTGGTGGCAAGAACACCTGCGTTCTGAGTACAACCTAACATCTATGTTGGAAATCGAGTATGAAACCCATTATCGCAGATTCCTTATGCCAACGATTCGTGGCGCAGAAACTGGCTCGAAAAAGCGCTATGCGGGTTTAATCGGTGAAGGAGAGCAAGAACGGATTGTATTTAAAGGGTTAGAAAGTGCCCGTACTGACTGGACCTCGTTAGCACAGAAATTTCAAAATACACTCTATAGCATGATTTTCCATGGTGAAGATCCAAGCGACTATGTCCGAGAGATGGTTGAGAAAACTAACAACGGTGAATTTGATGAACAGTTGGTGTATCAAAAGCGACTGCGCAGAAAACTGCATGAGTATCAGAAAAACGTCCCGCCACAAGTGCGTGCAGCTCGTTTAGCGGATGAGATAAATGCCAAGCTTGGCCGCCCATTACAGTATCAAAACAAAGGACGAATTGAATACATTATTACCGTGAACGGCCCTGAACCTTATGAGTACCTCAATAGCCCGATTGATTATCAACATTACATTGATAAACAACTCAAACCCGTTGCAGATGCGATTCTCCCTTTCATTGGGACGGACTTTGACAGGCTTTCAGCGCCACAAATGGGGTTGTTTTAGCCGATACGAAACTCTGTTTTCTGGTACTGTTTGACTAACCAATCACCAAACGCATCAATTAGCCCGATAACAGAACGCTTGGGAATCCCCCGGCCAGAAAGTAAAATTTCTAGCCGCTCGATCTCAAGCTGCTTTTCAGGATGATAAGTTAAGAATACCTTGCCACACTCTACGGGGTCATCAAACCAACGTTTATCTCGATACATCACCAAAGAGTATGACGCTCTTAGTAACTTTTTAGCAATCACGCGCTGGGCGGCCACCTGCTCTTCTATCGTCTTCGCTTGTACGATTTTTTTGCGATACACCGTAATCCAATCTTCCACATCCATATTCCAGTGCTTAGCAATTTCCCAACTTGGGACGTAATCACCGAAGCAGTCTGCTAGATCATCACCATAAACACAGACACAGCAATGCTTAAGCATAAAGCCCCAAGTAAAAATACTATCTAAATTAGCCACTTCGCTCACTAAGGCTGTACGGACCGATACACCATTAACTTGAGAGTAACTCTGCTGCGCACGCCACTTAATTGTGTTGAGCAAAGTCGCGCGATTGTGCTCAAAGGATGATTGAGTAACGACAACCAGGTCTAAGTTCGACTTCCCAACGATCGCTGTTTTACGAGCAACACTACCGTATACATAAACGCTGTGTAAGTTTTGCCCCAATCCACCTTTGAGACAAGCGGTGACTTCCCTAATTAAAGGCGCAAACTCTGGTTGAAATGGTTGTTTAGGATCGATAACAGGCAGAGACATGACTTAAAACGTGTTCTCAGATGGTTCAAGAAGTTGGGCTATATGTTCTCTTAGCCGACTCACCGAATCAAGTCCATTCAGGTGTTTAGTCATGGGAGTAACAACAAATTTCTGCAATGAATTTTAATGCTAGGCGGCTAACTTAGCGCTATAATCACCGAGTTTTGCTTAATAAGTATGAATAGGAATATACAATGCCAAAGGCAAGTGAAATCAAAAAAGGCTTCGCAATCGAGTCTAATGGTAAAACTCTTCTAGTTAAAGACATCGAAGTAACGACTCCTGGCGGTCGTGGCGGCGCTAAAATCTACAAAATGCGTTGTACAGATCTAAACACGGGCGCACGTGTAGATGAGCGTTACAAGTCTGATGACGTTGTTGAAACGGTAGAAATGAACAAACGTGCAGTTGTGTACTCATACGCTGACGGCGATGAGCACATCTTCATGGATAACGAAGACTACTCACAATACACATTCAAGCACAATGAAGTTGAAGACGACATGCTGTTCATCAACGAAGATACACAAGGTATCCACATTATCCTTGTTAACGGTGCTGCAGTGGGTATTGAACTACCATCTTCTGTTGAGCTAGTGATTGAAGAAACTGACCCTTCAATCAAAGGTGCTTCTGCATCTGCTCGTACTAAACCAGCACGCTTCGCTTCAGGTCTTGTCATCCAGGTTCCTGAGTACATTGCAACTGGTGACCGAGTTATCATTAACACAGCTGAACGTAAATACATGAGCCGAGCATAAGCATGTCTGATTTGATTTCTTACGACGACGTCATCGACGCAGCGTACGACATTTTCCTTGAGATGGCTCCAGATAACCTAGAGCCTGCTGACGTGATTCTGTTTACTGCGCAATTTGAAGATCGTGGTGCCGCAGAACTTGTTGAAACCGGTGATGACTGGGTTGAACATGTTGGCTTCGAGATCGACAAAGAAGTATATGCAGAGGTTCGTATCGGCCTAGTAAATGAGGAAAATGACGTTCTTGATGACGTATTTGCTCGTATGCTAATCAGCCGAGACCCTGAACATAAGTTCTGCCATATGCTTTGGAAACGCGATTAACGTTTCTTCATCATGAACAAAGATACCAGCCTAGTGCTGGTATTTTTTTATCTGTTGTTTTCGTCTAGCTGAGATATTTGTTTATACAAAGCACCCTGCTCTATATCGGCTTTAGATCCTTTTGTTATGTAACAGATAAGAAAAAGGCTTGCCGAATTGGCAAGCCTTTCTGATGTTTTGCTATCGATTAACGATGCTTGTTGCGTGCGCCTTGGTCACCAGCAGTCTTCTTCGGCTTACGACGAGAAGGGTTGTTGCTGCGACCTTTTGGCGTGTTAACACGCTCTTCATGGCGCTTAACTGCGCGACGAATTTTTTGGCTGCGTGCACGCTCACGTTTGCGTGACGTGTTGTCTTTGTTCAGATCAAGCATGGTTTCTTTCTCTGGACGAAGCTCTACAAGCTCCCGCAAGTAGTTTACTTCTTTCAGGTCAAGCTCCATCCAACCGCCACGAGGCAGTTTCTTGTCTAAGAAGATGTCGCCGTAACGAACACGTTTCAGACGGCTAACGGTACACTCTTGCGATTCCCATAGTCGACGAACTTCGCGGTTACGACCTTCGTTGATAACAACGTAAAACGTGTGGTTCATGCCTTCACCACCCGCGTAAACAACATCTTCAAAGCGAGCTAAACCGTCTTCCAGTTCAACACCTTTTACTAGATTACGAACTTTCTGTTCAGTTACTTCACCGAACACACGTACTAGGTATTCACGTTCAACTTGGCGGCTTGGGTGCATTAAGCGGTTCGCCAGTTCACCATCCGTTGTGAAAAGTAGAAGACCAGAAGTGTTCGCATCCAGACGACCAACTGAAATCCAACGAGAGCCACGAATTTTTGGCAGACGATCAAAAACAGTACGACGACCTTCTGGATCGTGACGAGTACACAGTTCACCCTCAGGTTTGTAGTACGCAAGTACACGACAAATCACTTCTTCTTGAATCTTTGCAGAGACAATGTGACCATCGATACGAACTACGCTGCTCTCGTCTTCAAGTCTTTCACCAAGCTTAGCGACTACACCGTTCACGCTAACGCGACCAGATTTAATTAACGATTCAATCTCACGACGAGAACCGTGACCAGCACGTGCTAATACTTTTTGTAACTTTTCGCTCATTTATCTACCTATGTGTCGTCTTCACAGACGTCTAGACCAGGATTGGTCTGCATTTTGCTATTTACCCATTTCAGTGGGATTTTTCGGTCGGACATTATACGTAACTTTCTTAGTTAATGTAAGCTAAATCGGCGCCATTCTCCACACCAAAATTCACTTCAAAAATGACCGAAATATTTGTCCTATTCTGCAACTTTTTTACTACTTAATGCAGGCATTGATCAACGAGAATCCCACTAATATCGGTCTTCCTGAACCACTTTAACCACGCTGTACCTGATAAAATTGTCAGGGTTACAACAATAACCACTTGGGGTGTGTTTACTGTTCGTATTGCTAGAAAGCAACGAAGAATAAGCCGTCCCGGTTTGCTGCTAAGTAATACCAATCACCGCAGACAATGAGCGCTCATAGCAAAACAAGGTCGTGGGTAACAAGACAAAAATTGTCTTTAAGTCATTAGTTCACATCAAAAATAACACTAATGCTATCGTGTACTCTGACTCTCTAGGTTCGCTCTGCACTCTCGGCGATTGGCATAAATCAGACAAAAAGGAATAGAACAATGTCTATGCTAAATCTCGACCTAAATTGGATTTTTGGGACATCTCAAGATGACGATATGACAGGCACAAAAGGCTCTGAAACAACCGATATTTTCTTCGGCTTCTGTGGTGATGATAAGTTTGTAGGATACGGAGGTAATGATATTGTCTTCGGTGGCTGGGGAGATGATACCTTGCTTGGTGGCCGAGGTAACGACTTTGTTTCTGGCGGCTTTGGAAACGATTTCCTATCCGGAGGATTAGGAAACGACAAACTCTTTGGTGGCTGTGGCGACGACACAATTTTTGATTATTCAGGCAACAACTACTTGAGTGGTGGCTGGGGTAACGACACCCTCGTTGTTGGTGATGGTGAATCAGTACTGAGCGGTGGCTGTGGAGACGACACCTTCGTGCTTACAAACCGCCTGGCTATTGGTGTACCTGATCAGCCAGTATCTTCCAACGATATTGATGTCAAAGCCGACATTGTCGATTTTAATATTTTCCATGACAAACTTGTCTTTGATATGGGCCGAGACACTGATAACGATGGCATTCGAGATACGTTCTTGGATTCAGCGGATGATCTGACTTTATCTTACAATGAGTGTGGCTGGGCAGTATTCTCAAGTGATGAATACAATGTTGAAGTGACACTAAACGGTGTGAGCTCTGCATACATCAACTATGCAGAACAAAATGGTATCGACATTTTCGATTTTGCTTAACCTCAATCAGTTAAGTTCAATGAGATATTCGATATGACAACTAAAATAGGAGGCGCGATGCCTCCTATTTTGTTTGGCGGTGGTGCGTCTACTATTCGAATGGTGCAGGGTCACCTGATCCCAAACGAACTACAACAGGTTCACCTTCGCTAAAGTCAATTACAGTCGTAGGTTGCTCACCTAGGTAACCGCCATTAAGAATCACATCAACCGCATGTTCTAGTTTATCTCGAATATCCTCTGGATCAGATTCTGTTACGTCACTGCCAGGTAGAATCAACGACGTAGACATCATCGGCTCACCTAATGCTTCCAACAAGTCCAAGGCAATTTGATTGTCTGGAACACGGATACCGATGGTCTTACGTTTTGCATTCATCAAACGACGCGGCACCTCTTTTGTGCCTTTGAAGATGAAGGTGTAAGGACCTGGTGTGTTATTTTTCAGCAGTCGGAATGCAGAGTTATCCACTCGCGCATAGAGAGAAAGCTCCGACAAATCACGACACAGCAAAGTAAAGTTATGCTTATCATCCAGACGACGAATCTGACAGATTCGTTCCAGTGCCTGTTTGTTCTCCAACTGACAGCCAAGTGCATACCCTGAATCAGTAGGGTAAACCACAACGCCGCCGTTACGAATGATTGCTACTGCTTGATTAATCAAGCGAGCCTGTGGGTTTTCTGGGTGAACGTAAAAAAACTGGCTCATTGTAATTCCTCATTATCGAGCCTCTCGGCTCTATATTTTTATGGGTTCTCGACTTCGTATTACTGAGTATTATTCAACGAAGGATCTATTCCCCAATCTTTCCAAACTGGTTCGACGCCAGCAGGCAACCATAGGTTCCTTCCTAGCTCCATCCACGGTGATGGGTAGTGAAAATCACTGCCTTGAGAGGCTAATAGTTTGTATTGTATAGCATAATCAGCCAAGTTGCGCCTTTCTTGTTGCGCTTGCTGTGGCTGTGCAACTTCCATCGCATCACCACCTGCTTCGACAAACGCTGCTAGAAGACGCTTAATCCACTTCGCTGTCAACTTATATCTGCCAGGATGCGCTAATACCGCCATTCCACCAGCCGCATGGATAGCATCAACCGCATCCTTCATCGAACACCAATTCGGTGGTACATAACCTGGGTTATTACGCGTTAGGTATTTTTTAAACACCATTTGCATGGTTTTTGCGTAACCATTATCTACCAACCATTTCGCGAAATGCGCTCTTGTCACTGGGGCATCACCGGCGATTTGCCTTACCTCTTCAAGCACACCTACTCGAGTTGCTTTTTGTAGTCGCTCTGCAATTAACTCAGATCGTGTTATGCGATGCTGCTTCTGCTGCTCTATGAGGGCAGATAATTGTTCATTTTCCGGATCAATATTCAGGCCGACAATATGAATGTCTTTGTTTTGCCAGACGGTCGATATCTCAATGCCATTGATGATTTTTATCGGCAAATTATTATCTTGAACGTATTGCTTAGCTAACGCCAAACCGTCAACCGTATCGTGATCAGTGATCGCCAAAACCTCGATATCAAAACTCAGCGCCCTTTCCACTAAATCTTTAGGTTCTAACCGACCGTCCGATGCAGTGGTGTGACTATGTAAATCAATTCTCATATTTTTATCGTTTTAATGCCGTTTTGGGGTTGACTTTTTACTCTCGCACTAGTTAACTAGTACACAAATACAAAGTACGTAATTTAAGGTTCACCATGTTACAAGAATTTAACCAAAACCAAAAAGCGAAAGTTGCGGTTTGTCTTAATAAGGCAAACTCATCAGATCTTGCTTGGTGGCGCACTTGGACTAGTTCTTGGTGGGCAAACGTATACTTCTAGTTTATAGAACCAAACGTTGTAAAGCCCGCTACTTAAGCGGGCTTTTTTGTTTTGTTGCTCATTTCACATTCAACTGCCTAAACATTAATCGAATATAGCCAACTCTAGATTGGGAGAACGTTTGCTTTATGCGACTATGTACGGCAGGAAGATTTAAACAGCTACAAGGAGGTCTTGTGAACAAGGCCATTGAAATTAAGAAACTTGGACAGCTTGAAGTGCTAACGGCTTCCGTCCCTTATACTCAAGACCCGACTCGCTTGTTCCACACACTATGTGAGAACAAAACTGACAGCCTATTGCTGGAATCTGCTGAGATCGATTCAAAGCAAAATTTAAAATCCCTGCTGATCGTAGATTCAGCGGTTCGCATTGTTTGCTTCGGCCATACCGTTAGCATGCACGCCTTGACCAATAACGGTAAAAACCTACTGTCTCACCTAAACCAGAACATCCGTGGTGACGTTGAGAGCAAGTTCGATGGCGAAACGCTAACTTTGCAGTTTAACCAGCCATGCGACACGTTAGATGAAGACTCTCGCCTACGTGAAGCCTCTTCTTTCGATGCGCTGCGTTTGGTTCAGCATAGTTTTGATATTTCACAGCAAGACAAACACGCAATTTTCCTTGGTGGTCTGTTTGCCTACGACTTAGTCGCAAACTTTGAGCCGCTTGGTAATGCCGAAGCAACAAATCAGTGTCCAGATTACGTTTTCTACGTCGCGGAAACACTACTTGTTGTCGACCATCAAACGGAATCTTGCCAGCTTCAAGCGACGTTGTTTGTTGATGGTTCAGAGAAAACAGCGTTAGAGACTCGTATTGCAGAAATTAGCGCCCAATGTGCAGCGCCAAAACTGTTGCCGAGTGCAGAGCAAATAACAGATGTAACGGTAGAACCTAGCGTGTCTGATGCAGACTTCTGCCAAACCGTTCGCGACTTAAAAGAGTTCGTAGTGAAAGGCGATGTATTCCAAGTTGTACCGTCTCGTAGATTCACTCTACCTTGTCCTTCTCCACTGGCTGCTTATAAAGAACTGAAACAAAGTAACCCAAGCCCTTACATGTTCTACATGCAAGATGAGCTGTTCACTCTGTTTGGCGCATCACCAGAAAGCGCGCTTAAGTATGAAACCGATACCAACCAAATTGAAATCTACCCAATCGCAGGCACTCGTCGCCGCGGTAAGCGCCCTAACGGCGAGATTGATTTCGACCTAGACAGCCGCATCGAACTTGAACTGCGCACCGACATGAAAGAAAACGCAGAACACATGATGTTGGTTGACTTGGCACGTAACGACGTCGCTCGTATTGCTCAAGCTGGTACTCGCCACGTAGCAGACCTTCTAAAAGTCGACCGCTACAGCCACGTAATGCACTTGGTGTCTCGTGTGGTTGGTCAACTGCGTGAAGACCTAGACGCGCTGCACGCATATCAAGCATGTATGAACATGGGTACGCTCACCGGCGCACCTAAGATTCGTGCCATGCAGTTGATTCGCGATGTAGAAGGCGCACGACGCGGTAGCTACGGCGGCGCTGTTGGCTACCTCACTGGTGAAGGCACACTCGACACCTGTATCGTGATCCGCTCAGCGTACGTTGAGAACGGCATTGCTCAAGTTCAAGCTGGTGCGGGCGTGGTGTTCGACTCTGATCCACAAGCGGAAGCAGACGAAACGCGCGGCAAAGCACAAGCGGTAATCTCTGCTATCCAAGCAGCTCATAAGTCACAATAAGGAATAGGGTTCAGAGATGGCTAATATCATTTTTATCGACAACTTTGACTCGTTCACCTACAACCTTGTGGATCAATTCCGCTCGCTAGGTCACTCGGTCAAGATTTACCGAAACAACATCCCAGCAGAAACCATCGAACAAGCGGTAAACGAGCTTGAAAACCCAGTGGTTCTGCTATCGCCAGGCCCTGGTGCTCCTTCAGAAGCAGGCTCAATGCCTGAGCTTATCCAACGCATGAAAGGCAAAGTGCCGATGATCGGCATTTGTCTTGGTCACCAAGCGATTGTTGAAGCGTACGGTGGCACCGTTGCTGGCGCGGGCGAAATCATTCACGGTAAGGTCTCTATGATGGAGCACCAAAACCATGCGATTTACCAAAATCTACCATCACCACTTGCAATTGCACGTTACCACTCGCTAGTTGCGACCAAGGTTCCTGAGAGCCTAACCATCACAGCAGAAGTGGATGACTTGGTAATGTCTGTTGTACATGAAGAAGATAAAGTTTGCGGGTTCCAGTTCCACCCGGAATCTATTATGACGACCTACGGAGCAACACTGTTGGCCAATGCCATTGAGTGGGCACTTGAAGAACAAGCTTCAGCGACCCCACTCACTGCTTAAAAAGCACTTGGCACATAAGAAATTTAGGAGAGGAAATATGGAAGCAATCATCAACCCTATTATTACCAAACTGTACGAGCAAGAATCGCTTACTCAGGAAGAGAGCCAACAGCTATTCGACATCATTATCCGTGGTGAACTAGACCCAATTTTGATGGCATCAGCACTGACTGCACTAAAACTCAAAGGCGAAACGCCAGACGAAATTGCAGGCGCGGCGAAAGCACTGCTGGCAAACGCAAATCCATTCCCTCGCCCAGATTACGATTTCGCAGATATCGTAGGTACTGGTGGTGACGGTCACAACACCATCAACATTTCAACCACTGCGGCGTTTGTTGCTGCAGCATGTGGTCTAAAAGTAGCGAAACACGGTAACCGCAGCGTTTCAAGCAAATCTGGTTCTTCTGATCTTCTTGATTCATTTGGTATCAACCTAGCTATGAGCGCAGAAGATACGCGCAAAGCGGTAGACGATATTGGTGTCGCTTTCCTATTTGCACCTCAATACCACGGTGGTGTGCGCCATGCGATGCCAGTGCGTCAAACTATGAAAACACGCACCATCTTTAACATTCTTGGCCCACTGATTAACCCTGCTCGTCCTAACATCGAATTGATGGGCGTTTACAGTGAAGAACTGGTTCGTCCTATCGCAGAAACCATGCTACAAATGGGTATGAAGCGCGCCGCTGTAGTACACGGCAGTGGCTTGGACGAAGTAGCAATTCACGGTGAAACAACCGTTGCCGAAATCAAAGACGGTAAGATCACAGAATACAAATTAACGCCTGCAGACTTCGGTCTAGAAGCGCACCCACTAGAAGCAATCAAAGGTGGCGATCCTGAAGAAAACAAAGCGATCATTACCAATATCCTGACGGGTAAAGGTACAGACGCACAGTTGGGTGCAGTGGCAGTAAACGTTGCTCTGCTAATGCGTCTATTCGGCCACGAAGATTTAAAAGCCAACACGCAACAAGCGATTGAGGCAATGAATTCAGGCAAGGCGTACCAATTGGTACAACAACTTGCCGCACACGCTTAAGGAATTGAAGAAGATGACTGACTTCAACACTCAGCAAGCTGACAACCTGTCTGAACACGTTTCTAAGAAAGAAGCAGAAATGGCAGAAGTACTGGCGAAAATTGTCCGCGACAAATATCAGTGGGTAGCAGACCGTAAGGTGTCTCAACCGCTAAGCACATTTAAGTCTGATTTGCTGCCATCGGACCGCAGCTTCTACGATGCTCTGAGTGGCGAAAAGACGGCCTTCATCACCGAATGTAAGAAGGCATCTCCTTCTAAAGGTTTGATTCGTGATCACTTCGACTTGGATTACATTGCATCGGTTTACAACAACCATGCTGATGCGATTTCAGTCCTAACAGACGAGAAGTACTTCCAAGGTAACTTTGACTTTCTTCCTCAAGTGCGTGGTCAAGTCAAACAACCGGTTCTGTGCAAAGACTTCATGGTAGATACCTACCAAGTTTACCTAGCGCGTCATTACAGTGCTGATGCCGTGCTACTTATGCTTTCTGTCCTTAATGACGAAGAGTACAAAGCGCTAGAGGAAGCAGCGCACAGCCTGAACATGGGTATCTTGACCGAAGTCAGCAACGAAGAAGAGCTTCATCGTGCAGTTAAGCTAGGCGCACGCGTTATCGGCATTAATAACCGTAACCTTCGCGATCTAAGTACCGATTTGAATCGTACTAAAGAACTGGCACCGACCATTCGTGAACTGGCTCCTAACGCAACAGTAATCTCAGAATCTGGCATTTATACACATCAACAAGTTCGTGATTTAGCGGAATACGCAGACGGCTTCTTGATTGGTAGTTCACTGATGGCGGAAGACAACCTTGAACTTGCAGTACGTAAAGTGACGTTAGGCGAAAACAAAGTCTGTGGCTTAACGCACCCAGATGACGCAGCGAAAGCGTACCAAGCTGGTGCGGTATTTGGTGGTCTGATTTTTGTCGAGAATTCGAAGCGTGCGGTCGACCTTGAAGGTGCGCGCTTAACCATGAGCGGTGCTCCACTTAACTACGTAGGCGTGTTCCAAAATCACGATATCGATTTTGTTGCTTCTGTCGTGACCTCTTTGGGTTTAAAAGCGGTGCAACTGCACGGTCAAGAAGACCAAGCTTACGTTAATCAGCTAAAAGCAGAGCTACCAGCATGTGTTGAAATCTGGAAAGCTTACGGTGTGACAGATGCGAAGCCAGAACTGCTTTCGGACAACATTGACCGTCACCTATTAGATGCACAAGTTGGCACTCAAACAGGTGGAACCGGACAAGTGTTCGACTGGTCACTGATCGGCGACCCAAGTCAAATTATGCTAGCGGGCGGACTGTCGCCAGAAAATGCTCAACAAGCAGCGACACTAGGTTGCTTGGGATTAGATTTAAACTCTGGTGTAGAAAGCGCACCAGGCAAAAAAGATTCACAGAAGTTGCTTGCGGCCTTCACCGCCATTCGCAACTACTAAAGCTGGACATCAGCTAAAAAATTTAAAGCTATTCGTAGCGAAAAATACGAGAAGGAATATAACGATGGCAAAACTGAATGCCTACTTTGGCGAATACGGCGGTCAGTACGTTCCGCAAATTCTAGTTCCAGCGCTGGAGCAACTAGAGCAAGCGTTTATCGACGCGCAAGAAGATCCAGAATTCCGCAGCGAATTCATGACGCTTCTTCAAGAGTATGCGGGTCGTCCAACGGCTTTGACTCTAACTCGTAACCTAACCAAAGGTACGAAAACCAAACTGTACCTAAAACGTGAAGACCTACTTCACGGTGGCGCGCACAAGACCAACCAAGTGTTAGGTCAAGCTCTGCTTGCAAAACGCATGGGTAAAAACGAAATCATCGCAGAAACGGGGGCAGGCCAACACGGTGTAGCAACTGCACTAGCGTGTGCACTACTTGGCCTTAAGTGTCGCGTTTACATGGGTGCAAAAGACGTTGAGCGTCAAAGCCCGAACGTATTCCGTATGAAGCTAATGGGCGCAGAAGTTATTCCTGTCCACTCGGGTTCAGCAACGCTTAAAGACGCATGTAACGAAGCGCTACGCGACTGGTCTGCAACTTATGAAGATGCGCATTACCTACTAGGTACAGCGGCAGGTCCTCACCCATTCCCAACGATCGTTCGTGATTTCCAGAGAATGATTGGTGAAGAAACGAAGAATCAGATTTTGGCACGTGAAGGTCGTCTTCCTGACGCGGTTATCGCATGTGTGGGCGGTGGTTCAAACGCTATCGGCATGTTTGCTGACTTCATCGAAGAAGAAAGCGTTCGCCTAATTGGTGTTGAGCCAGCAGGTAAAGGTATCGATACTGACCAGCACGGTGCACCACTTAAGCATGGTAAAACAGGCATCTTCTTCGGTATGAAAGCGCCATTGATGCAAGATCCAAACGGCCAAGTTGAAGAGTCTTACTCAGTATCTGCTGGTCTTGATTTCCCTTCAGTTGGTCCACAACACGCCCACCTAAACGCAATCGGCCGTGCTGAATACGACAACGTAACAGATGATGAGGCGCTAGAAGCATTCCAAGAGATTGCGCGTCACGAAGGTATCATCCCTGCTCTAGAATCTTCTCACGCACTGGCTCATGCACTGCGTATGGCTCGTGAGAACCCAGAAAAAGAGCAATTGTTGGTTGTTAACCTATCTGGTCGTGGTGATAAAGATATCTTCACTGTGCATGCCATCCTAGAAGAAAAAGGAGCAATCTAATGAGCCGTTATGAAAAGATGTTTGAGCGCCTAAACGAAAAGAACCAAGGCGCGTTTGTACCGTTCGTAACGGTTTGCGATCCAAACGCAGAGCAGTCTTACAAAATCATGGAAACACTGGTTGAGTCTGGCGCAGATGCCCTTGAACTTGGTATTCCATTTTCAGATCCGCTAGCCGATGGCCCAACCATCCAAGGCGCTAACATTCGCGCGTTAGATTCAGGTGCAACACCAGATATCTGCTTCGAGCAAATCGGTAAGATCCGAGCTAAGTACCCAGAGTTGCCTATTGGCCTTCTGATGTACGCGAACCTTGTTTACTCTCGTGGTATCGAGAACTTCTATGAGCGTTGTGCAAAAGCAGGCATCGATTCTGTTTTGATTGCAGACGTACCAACTAATGAAAGTGCTGAATTTGTTGCTGCTGCAGAAAAGTTTGGTATTCACCCAATCTTCATCGCACCACCAACGGCAAGTGATGAAACACTGAAGCAAGTATCAGAGTTGGGTGGCGGATACACTTACCTACTCTCTCGTGCAGGTGTTACTGGCGCAGAAACCAAAGCAAACATGCCTGTAGGTCATATGCTCGATAGACTGAACCAATTTGATGCACCACCAGCGCTACTTGGTTTTGGCATCTCTGAGCCTGCACAGGTGAAACAAGCACTAGAATCTGGTGCGGCTGGTGCAATTTCTGGTTCAGCCGTGGTAAAAATCATTGAAGCGAACGTTGAGCAGCCACAAATTATGCTCGACAAGCTAGGTGAATTCGTTTCTGTAATGAAAGCTGCCACTCAAAAATAATTTCAGTTTGATATGACACAACAACGCCCGCTTAACATTATGTTTAGTGGGCGTTTTCTTACTATCGCGTTTATACCACGTCATTTTTTGTTCAACGCCCGCACTTTCCAAATCTATCTCAAGCAGAGCACTCAAAGAGTGTTAAGCTTGGGTAACTTAACTAACTCAATAAAGCAATGTGCAGTAAGGTTGCTACATGGAAGAAGTCAAAACACTGCTAGCCAAATGTCCTGTACTATCAGGGCTGCCAGATAAAGGGCTTAGTGAAGCAGCGCAAATGACTAAGGTTCGCTGCTTCGACGAAAAAGCACTGATTTGCAATAAAGGTGCGCTTCAATCTTCTCTTATGGTCATAGCTCAAGGTGCAGTGAGAGTGAACTCAATTAGTTCAAAAGGCAAAGAAGTCACACTGATGATTTTCGAAGCTGGTGGCTGGTTTGGAGACAATGTTTTTTCTCCCGGCATGCCTCGTATTTTTGGTGCGACCGCGCATTCGGACGTGACTGTAATGGAGCTTCCTGGAGATAAATTTCGCCAATTACTCGCCAAATACCCTCAAAGTTACCCCACTATACTCGACTTACTTAGCCGCCGCTTGTGGTCTGCTATTTCTGTTATCGAAGATGACGCGATTAGAGGAATTGAAGAACGAGTCGCCAAAAGGTTGCTGCTACTTGCTGAATACCAACTTAATCAAGCGATCGCTACTCGACCATGCGTTGTCAGGGTAACAAGAGAACATATCGCTAACATGATGGGGCTAACTCGTCAGAGCGTACACAAGATACTAAAACGATTAGAAA
Source organism: Vibrio sp. 1402 (assembly GCF_033340275.1). Lineage (NCBI taxonomy): Bacteria > Pseudomonadati > Pseudomonadota > Gammaproteobacteria > Vibrionales > Vibrionaceae > Vibrio > Vibrio sp. 1402. Next base: position 335,623 of record NZ_JAWOWE010000004.1, read on the forward strand.
GTATTGGGATGCTAGAGCTAAACTATGGCTCAGTAACCATTACCAATCCGAAACGCTTAGAAGAATACTTTAAAGAACTCGAGCAATAGATCCATTCAACAAACGGTAAGTATTGTCTAACGATAGCTAAAAACCTTATGCATCTAATTGGTCAAGAGCACAACACCATTTGCACTTAGGCAAGTGGCGCTGTGACACAAAAACCATTGAATTGACTAAGCTATATTCAATTCAGATTTCAACTCACGTTTCAAAATCTTTCCTGTCGCACTCATCGGGAGGTGTTCACGAATTTCGACATAACGAGGATATTTAAACGAGGCTAATTGCTCTTTACCCCACTTTTGTAATGAATCGGCGTCAATGTATTCTTTTGGTTTAAGTACAACGTAGGCTTTTATCTCTTCGCCATACTCTTCATTTGGAATCCCTATCACCGCGACCATTGAAACGGCAGGATGAGTCATGAAAACTTCTTCAATTTCTCTGGGATAAACATTAAATCCACCTCGAATGATCAGATCTTTCATTCTATCGACAATAAATAAATTACCTGAACTGTCAAAGCGGCCCACATCACCAGTATGGAACCAACCATTTTGTAGCGCAGATTCAGTAACTTCTGGGCGGTCAAGATATCCCTTCATAACATTATGACCACGCACAACAATCTCACCTTCTTCGCCTATCGGTAGTGCATTGCCTTCAATGTCGATAACTCTTACTTCGACGCCTTGAACCGGTTGACCTACCGAGCCTGGTATTCGCTCCTGATCTAAATGATTAAAACATGCAATAGGACTTGTCTCCGACAACCCGTATCCTTCTAAGATCGGCACATTAAATGTTTCTTCAAAGGTTCGAAAGATTTCGGTTGGCAATGACGCACCACCGCTTACTGCAACACGCAATGACGAGGTATCAAATTGATGCTGCACATGAAGCAGACCGATGTACATCGTTGGCACACCAGCAAATATCGTCACCCTATGTTTTTCCACCAGCTCAAGAACATGTTTAGGCTCAAACCTAGGCACTAACACCAATGTTGCCCCGCCCAAAACACTAGCATTTAAGTGGACGGTTTGACCAAATGTATGAAATAAAGGCAAAGTTACTAAGTGAATATCATCGGCCTGGCTGCCCATAATATTTTGTGCCACCAGAGCGTTCATTATGATGTTCTGCTGGGTCAGCTCAGCGCCTTTTGGTAAGCCTGTCGTCCCTGATGTATACAAAACCACACAAGTATCATCCGCATTACGCGGTATATAATCCGGCAACGGTTGGACATCGGCTATAAACGCATTGAGAGTTATTACACCATTCCAATAGCTTTGATCTTGAGATTGAGTCAGTACGACTATGCCTTCGCATGTATCGACTTGTTCAAAGGCTTTGACGCCCTCTTTTGCCATTGGCAGTTCTTTCGTCCCTTCAAAGCAGAAATAAAACTTCGCTTTTGAATCTTCTAAGTGATACTTAATTTCTCGCGCTTTCAAAAGCACATTTAATGGGACTGCAACCGCGCCAGCTTTTTGTATTGCATAATAAACAAACGCGAAAAAAGGAATGTTTGGGCATGAAATCGCAACGCGGTCACCTGGCTTTACGCCTTTATTGATTAAAGACGCTGCGATCTTGCCGGCGATCGCATTAAACTGCGCATAATTTATCTTTTCAGCGCCACATATCAACGCCGTTTTATCTGGTTTACTCGCAGCATTTCTTTGTAACGCAGCAGCAAGATTCATCATAGTCTCTTCACCTCTTACTTGTCTTTCTCGTCTAATCAGCTCAGGAGCATTAACTAAGCAAGTTATCCTTAACACTGGATCGTCAGCATTTGATTCTCACCAGTCATTACCATTTAACATTATGTTTACAACGCAATCAGGACTAAGAATGTAAAGTAATTAACATTTCAGAAGGCAAATTAATAAAAGTGTGAGCTTGAAAGAGATGAATTGTTATAAATATCACCCCAAGTCACTAAAAACTCTGACTGCAATAGCAAATACAAAAGCGGTTAAAATTAACAAAAAGAAAACAAATAAAGAAAAATAAACTTGAACAATCCCAAGCGTAACCCTTATAAGAAAAATCAATAGCAAACGTTTGCTACTGAACAAAACTTTATCGTTCGTCAATAAAATATCGATTAATCCATCAATAATACCTTGCTGCATATTGCCAATTGTAAACGATAAGTGTAAAAAGCAAGGCGAGATAATTATCCGTAAATCCATTTATGGTTAGTGGGTAATTTTAGGATTTTACATTTTATTAGCACAGAGGTTATGGAAGTGTTAAAAGAAAAGAGTTTGCTAAACAACATTGGCGTACAAGTCGTAATCGCCATGATCGTGGGCACAGCCGTTGGTGCCATGATGGGTCATGATGCGACAGTGTTCGCTCCTTTAGGTGCTATCTTTATCAACTTAATCAAAATGTTGGTTATTCCTTTGGTCGCTGTAGCCTTGATTTCTGGCGCCGCTGGTCTTGGGAACAGCCAGTCAGCAGGTAAAGTTGGTATCGTCACTCTAGGTTATTTTGGTTTAACATCCGCCCTAGCCGTTGCGCTTGCACTATTTATGGGTGAAGTATTCCAACCAGGCATGGGTATCGACGTCTCTGGCGTTGAAGGCATGTTCTCAGCAGAATACGCTTCAAAAGGTGAACTACCTACTTTCTGGGCAACCATCACTGGTATGATCCCAACCAACGTTTTCCAATCACTAAATGAAGCAAACATCCTACAGATCCTCGTTTTCTGTATGTTCTTTGGTATTGCGATTTCTAAGCAAGCAAAAGAACGTCGTGAACCAATCATCAATGGTGTTAACTGCATCGTTGACGCAATGGTTTGGATGATCAACAAAGTAATGATCATTGCACCTATCGGTGTATTTGGTCTGATGGCAGAAGCCGTCGGTACGTTCGGTTTTGGTGCGCTAATGGTGGTGTTTAAACTGTTCGTTGTTTACGTTGCCGCCATCCTAATCTTCGGTTTCGTTGTTTACCCAGCAATGGTGCATGTTTTCACGAAGACATCTGCGAAGAAATTCCTGTCTTCAATGAAGAAACCGCAAGCAGTTGCGCTTTCAACAGCGTCTTCTATGGCAACACTGCCTGTCACAATGGACACCTGTGAAAAAGAGCTGGGCGTAAAAAATTCAACTGCATCATTTGTTCTGCCTCTAGGCGCAACGATCAACATGTCAGGTAATGCGATTTACTATGGCTTGGTTGCTATCTTCTTTGCTCAACTGTTCAATATCGATCTAGGCATGGGCGCTTACATTGCAATTATCGTAACGTCTACATTGGGTGCGGTTGGTCAAGCGGGTGTTCCTGGCCCTTCTTTCCTAGTGGTTGCCGTGCTTCTTGCCGCTGGCATTCCAATTGAAGGTCTACCGCTGCTATTCGCTCTTGACCGTATTTTCGATATGATTCGTACAGCACTGAACATCACAGGTGATGCTGCATGTGCAGTTATCGTTGATGCGCTAATTGAAGAAGAAACGGCAGAAGCTGAGCTAAAAAAGCAAGAAGCCTAACCCTTTCTTGAATAGACCAAAAACCGCTCATAATGAGCGGTTTTTTTGTCTTTTCTTGCATTACGTAACTATACAAATAGAAACCGATGGCATAAATTTTTCAAAATGATATAAACCATTACAAAATATAAAAAAACGTTAGAACTAGGTTATATCATGAGTCTTGAGCAATCTTTGGAATATCTCACCAAAACAAATTTGCCGATCGAATCAAAGCAGCAGGCACTGGTTGACTCAGTTATTCTTACCCTAACGAAACAAAAACGAGATGCTCTTTTTCAACAGGTTGCTCTGTATCGAATAAAACTGCTTAAATCTCTCTTTCCTAAACACGCATCAAAAAGTCTTTCTGCACTATTTGAGTTAATGGATTATCGAGATTTAGTGCAACAGTATCCGACAGGTTTCTCCAAAGAGATTCATTTACTTGAACAACTTGCCGCAGATTGTTACCCGCATTGGATGGTTTTCTGGTGTCAATGCGAGATCGAAGCAATCAAGCAAAAATATCCTTCAAACGAAGCTGCGATTCCTACTCCGCTTCCGTTTGACGACCACAGCTATACTAGCGTGTTAATTGAAGATATCGCAGATTGCGATCTTGAGGTAATGCTGCCAAATCATGCAGCGTTAATGCCGATTTCCAAAGCGATCACACTGAGTAATCTTGAGCTTTTCGTCCAAACTGAACAATGGTTTGAAATCTTGCCTCTTTTATCACTCTCGCAAAAAGGGCAGCACTTTGCGCTCTTGCTCAAATCGTCATCTTCACCAATCATGGTCTCCTCCACTTTAGTGCAAGGCTGGCATCAGCGAAATAACTGGCTCAGTTACTCACCACAGTTTAGTAACGAACAATGGCAGTTTTGCTTTCCTAATCATGGGTACAGTGTTCTCAATCAACTGGGTATTTTGGAGTGTCGTGCTCTAACTCATGAGCACACTCTTATTGGGTTTGATGCTCAGTTTCAATCTCATGTAAAGAACACTGAAGCGGTTTGCGAAGTGCTGCGCCTTATGGTGGGAGGCAACATCCAACAAAAGCTGTATTTTTTGTATCTGGCGCAAAAAACTATGATGAGCGAGCTCTATAAAGCAGGCTATAAGCTCGGCTTTACCATTATTGAGCAAGTATTTATGTTAAATTTCTATCAATCTATTGATTTAAGTGCCTACTTTCACTCAGGATACCGCGACATTAACGGTGACGGTACCAAGACATACCGCGGTTTCTGGAATTTAGGTATGATGGTTGAAGCATTTCAAGACATACAATTTCGCGACTACAAACATTGCGTACGAACAAAAAGAATGGATAAAAAGGTGAATGAGCATGCTTGATGTTCATTTGCACGGTCTCTTTTACCCAAAAGCAATGGCATTGTACGCGACTGTACTAATAGTATTCGCTTGGCTACTGTATTACTGCTATCGCCTAAAACAGAAGAGTGAATCAATCTTAGGCTCGCATCACGCGCCTTACATCGCTTATTCCAGCTGTATCATTGTTTGGATAAGCAGTAACGCCTATTTCCATACCGATTTATTGCCAGAATTAGGCTCTGTTGGTGGCATTTTTATGGCTAAGTTAGCGAACTTAGCGTCTTTTTTCGCCTTTGCGTTTGCATTCTATTTTTCTTGCCAGTTAACCGCAGATGTTAAAAAAACAGCGGTCAAAGTCTGGCAAAAAGTCGTCTTTGTCGCACTAGCAACGTATTCACTGTACATCAACTTAGTGCCGAATCTTACTGTCGAAAATGTCACCATTAGTGGTCCAAGCCAGTTCGTCATTGAATTTGGCCCACATACCTCATATTTTTTCATTAGTTTGCTAGCTTTCGTGGTACTAACGCTGCTTAACTTGATTGCCATGCGCGCTAACAGCAGCAAGCTCACGCTAGCAAAAAGCAACTATATGATCGCTGGCATTTTGGTATTCATGTTATCTACGGCAGTGATACACCTTGGAATGACGTATTTCCTTGGCGACTTCTCCCTAACTTGGTTACCACCAGCACTTTCAATCAGCGAAATGTTGTTTGTGGGCTATGCCCTACTTACCTCTCGCTTCTACAGCGCTAAATATCTCACGTACTTAACGGTAAGCGCGCTCTTAGTCTGCGCCATTTTTGTTCTGCCGCTAGGGGCGATATTTATTCCTATCTCTGAAGATAACCAATGGCTTGTTGCGGTACCTTTATGTGCGCTTATCGGTATCACTTGGCACTTGCTTTTTAAGCGAGTCAGTCGTTTCGCTTCGTATTTTATTTATGGGAAACGACACACTCCCGTTCAGCAAATCCTTGGGTTAGAGGAAGAGTTTAAACGCTCAATAGATGATGCTATGCGTCAGTTGGCATCGTTACTTAACATACCAAACAACAAGCTACAGCTAGTCACTAGCAATTACACAGAAACGTTTTACGAAGAGTACCTGCCGTCAAGCAAGTCAGTTCTCGTGCTAGATGAGTTGTCTGAAGAAATTGATTATGCCTCCTCTTCTAAAGGGTCGATGAGAAAGCTCTACGAGCGCATGCGCTCAAGCAATACTGCGCTCGTTATGCCTCTCTTCGGTCGTGGAAAGTCTGTTACTCACTTACTAATTTCTTCACATAAAATAGATAATAAGCTGTTTTCTAATGAAGAAATCTCAGCTCTGCAAACGTTATTAGTTCGCATCCAGAGCACCATTGAAGCCGATAGAAAGGTACGCCAAAGCCGTGCGCTGGCTAACTCCATTGCACATGAAATGCGTAACCCTCTCGCTCAAGTACAATTACAATTTGAAGCTTTAAAACAGCATATAGAGTCAAACGCCTCACTGGATACGCTAAAAAGAGAAATTGATAAAGGTGAAGCCGCTATACAACGCGGTAGACAACTTATCGATATTATTTTACGAGAAGTTAGCGACAGTTCACCAGAGCATGAGCCTTTAGCTCTCACTTCCATACATAAAGCCATCGACCAAGCAGTAAGCCGTTATGGTTTTGAAAACGATCAAATAATAGAGAGAATTAACCTGCCACAGGCACACGATTTTGTCGCGAAGTTAAATGAGACCCTGTTTAACTTTGTCATTTTCAATTTGATTCGTAACGCTATCTACTATTTTGATTCTTATCCCGACAGTCAAATTGAGATTCGTACCCAGACGGGGGCTTACGAAAACATTCTGATCTTCCGAGATAGTGGGCCAGGTATAGATAGCAGTATCTTACACAAGATATTTGATGACTTTTTCTCGTATCAAAAAAGCGGAGGCAGTGGCTTAGGTTTGGGCTATTGCCAACGTGTTATGCGCTCCTTCGGAGGACGAATAGAGTGCCAGTCTGAATTGAACGAGTTCACAGAATTCTACTTGTATTTCCCAGTCGTACCAAACGCACCAAAACCAGAGACATTAAGAGCACCGGACTTTGATAGCTGGAAAGCAACTGCATCACATTCTGAAAATCATTCAGCTCAACACGTACAAGTATGTAAAGATGCACCAACAGTGCTCATTGTAGATGACAAAGAGGTGCAACGCACCTTGGTACAGATGTATTTAAAAAGATTGGGAGTCAACAGCTTACAAGCAAATAATGGAGCCTCTGCGGTAGAACTATTCCACTCTCACAAGATTGATCTCGTTCTTATGGATGTCCAAATGCCGGTAATGAATGGATTTGACGCCAGCCAGCGGATTAAGCAAATCACATCCTCCGTTCCAATCATTGCCTTATCTGGTGAGTCTGGAGCTAGAGAGTTGGAGCTAATTTCGACACTCATGGATGACAGGCTCGAAAAGCCCACCACGTTAAATGCACTTCAAGTCGTCATCCAAAGATGGTTACAGAACGAGAATTTTGCACCTTCCAGCACTTTTTAATTTGCAAATATAGAATTGGCACTAGATGTGCATTATTGGAGTAAATCGAATTATCCAGAAGGTCAAGCAGGCTGCAAATGAGTAGCGTATGAGCTTGATAAGGAGATCGCCATGTTACTTCATCGACATACATACTACGGCTTGATTCATCATGGAATCAAAACACTGTTACTTGATCGCTTAGGCCACTATACAGAAGAAGAGTATCATCAATATCTGACCCTGATGACTGGTAAATCCACTTGCTTCACGATGTCCCTCGAAGAGCTAGAAGCAACGGTCGATAACTTACTGCGGGAAGGCTATTTAGAAGATGTAAAAACGCTTATTTCCCAATATCAACGTGTGGCTTAAGGTTTAAAACTCTCAACTCTATTGCCGCTTCACGCGGCAATTTTTATTCCTTCCATTTGCTGTTTCGACGTGGAAGAAGCTTGCGGGCTGTACGATATACTAAGTGTTACTATTCTTACCTTAACTTCCTCAGTATTCACATCTTGTCAGATTCCGTTAGACTGTCTTCAATTCAATAATTAGGTAGATTTTGCCATCATGAAGCAGATCCTAGACTTTATACCACTCATCGTTTTCTTCGCTTTATACAAGCTGTACGACATCTACGTGGCGACAGGTGCACTGATCGTAGCAACAGCCATTCAACTTGTCGTCACCTATGCGCTGTATAAGAAAGTCGAAAAGATACAGCTAATAACATTTGTTATCGTCACTATCTTCGGCGGCATGACCCTTTTCTTCCACGACGACAATTTTATAAAGTGGAAAGTCACCATCATTTACGCGATTCTGGCGATTGGCTTAGCAGTGAGCCACGCATTGGGAAAATCAGCCATCAAAGGTATGCTAGGCAAGGAAATTACGTTACCTGACGCTGTTTGGGCAAAGATTAACTGGGCTTGGGTTGGCTTCTTCTCATTCTTCGCTGGCCTAAATATTTATATTGCTTACGAATTGCCATTGGATGTTTGGGTTAACTTCAAAGTATTTGGAATGTTGATCGCGACATTTGCCTACATGATTGTGACTGGCTTTTACATTTATAAACACATGCCAAAAGAACAAAAAAATAACTCATCCGATGTGTCCACTGATGATTAAAAACTCAGTTTTGCTATAATCCGCGACTTCACAGCGACCTTAGGGTCGCTGTTTTGCTCCATGTATCAGTAAACCGCTCAAACAACGTACCGTTTTCAGACCATTCTTGCTGCTGTAAACCAACTTTCTCTGGTCCGGTATCTGCGGTTTTTTAAGGACCTTTGGTTCTAGGTATTTACTATGTTGGCGCTTAGTTTGAGCGCCTTTAAGATTTAGGATGTCACAATGAGTCAAGAAATTAGCTCTCCGAAAGGTCAAATGCTGCTTCGTACCCTTGCAATGCCTGCAGATACAAACGCCAATGGCGATATTTTTGGCGGTTGGATAATGTCACAGCTCGACTTAGCAGGCGCGATTCTGGCAAAAGAGATCTCTTGTGGTCGCGTTGTCACCGTTTCGGTATCAAGCATTACGTTCAAAAAACCTGTTGGTGTGGGCGATGTCGTATGCTGCTACGGCGAATGCACTAAGATCGGCCGCACATCCATGAGTGTCGATTTGGAAGTATGGGTCAAACCCGTCAAAGCTCACGGTGTTGGCGAACGCTTCATGGTTTGTGATGCGACCTTCAACTACGTAGCCATTGACAGTGAAGGTAAACCGCGTCCGGTTCAGAATTAGTCAACCTACAACGCTAACAGTTAGAAAGGATCTCACATTTTCTGTTGTTCACTTGTGAGAGACACAAAAAAGGCGTTAAATTAACACTTTACCCTACCAATTAAGGAACTATGCTATGTGGTATGTCATCTTTTCACAGGACGTTGAGAACTCGTTGGAAAAACGCATGAGCGTTCGCCCACAACACTTGGATCGCTTACAAAAGCTACAAGACGAAGGCCGCCTTCTTACAGCTGGTCCGATGCCTGCGATAGATTCTGACAATCCTGGTGAAGCTGGATTTACGGGCTCAACTGTCATCGCTGAATTCGCTTCTCTAGAGGATGCTAAAGCGTGGGCAGAAGCCGATCCTTATGTAGCGGCTGGTGTTTACGATCATGTAATCGTGAAACCGTTCAAAAAAGTGTTTTAATTTATGAAAAAATTACTGTGTCTTTTCTTGGTATTTGGTGCTCTGGCTGGCTGTTCATCAACCGATGATAATCAGCGCCAACTTGAGCTTATGGCATCAAACCGAGCAGGAGTCTTGTCTGCGGGCCTCCCTTTAGAGTACGGTCCACTGCAAATAATGCGTGTCTCATCCAACAAAAATGTTGTAGAGATGATGATGATTTATAACGATGGCGCACTCGGTGCAAAGCCGTTAAATCAAGTACTGAATACCAGTATCTATACCTACTGCAGCAACCCAGAAGTTCGCAAGCAAATTGATATGGGCTTGATGTATCGTATTAAGGTACGTAATTCTCGCGGTCAGTTGATGGCAGATGAGTTGGTTTCCGCACAGACTTGTACTCAGGTGAAGTAGCTACAGTAATTTTTGTTGCTTTCGGCATGAGACGATGATTCGCTATTATTGGATAATCTGAAAACGAAAGTTAACAATTAAGAATAGAAAAACGGAGACCACAGTCTCCGTTTTTATTTGCTGCAACGATGTGTTACGCCAGCTCAGCACGGAGCTTCTTCGCCGCTGAAACCAGATTTGCCAATGCGGCTTCTGTCTCCTTCCAGTTTCGTGTTTTCAGACCACAATCTGGGTTTACCCACAAACGTTGAGCCGGAATTTTTTCTGCCGCTTTCTTGATTAAACCTTCAATCCATTCTTCCGTAGGAATGTTTGGTGAGTGAATGTCATAAACACCAGGGCCAATTTCGTTCGGGTAATTGAACTCTTCAAATGCTTTCAGCAGCTCCATATTTGAGCGAGATGTTTCAATGGTAATGACGTCCGCATCGAGTGCCGCAACCGAATCAATGATTTCATTGAACTCGCTGTAACACATATGAGTGTGAATCTGAGTTTCTGGTTTTGCACTTGCCGCAGAGACCTTAAACGCATTTACGGCCCATTCTAAGTACGCTTTGTGATCGCGTTTTTTGAGTGGTAAACCTTCTCGAATGGCTGGCTCGTCAATTTGAATGATATTGATGCCTGCATCTTGCAGGTCAGACACCTCATCACGTAGTGCCAAAGCAAGTTGCTGCGCAATTTCTTGACGTGTGATGTCTTCACGTGGGAACGTCCAACATAAAATCGTTACTGGTCCAGTCAACATGCCTTTCATCTGTTTGCTGGTTAGCGATTGTGCGTACGTCGACCATTCAACTGTGATCGGTTTTTCACGTTCAATGTCAGCAACTACAATGGCAGGTTTCACACAGCGAGAACCATAACTCTGTACCCAACCAAATTTGGTCGTTTGAAAACCCGCCAAGTTCTCAGCGAAGTATTCCACCATGTCGTTACGCTCTGCTTCACCATGAACTAGCACATCTAGGTCGAGCGCCTCTTGACGTTTTACTGCGTCAGCAATATGTCCTTTAAGTGCTTGGATATATTCAGACTCAGATAATTGACCTGTACGATAAGCGCTGCGCTGCACCCGGATTTCATCCGTTTGAGGAAAAGAGCCGATTGTCGTTGTTGGCAACAAAGGCAAGCCCAATACTTCAGCTTGATGCGCAGCACGCTCCGCGTAAGGTGCGCTGCGCTCGGCAAGTGACGCAGTAATACTGTTTAAACGTGCTTGAACTTGTGGCTTATTCACATGCGTTGCCGTTTTACGTGCTTTGATTGGCTGGCTGTAGGTATCACAAGCGAGAATCGCATCTTGATCACCATCGAGTGCGCGGCCAAGCAAGGCGACTTCTGTTACTTTTTGTTTTGCGAACGCAAACCAGCTTTTCACTTCCTCACTGAGTTCTGTTTCCTGTTCCAGATCAACCGGGCTATGTAGCAAAGAGCATGAGCTCGCAACCCAAAGGTTGTCGCCCAGTTTTTCTTTTACTGGCTGTAGACGTTCAAGTTGCGCACTCAAATCCGAGCGCCACACGTTACGACCGTTGACCACGCCAGCAGACAGCACCCACCCCTCCGGTAGTTTGGCAACCACGTCGTCAAGCTGCTGAGGCGCGGCAGATAAATCGATATGTAAACCATCCACTGGTAGCTTTACAATTTTGTCTAGCGTATCGCTTATAGAGTCAAAGTACGTCGTTAGCAGCACTTTTACATCGCTTCGAATCACTTGGTACGCTAGCTTGAACGCATCAGCCCATTTGCTTTCTAGCTCCAGTGACAAAATTGGCTCATCAATCTGAACCCACTCAACACCTTGACTTGCGAGCTTTGCCAAAATAGCTTGGTAAGCCGTAAGCAATCGTGGCAGTAGCGTCAGGCGATCGAACCCTTCTTCTACCTCTTTACCTAAGTAAAGATAACTGACTGGACCAAGCAAAACTGGCTTCACTTTATGCCCAGCTTGGGTTGCTTCGTTGACTTCTTCAAACAGTTGAGGCCAACTCACTTCAAATGTATCGTCCTTGCTAAATTCAGGTACGATGTAGTGGTAGTTTGTGTTGAACCATTTAGTCATATCCGATGCTGCAGCGCCCGCACAGCCGCAACCCGCTTGAGATTGACCGCGACCCACTTTGAATAGCGTATCCAAATCAGGGAAACCGTCTGCGTGACGTTTTGGCACGTGACCCAGTAACAACGTGGTCGTCAGTACATGATCGTACCAAGCAAAATCGCCAGCGGTGGTAAAACTCAAGCCAGCATCTGTTTGCGTTTGCCAGTTTTTAGCGCGCAGATCTGCTCCAACCTTTTTAAGCTCTGCTTGATCAATTTCTCCGCGCCAGTATTTTTCCTGAACGAATTTTAATTCTCGTTTTTCACCGATGCGTGGATAACCTAGTACGTGCGTTGTTGTAGCCATGTCCCTATTCCTTTTTCAATCTTGTTTAATTTGTTTGGGTCAGAGTATCTTTCGTCATGAAAGATGTCTGGATGGCTAAACTATCGCTCTCATCTGCGGTTTGAACAACGTCCATTTATTCAACTTGTTTATTAAAAAAATTCATCATGAGGCGACATGATTCGCAAATAAACACAACAAATAGACGTCTAGACGTTTACATATCCATTTTTTGTCGTTAAGTTATTTACACGATTGCTATTCTGTTCATAGCGAGCAACAAAGGATGAAAGGAATTCATGATAGAGCTAAAACATTTGCGGACACTCACTTCGCTTCGAGACACTGGCTCTCTAACGGCAACAGCGACCGCTTTACATCTCACTCAGTCGGCACTGTCTCATCAGATCAAAGATTTGGAGGCGCGAATTGGAGGGCAACTGTTCCTGAGAAAGACTCGTCCGGTGAAGTTCACTTCAGAGGGAGAAATCCTATTGCGTCTTGCAGAAGATATCCTTCCGAAACTCGCAAGAGCAGAAAATGATTTAGCGAGCTTGAAAGAAGACGTCAATGGCCGATTACATATGGCCATTGAATGTCACTCTTGCTTCCAATGGCTAATGCCTGCACTTAGGGAGTACCAACTTGCTTGGCCTAGCGTAACATTGGACTTTTCCTCTGGTTTTGGCTTTGAACCACTCCCAGCTCTATTGGCAGGCGAACTCGATCTCGTTATTACTTCCGATATCCAACCTCGATCCGAAGTCCACTACGAGCCTCTATTCGACTTTGAAATGCGTTTAATTACCGCAACCAACCACCCATTGGCGGAAAAAGAAATTATTGAGCCGCAAGATCTCGCAGATCAAACCATGCTCTCTTATCCGGTTCAAAAACAAAGGCTAGACGTCGTAAAACACTTTCTTCAGCCAGCAGGAATAGAACCTGCGAAATGGAAGCAAGCCGACAACACTCTCATGTTAGTTCAGATGGTCTCTGCTGGATTAGGGGTGGCGGCACTACCCAATTGGGCGATTTCTGAATTTTCTCGCCAAGGTCTTATTACCAGTAAACCTTTCGGCCAAGGCTTATGGCGTCGCTTGTTTGCTGCAACGCGTCACTCAGAGAAAGAAAAGCGTTACTTACAAGCTTTTTTCGCAACCGCGAGGCTACAATGTAAAAGCCACCTTGACGGAATCAAGGTGGCTTAAAAGATTTGGATTATGAAAGGCTTAGCGTTGATATGCTTTAAATTGGTTAGTCAATGGATCGTACTGATAACCGAGCATATCAAGCTTGCCGACTACAGACTCTACATCCATCTCATACACTGATACTAACTCGTCAAAACTGTCGCACTCTAAACGTAGCTTTTCGTTGACGATACCTAGCAAAATAGTGCTGTCCAGATTACCTACATTGCTTAAATCCATCGCGACTCTCCTCTTGGACAAGGTATATAAATAAGCGTAGTAGTAATCACGCGAATTTAAAGTGAGTGCGATCTAAAACGTGATCACCTTATACCCAAGCACCAAGAAAGCACTTGGATATAAGCCGTCTAGCTTTGTCTTTAGAATAGAGGTTAAGCCGCGAGAGAGAATAAACCTTGCAGGCTCGTCATCGACGCGAGTGCTAGCAACAAGGCAACGCTCAGTTGCACCTTTTCTGGTTTCTTATGCGTAAAAATATGCCAACACCACACAATAATTGAAGAAATTAACATAGCTAAAGACAGCAAGATTGGCTGTGTTGCAGCGTTCAGTGCAGCTTCATTTAACTGGTAAGAAGCAAACAACGTTGCGATGACTAATAGCATTCCAGACACAATGCCCGTAACTGGTAAAATACGGTGAAATGCCTGTAATCTGCTGCGAGCTATCGTAAGCAGCAATTGAGAAAATGACGCCCCAAGGAAAAATATCATTAGCGCTATCGCTATCGATGCTGGCCAGCTTGATTGCTCAAATACTTGAATACTCACATACGCAAAGGCCAAACCATTCGCTAAATACATCGCCCATAGTGGCCCTTTTTCACGCGTTTTCTTGGTTTGAACCTGAGAATAGAAGTAGAAAATAGCAAACACGATCATAAATGCTTCAATGCGAAGTGACGCAACAGCGAGCCACAATACAGCTACTGCAGGCAACATTTTATGAAGACGTCCTCGCTGACCAGGACAAATATCGCCCTTGATTAGAAGCAAAGTCAGTAGCGCTTGTGCGCCAAATAGCATCGGAGGGAAAGTAACCAGCAATTGTTGAATCATGTTGAATGCACGCTCAAAAGTCATTTTGGGGGGCGATAATATCAAATCAACTATCGCCAAACCACCGAAAGTCGGCCCCCAAATGAGCTAAAACGGTAAGACAATTTTATTCACAGAGAAGCAAGATACTTCAACGCGTCTTCCTGCGTTAAAACTCCACGGTACTCTTCTTTGGTATTACACAGTACCCAAGGGAAACGAATCCCGGTTTTAACCAACTCTCGAATAACAGAGACAGGTAAATCCTCATCAACCAACACAAATTCGGTGCTCATTATCTGATTAACAGGACGTTTCCAAATTCGGCTTTCTCGTTCAGTTTCTCGCTCTGTTCCCATCGAAGGCGTTAGGTGTAAATTCACCGTCTCTTTCGTAATTAACCCAACACAACGATTTTCATTGAGAACAACTAAAGGCGAGCTTGGATTCAAATTCATGTACTCCACTGCCAAGGAGAGCGGTTCTCCAGGGTCCATAGACCTGACTTGTTCATGGCTCAAAGATTGCAACACATCACTTTGCTTAGACTCAATCGCGATGTCAGAGAACAGATGCTCATAACTGTCCGCTTTATCCATCAAATCGACAGGCACGGCAGCAGAAAATAGAAAGCCCTGCATGTAATCGACACCGATTTCTGCCAATACTTGAAGTTCTTGCTTAGATTCCACGCCTTCAGCAACCACTTTTACATTCATTTGCTGTGCAAGCTCGGTGACCATTTTCACAATGTTATAGCTAGTGCTCCCTTTATGAATGTTCTTGACGAATTTTCGGTCTATTTTCAGTAAATCAAACTGCCCTTTTTCTAGATAAGAAAAAGAAGAATACCCAGTACCGAAGTCATCAATCGCGATCTCAATGCCCTCTTTCCGCACTTCCTCTAGAGCTCGAGTATGCTCCTCATCTTGTTCAAAATACGCGGTTTCTGTTAGCTCGATAGTTACTCGCTTAGGGTCTACACCACTGGCTTTAATCAAATCATGCGACCGCTGAAGGATCTGAAGAGAATCCAATTTCGTATTGAGGGAGCGATTGATGGTCACGCCCACTTCCTCGCCATAAATTTCTTGTAAGCGCGGAAAGTGCTTCAACGCAGCTTGGCAGACCACATCATCAAGTGCCGCTATGAGTTCTAGATCTTCAATAATAGCGATCATCTTTTGCGTACAATACGCATCATTTTCATCATAGAAGCGTGCGAGAGCCTCGAACTTAACCACTCTTCCGGTTTGAACGTCGATAATCGGTTGAAAGTAAACGTCCACTAGCCCACTCTCTATTTGCGCCTCCAAAAACGCCTCGAGATGTTGGCGCTTCACTAATTCAGAGTGAAGTTCACTGTCGTAAAAGTTGAAATAGCTGCCTTCACCGGAAATAGAGGACAACATCGCTTGCGCTGCATGTGCTAGCGCTTGTCTTGGTCGGTTCGTATCATAGCCAAGGATTGACACACCAGTTTGGCCTTTAACGATAGTGGCATGCATTTTTGTGCCCATTTCATTTCTAAGCTCATTAAAGAACCCTTTCATGGCAATTTGGATCAAACGAACCGGGCTCAACCATTGACAATGAGGGGTCTGCAAGCATACGACAAACACATCCCGAGATAACTGCCCCGCAATACTGGTGTAGCGACTTCGCATAATAAAATCTGCAAAACCTAATTGCTGTTCAAGCAAGTATCTCTCCGAAAACTTGGGTCTGAGTGTCATAACAATGTTGAGTTCTTTATTTCTGCTTTCATTCGCTAAGGTTGCTAATTGGAGTTCAAATTCTTTCCTCGTCGGTAAAAAGGCAGCCCAATCATGCTGTTGTTCACAACGATTTTTCATCCACAACAACGAAGCAGAAATATCCGTAGAAAATCCGAGATAAAGAATTCGTCCAGAATGAAACGTAAGTCGGTAAATACAAAGATGATGAGCTTGGTTGCTACCGTTTGCTGTTTTGCTCAGCAAGTTACCACACCAACATCCTTCATCATTAATTTGCTGCCACAGCTGATCATAAAACGCTTGGCTATGGTGAGAGGTACTGAATATATGAGTTTTAAGCCCAACCAGATCTCGGTTTTGATAGCCCATTTGCAACTCAAAGGCACGGTTACAACCTAAGATGCGCGTATCTTCATCGGCAACTAAAACGCCTACATTTGGCAAATCAAAAATCGTTTCGAGAATTTTCGCTAACTCCTCGCAACCAGTGATTGTTAATTGTGGAATGATAGTGCCTTGGATAATGCGCTTATTGAGCCTTTCAAAACTAATAGTAACGTGCACTAAGTTAACGTTTTTTAGCATCATGCAACAAGAAAACCGCCCCCGTCCGCCAAAGAGTTCCACTTCTAGAATTCGTTGTTTTAGCGTTTCTTGTTGCCCCATCAGCATATGATCAAACAAGTTATTTAGGCTGGTTACTGGCGTACTTATCCCAAATGCCTTTGCCATTCCTTGCTGATCACATTCGAACTCGCGAGTATCAATATCGTAAGACCACTCTATAACAGGAGTTAGACTGGAAGTCGTTTGCATTTTTGGATGCACTGTTGTCGTAGATTCACTCATACCCTAGCCCCTTTTTTTGTAATTAGCCCAAGGCTCAAAATTCACAGTCAATTCGCGACATTCCAGTTGGGACCTGCCGATCCTCTTTATAGATGGATTGTGTCAACGATAAGCCTATCGACTTAGAACTATTTCCAGAGCAGCTCAGCCTTTTGCATTTAATATGCACTAATTTGATTATAGGCTTTACCCCATATAAGCACACCATTGCTTATGCTTTGTATTAAGATTGCGACATTTTTCATGAACCGATCTATAACCATGAGGCTTTCAAGGTGAAATTAGACAGAAAATCGCCGATAGAGCATTGATATTTTTACAAACCAAATAAAACTCGATGAACTAAGCTTGAATAGATGAGTTTGTTATAGATACCTGATAATCAAATCGCTATAATTCGCGCTCCCTGGAACAGAGAGCAAAATATGACCAATAACATCACTCCTATTCATGAGTACAAAAAATACTGGGCAGAGTGTTTTGGTACGGCACCTTTCTTGCCGACCAGTCGCAAAGAAATGGATGCCCTAGGATGGGATAGCTGTGACATTATCATTGTAACCGGTGACGCTTATGTGGATCACCCGAGCTTTGGTATGGCTATCATTGGCCGCCTGCTAGAAGCACAAGGTTTCCGTGTCGGTATCATTGCTCAACCAGAATGGCAAAATAAAGATGCGTTCATGCAACTTGGTAAGCCAAATCTGTTCTTCGGGATCACTGCGGGTAACATGGACTCCATGATCAACCGTTACACTGCGGATAAAAAGCTTCGTCACGATGACGCGTACACACCGAATAACGAAGGTGGTAAACGCCCAGACCGCGCGACTTTGGTTTACTCTCAGCGTTGTCGTGAGGCATACAAAGAAGTACCTATTGTTTTAGGTGGTATCGAAGCTAGCCTACGCCGTGTGGCGCACTACGATTACTGGTCAGATAAAGTTCGCCGTTCTGTACTGTTTGATGCAAAAGCAGACATCCTACTTTTTGGTAACGCAGAGCGCGCACTTGTCGAAGTAGCACATCGCATCGCAAACGGCGAAGACATCAGCACCATGACCAATATTCGTGGTACTGCCGTGAACTTGCCAGCGGCGCCAGAAGGCTACACGGTTATTGATTCTTCTCGCATTGAAAAACCTCGTAAAGAAGCGTTCGTACCAAAGAACCCATACGAAGTAGAAACTCAGTGTGAAACTAAAAAAGACGAGCCAGTTGCACAACCAATCACGATTCGCCCATCACGCCACGATGCTGCGACGACTGCGGTCCGTTTACCTTCGTTTGAAAAGCTAAGAAACGATCGCATTCTTTATGCGCATGCAAGCCGTGTATTGCATCTAGAAACGAACCCGTACTCTGGTCGAGCGTTACTTCAAAGCCATGGTGATCGTGAACTTTGGGTAAACCAAGCTCCAATTCCATTGACGACCGAAGAGATGGACTTTGTGTTTGGCCTGCCTTACGCGCGTGTCCCTCACCCTATGTACGGGAAAGCAAAAATTCCTGCGTACGACATGATCAAGACGTCTGTGAACATCATGCGTGGTTGCTTTGGTGGCTGTTCTTTCTGTTCGATTACCGAGCATGAAGGTCGAATCATTCAAAACCGTTCGAAAGAGTCTATCATCAACGAGATTGAAGAAATTCGCGACAAAGTTCCGGGCTTTACCGGCACAATTTCCGATCTTGGTGGCCCGACTGCAAACATGTACCGCCTGGGCTGTAAAGATCCAAAAGCGGAAGCGAACTGTCGTCGTCCTTCTTGTGTATTCCCGGGCATCTGTAACAAGCTAAACACAGACCACAAACACACGATCGATTTATACCGCGAAGCGCGTAAAGTTGAAGGCGTGAAGAAAGTGATGGTTGCATCTGGCGTACGTTACGACCTTGCGATTGAATCACCAGAATACGTGAAAGAGCTCGTGACTCACCACGTAGGCGGTTACTTGAAGATTGCACCGGAACATACAGAGAAAGGTCCTCTTGATCTAATGATGAAGCCAGGCATGGGTACGTACGATCGCTTTAAAGAGATGTTCGAGAAATACAGTGCAGAAGCAGGCAAGAAGCAGTACTTAATCCCTTATTTTATCTCTGCGCACCCAGGCACAGAAGACGAAGACATGCTGAACCTTGCTCTGTGGCTGAAAAAGAACAACTTCGAATGTGACCAAGTACAAAACTTCTACCCTTCGCCAATGTGTAACGCAACGTCGATGTACTACTCAGAGACAAACCCTCTGAAACGCGTGAAGTACAAAAAACGTGAAGATGTACCTGTAGCAAAAGGTGAACGTCAACGTCGCCTACATAAAGCGCTGTTGCGTTACCACGATCCAGCAAACTGGCCAATGATCCGTGAAGCCCTAGTCAGTATGGGTAAAAAACATTTGATTGGTGACAAACAAGGCTGTCTCGTTCCTGCAGAAGACATTGAAGCACAAACACCTGCGCAACGTCGTAAATCTGGTCGTCACGGGGCAAACCGCTTTGCAACCAAACATACCAAAAATCAACCAGGCTTCGGTGGTCATTTGAACAAACGCTCTGAAAGCGGTTCAAAAGATGGTAAGCCATCTGGTAACCGTAACGGTTCTGGCAAAGCTACAGGTGGTCAACGCCCTGCAAGCAACGGCCAACGTCCTAGCGGCAACGGTGCAAACCGCCCGGCAGGTAGCAAGCCGCAAGGCCAAGGTCGCCCGCAAGGACAAGGCAAACCAGCTGGTCAACGTAAACCAAAGCGTCGCTAATTATTTAGAGCTTAAATACTAGAAAGGGCTCCAGAGTTAACTCTGGAGCCCTTTTGTTTTGTCGGCTCATTGAGGCATCACTCACAACTCAAACTTTGATTCAATCAATACAAAAAATGGTAAACACCAACCAACTTATTGGAAAAACAAACAATTATTTGATTGAAGCAAAACCATAAAAATCTAACTCATTGATTTTTAATTGCTTTATTTTGGTGCGATATTTGCGTAATAGAATAAAACTCTTAAACATGGGCTAACGATGAATAATCCACTTCCCCCAAAAACTTCTATGTTCTGGTATGACAACAGCTATACCTATGAGGAGGCCGTTCAGGCATTTGAAAGCGATGGTACACTGAAATCGCTGAATATCGTTCCAACCACGGAATCCGATGATCTTGCTGGCTCACCCCCAGAGCGCAGTATGTTTTGGGAGGGAGAAACAAAAAAAATCGATCCGCCACCGCCGTCTGAACCAGAGCCTCTCAATTTAAAAACTGAGAAGGAAGCAACGGAAGCATCACCTGCGCACTTTATCCCAGTCCGCTATGCCATCGATCAGCTAGAAACAGAAGAGACACAACCTTTTGGTTTGCCTGAAGAATGGAAAGGCCAAGGCCCAGCCAAACTCAATACCGTTGGTTACACCCTGCGTCAACTGCGCGACGGTTGGCTGTATGTGTATGATGCAATCAACAAAAGCTTAGACGAATACGAAATCAAAGGAACGCAATTCACGCTCTATAAGTTGGGAGAATCAGAAAGCCCAAAATCAGAGCAGCGTGGGACACCACAAGATGCAAAGCCCTTCCTTACTTACGTCAACGGAAGCGTACTATCAATTTGCTTCTCTGAGCACCGGTGGACATGGCACACGTTCATGCGCGTACTTAACAATCCGAGTAATCATATCGATCGCATGCAAACCATTGTTCTGTCCTCAAACGAGAATCAGCACAACATTGCACCAATAGATAAGTTAACCCAAGTCGCTGATATTGAATCTTCTGCCGTCGATGATGGTCGCTTTGCGGATTCTGGCATCGCCACCAAAGCAGATGAAGATGGTTCTGTCTTTAAACCTGTCGCAGTCGAAAGCGATTTAACCTCTGCGATTCCAGAAGAAGAATCAGGCTACTTCGTCGCGATAAAAGATTACGCCGCAGACATTCAAGATATGTCACTGCATTTTGTTGGTGCCGCAAGCCCTTACCGCCTTTTCACTGACCAGTTTTCAAACCAGTGGAACTTGATGCAGACTGCCATGCAACTGTGTATGTTTGGATCAAGTGACGAGATAGACATGCCAGCTAGCGTTAAGCGTAACGGCGAAGAGCTGTCGTTTTATACCGACATGGCTGACTATTATGACTCCTCTCACCAACTTAATTTGGCAGAGCAGAACAAAAGCTCAGTTCAGTCCGGCTATCCTGCTAAATTTTCCGCTGGAGCGATTGAATCACACCAACATACCCAAAGTGACATTGCTAAAGCGATACAGGACAAATATCGAATTTCTGCGAGCCGTTTTGGTAAATACGAACAATGGATAGCGACTGAACGCTGGCGTCAGCAGCTCAACTGGAAGCAAATGCTGAGCGAGATGCAAGAGCTGTCAGAACAAAAAGAAACCATGCTAGCCCAAGTGGTTTCGGTCAAACGCGACTTTATTGCTGTAATGGAATCTTTGACACCTCATCATCTTGAGAGAACCTTCGACCTATACAGCGAAGACACGCAGTACAGCTTGTATCAACTGCACAAGCAAGCCGTTGAGTCATTTACTCTGGTGATGCAAGAAGAAGACCGACAGTGGGCTGAAAGCCAATGGGAAAAACCAACCAGTTTACTTGCTCTCTATGCCTCAGGGTTTAGTCGTAGTTTATTTAAAGTGATGGAGAAGAATATTACAGAGGCGCTTGATGAACAGTCGATCGTCTCAGACAATCCTGAACCTGATAATCAGTTGATGGACCAGATATCTGATACAAGCAACCGCGTGAATATGTACTCTAAGATCATGGACTTTGTTTCCAACCCAAACACTGCGGAAACGGACTTTCTCAAGGATATCGCCAAAGGTTTCCAAGAGCTGGACATTATCTTTAAATCTGCAATAGGTGCACTTGCAAAAGGAGTTTTAGAGTTTGGCGTTAGCATGACTTCACAAGCATCGATTTTACTGATGCCTGTTTTCGCTAAACCTCTGAACCGTCAGAGCTATTATTTGTTAGCCGTTATTGCAGAGCATATGGCACACAATATGCCGGTGACTGTAAATGAAAGCTACGCTCGCGATTTTAAAAAATGGAAAACACGCGTAAATGATTACCTAAGTGAGCTCAAGAAAAACGATGCGGTCATTGCTGACTTCCAGAAAAACAACCGCAAAGCCGACTCTAAATACACAACAGCTTTAAAAAATAAAAAGAGAATTAAGAAGGCACTCGCTGTAACTACATTGGAGTACCCACAATATATTGAATTACCCGATGATCTACCGCAAAGAACCGTCGAGCTTAGAACTCGGATCGCTATGAATAAGCTCGATGATTTGAATAAACTGTTCGAGAATGCAGGTGGCCTAGGCTTTTTAGCACTAATATTCAACTGCATCGCGCTTGGTGATGCCATGAGTAGTATCCAAGACACGGGGTTAATGTCCTCAGATGAATTTTTGGATATTCAGCAAAAGCTTTTTTATACAGTAAACGCTTGGACGGGAATTCGCACCGGTAAGCTATGGGATAGCGTGAAAGGTGAAGCCCAACTCAGAGCACACTCACGGATAAGGCTTAAAAAGCTAATTGCAGATCAAGCCGATGGTTTCGAGCACCTAATAATAGACGACATAAAAACCTTCAATAAATGGCTTGCAGTTACTGGGATCATAGGTGCACTAGCGTCAGGAATAGAGGCTTATCGTGTTTTAAATAGCATCGATGACCTAGAAAGAGATGCAAGAATCGCTGGGTATTTTAACTTTTCTTCGTTGGCCGGATTAACGGTCGTTGGTGCCTTTCAGGCCATTGGTGGAATAACAGGTATATGGTCGGCAAACGTTCTCTTTGGAGGACCAGTAATGTTTGTCATTATGGGACTCACTGCGGTTTACCTTCTTAGTAATCATATCATGAGTAAACTTAAACAAGACGATTATCAAAAATGGTTAGATAAACTTCCTTGGGGCTATCACCCAGATAAAGCACGTTGGAGTCAATCCTCAAGCTTGGTAAAGAGAGAAAAGCATAATTCTTCTTTAGTACAAGAGGCCCTTTTTGAGTTAAAAACCATAATGGATAAACCTTTAATCTGCCAAACACCAATGATGCGTACCGTTCCGAATTCATCAACACAGTACCCAGCAGCAAAACAAGAATTGTTTGGTATTGAGCTACATATCCAAGTTCCCACCAATAATGCAAGAGATGGCATAAAACTTCGGACAAATACTTCTGTAACAGAGGAGGGACTGATGTCGGGAGCTTGGTACACTGGAGTAAATCTAGAAACGTTGAATAGTTCAACGGATTCCTCAGATTCTCAAAGCGTCTATAAATTAACTTTACCAATGAAAGACTCAGCTAACTATCTAGCATTTGAGATTGAATACATCCTTGATGATAAAAACGAATTAAGCCGTAAGTACTGGTTCCAAAATAATGCAAAACAGCGTGCAACTTATACGGCGATTTCAGACAATACTAAACAAGCAACGATCAGAAGTTCATTAACTTCTGATGCTAGTGAACTTAGCTTACAGGAGTAACCCTTGGCTTATTTACCTTTTTACATCACGCCAGACGAACTTTCGGCCTACCAAGAAGAACAAGAGCAACAAATTCTAAAGGGGAAAGATCTTGCAACCTGGCACAAGCACGATATTGAGGAACCTTTTCGATACTTATATTTATCGATTGCTATAGCCGCAGTTAGCCCATTATTTTTCCTTACCTATTTCCTACATGATAGTAGTGAAATGATCTTAACTTACATTTTATCGGGTCTGACGATAATCATGTCTGGAGTGTCCTATTTGACTTTTGGTTTAGACAATCGCTATGACTACACCTTGTCCGACAACGGCTTAGTGATAAAAAAGCGACGTGATTTACCTAATTGGGTAAACTCAGCAACGCAGGTCATGGGCTGGGTTGGTGCTATAGTTTGTGTAGTAATGGTAGGTATTGCTGGGCCCATGGTTCTTGTCGGTGCTGGAGGGTTTATACTGGTTTCATTTCGTATGCTAAATCGTCAGCCTGACGAACCTACGGAAGTTCGAGTAGCAGAGACAGAAGATTGGCTGTTCGCCTACTACAACAAAAAGCGTAAAGTGATTCGCTTCTACCACAAGTATGACGAGTGTTCTAAATGGAGCCTAGAGAAGCATACCATCTTCAGAGCTCAAACTCGTGGTTATAGCTACATATTCTTTAGGACTGTTCAAGACCTAGATGCAATGCTAGAGACCCTTTCAAACAAATACGACATTGAATGTATTGATTTTCCAGACCATAAAGCGTTTTTTGAAGGAAGACCTGAACCTCGAATTGAAGATATCCCTTCTCGCAGCCTTGAATTTCCGGTAGCCGATACCTTTGACCTGAGAGCTAAAAACGCCCCACTTCCTGAATGGCGACGTATTTACAACGGCAAGTGGCAAACGGAATCTGAAATCGAACGCTTAAAAGCGGCAGGTGAACAGCAAGCTACTTCCGTTTTATAGTTCACAACAAGCACTAAAAAAAGGGCTCCAGGTATCAACCTGCCCCCGTACCTTATGTTTTTGAGAATGCAAAAACATAAGGTACACAAACCAAGCCTAAACTTCTGGTTAGTCAATTTATGTATTTAAGTGGTTTATTGCTCCTTGCTGGCTTAACGAGCTTCTGTTTTTACTTTGGATATCAAAAAATCTCAGCGCTAACTTCCCAAATTGGAGACGTTGCGGTTTACTCAAGGTTTGACTTAGCGATGATTCCATTTGGCTTCGTATTACTTGGAGGGTTAATCAGTGCTTTGTTTTTTGCATTTAAAAAGAAACGCTGGGATCAAGTATATGGAAACGGCTTACAATATTTGATCTTAGGTTCTCTTGCTGTTTCTATCGTATTGACTCTAATTACCCCTTGGATTTATCAAACACGATATGACAATGCTGGACTGAAAGAGTGCTCTCGTTCCCCCGAAGGCTACCTACCATTCTTCGCAACTAAGTTTGCTAGAGAAGAATCTCTTTGCATCACACCAAAAACATTACAGCAACTAGAAGACTCGGATAATCTTTATCCACTTATAAATAAGGATTAGTTCTTGGCATATTCACCATTTTACGTCACCCCAGAAGAGTTGGCAGTTTATCAAGAGGCACAAGAGCAAGAAATACTCGCAGGCGATAACGTCAGAACATGGCATAAGTATGATGTAGAGGAACCATTTCGCTATTACTTTAAACTTTTTGCGTTTCCATTTGTGATCGCCCCATTCCTATTAACTTTGTTTATACATACGAGTGACACGGTTGACGTAACTATTTTTTCTTTTATTTTATCGGTGATGGTGTCTGGAGCCTTTTACCTTACGATTGGCCTCGACTATCGCTATGACTATATTTTTTCTGACAAAGGCTTTGTGATGAAGAAACGTCGCAACATGCCTAAGTGGGTGAATACCGCCATGCAAGCCGTTGGCTGGATAGGTGCAGTGGTATGTGTGGTGATGGTAGCGATGGTTGGCCCGATGGCGTTAGCAGGTGCAGGTGCTTTTATATTAGTCTCCTTTAAAATGCTTAAACGCCAACCAGATGAACCAACAGAAGTGAGAATCGGAGAGCGTGAGGATTGGCTGTTTGCGGACTACAATAAAAAAAGGAAAGTGATCCAGTTCTATTTTAAGCATGACATATGCAGATATCGAGATACTGCTCATAAGACTATCTTTCGCTCACAAGATAGATCAGATTGTTATGTTTTCTTTAAAACTGAAGCGGATTTAGAATCCATGGTCACGCAACTGTCAGAGGTCTACAAACTGGATTGTAAAGAGGTCGATGATCATAAAAAGCTGTTTGAAGCAAAGCCAGAATCAAGGCTCTTTAGTATTCCAGTTTGTAGTAGAGAATATCAAACCGAAGAGGTATTTGATTTAAGGGCGTCAAATGCCCCACTTCCTGAGCGTGAATACCTTTACAACGGCAAGTGGCAAACGGAATCTGAAATCGAACAATCAAAATCTGAACTAACGGCAGCCAAGGTATAAACCTTGGCTTATTTACCTTTTTACATCCCCCATGAAAAGCTTTAGGTTTACTCTGATGTACAAAAAGAAAAATTGGTTCAAATAACGAATTTTTAACTCGAGGATAGGAGAGTAAGCCCGAACCTTTCTATCCTCTACTAAACACCCATTTTGCACTGAGCAAATAATTACTCATCATGCCTGCCAATATGCCTAAGCTCAAAGCCAAATAGACCATCATTCCTTGCGTTCCTAGCGCGAGCGTTACGCCTTTAAACACAATAAAATTCGGCAAAGCACTGATACAGGCACTCATCATAGACTTTTTCCATTGAGCGAAAGGGTTGGTTTTTTCTGCTTGAGAGAAAGTCAGCCAACGATTACCAAGCCAAGTCGTGGTTGCCGCAAATAAAAATGCTATCCCACGAGCCAACATCAGATCCAGACCAAACCAATGGAACAACACAGAAAAGATAAGGGTGTCGACCATAAAGCCGACACCACCTACCAGAGCAAACCTTGTTAACGAAGCATACCTTTCTGACGAAGCAAACTTTGGTAATTTGCGCATTCCGCTATCCAACCACACAGGTGTAGAGTGAGCGTTTCGATTTTGCTGTGAACTCGTTGGTACAACTCAACGCATTTTCATGAATCATGCTATCCACTTGCTGCGATTTACCAATCAGGTGGAATTTCTTCAGATTGTTTAAGTCATTCTTATGTTTAAGCTTTTTCGCCTGACCATGACTATAGAACTGGCCTGAAAACGGGCGCTTACCAATGTAGAAGACCGGAGCATTATCATTAATTTGCGCGAAGATTATGCGGTCGCTGCGGCTATCTGCTTTGCCCATATTCAAAACCAACATCGCAATCATAAGCAGGGCTGGCAACACCGCTGCCGTTCCGGTCAGCCATTTGAAATCGTGTTTATCCACCAGCATTGCAATCAAGATACCCAATGCAGGCACACCCGGTAGCACGTAAGCAGGCAAAATATTCCCAGCCATGGTGAACAAGATCATTGGTGAAATCAGCCAACACATCAGGAAGCTAAATAGACCTTGATGATCGGTTTCAATGGCTTTGAGCACCTTACGACGTTTCCACGCCAAGATAGGCAATACGATTGACCAAGGCGCAGCCGACTGCAGCCAGAATACCCAGATCATCCCACGTGGTTGATCATGAGCAGAGCCATACAGGTCCCCTTCCCAACCGCTGACAACAAAACGCTTAAAGTGCTCGCCAACAATGAAGTAATCAATAAATCCAGGCGTCGCCATTTCTGCCATGATGTACCACGGTAGAGCAATCGCCAGCATGAGCGCCAACCCCGACACAATTGGAAAACGCTGCCACAAGGCTTTGAAGGCACCAAAGAAACCATGCTGAATCACGAGCCAAGGAAATACTGCGATGCCCATGATCACGATCGCCACTGGACCTTTTGCTAACAGCCCACAAGCCAAGCCAAAGAAACCGAGGTAACCCCACAATCGGTCGTGTTTGTCTTTACCAAGCCAGCAATAGTAAAAACCGACCATCGCCATGGTCATTGCCAACGTCAGTGCCATGTCTGTCATCACCGCGCCCGCCGCGATTGAAAAGATGCCACACGTCGCCAATACCAACGCTGCGATGACAGCATTAAAGCCTGCGCGATGCGCCATGAAAGCAACAAAAACAATTGTCGCAACCCCCGCCAACCAATGAGGTGCGCGCACTGCAAATTCATTCAATCCAAACAGCTCAATGCCATAAGCACTCATCCAAGTGAACAGGGGGGGCTTCCCCCAGAAAGGCACGCCGTAATCAAACTGTGGGGTAAGCCAATTGCCGGTTTCCACCATTAAGCGCGCCATTTCGCCGTAGCGGGCTTCCGTGGTGTCCATCAAAGGGTAAGCGGCAAGTGAAATAAGACGGAGTAAAAGAGCAAACGCCAACAACAACCACAGATGGGTTTTATTAATACTCATGATTACGCGGTTTCTCCCAATTTAAACTTCATGGTTTGGATGGATTGATGTTTTGCAGGCTGCTCGTAAACAGACTGAACAAGATAAAGAGGACGTTGCTTGGTCTCGACAAAAATGCGGCCAATGTATTCGCCCAAAAGGCCAATCGACAGCAGTTGCACACCGCCCAATGCAAGTTGGACGACCATCATGGATGGGTACCCAGTGACAGGCTCACCAAACACAACGGTTTTCATCACAATGAATGCGCCATAGATAAAGGCACTGAACGCCACTAGCGCACCAGCAAGTGTCGCTAAGCGCAAAGGACGAATGGAAAACGAGGTAATGCCATCCATTGCAAGGCCAATCAGCTTGAGGTAGTTCCATTTGGTTTCACCACAGAAACGAGCGTCACGCTCAAACTGAACCGTCACTTGCTTGAAACCCGGCCAAGAGAAAATGCCTTTCATGTATCGGTTACGCTCTGGCAGCGCATTGATGTGTTTGACCACTTTTGCGCTCAGTAGACGGAAATCGCCCACATTCTCCGGCACATCCAATTTCGCCATGCTATTAAGCACTTTGTAAAAGCAAGCGGCCGAGAAGCGTTTGAACCAAGTTTCGCCGTGGCGTTCACTGCGCTGCATGTTCACCACGTCATACCCTTCACGCCATTTTGATACCATTTGCGGGATTAACTCCGGCGGGTCTTGCAAGTCAGCATCAATCACGATCACCGCTTCACCTTGGCAGTGTTCCAGCCCCGCACTCATGGCGGACTCTTTGCCGAAGTTACGGCTTAGTGCAATACAACGAACGTCGCTAGAAGATTGAGAAAAGTTTTGCGCGATCATTAGGCTGTCGTCTTTGCTACCGTCGTCCACATAAACGATTTCGCAACGCTCTGGCATTTCATCCAAAACGGTGGCTAAACGACGATGAAATTCAGGCAAGACTTCTTGCTCGTTAAAGAATGGCACCACAACAGACAAAACTGTTTTAGGCTCAGTGTGTTGGCTCACCTTTGAAAAGGTTGCAGAGTGAATGTTAAAGGTTGACATGCTACTCTTCCACTAAATCCGATGAATGAATCCAGTCTACAAACATCAATGTGAAAGAGATGTTGTTGACATCTTTTTCACGTTCTTAGTGAATAATGTTCGGTTAAGACGAAGTCTTATTTTCGAAAACCCGCCCACTTGGAGAGAAATACATGAAACGCGTACTTTTAGTCGAAGATAATCGAGAAATCGCAGGCATGCTGTTCGATTATTTTGAGTGTGCAGGTATGGAACTCGATTATGCAGACAACGGCGAGCTCGGCCTGAAGCTGGCGATGGAAAACACCTTCGACATCATCTTGCTCGACCTCATGCTGCCACGCATGGATGGCCTGACCATGTGTAATAAACTTCGCGACGCGGGCAACAACACACCGGTACTTATGCTGACGGCGCTCGATAGCCGTGACGATATGCTCAAAGGCTTCCAACACGGTGCCGATGACTATCTGACCAAACCCTTCGATCTGGATATTCTAGAAGCGCGTATGATGGCACTGATCCGCCGTTACCGTGGCACTGTCGCATCGAGTAAGTTGGAATACGGTGAAGTTTCTATCGACCAAAAAACACGTAAAGCTTACCGCCAAGATAAACTGCTAGCGCTAAACCCAACCACTTACACCATTCTGGAAATGCTTGTGAAAAGCGCGCCAGACGTAGTGACACGCGAAGAAATCGCCTTCCAACTTTGGCAAGAGAACGAGCCGAACAACGACGTTCTGCGCAGCCACATTTACCAACTTCGCAACCAACTTGATAAGCCATTTGAACAACATGTGCTGATCACCGTACCGAAAGTTGGCTTCCGCTTGGAGACAGGTGCATGATAAATCGCTTACTTGCCAGCACGCAAAGCACACAAAGTATGACAGGGCGACTCGCTCTGTTTTTCTCTTTTGTGTCGGTCGTGATTGGCATCTTCTGCTTTTTGTTGATTACCGGCTCCCTGCTTTGGTCTGAAGACCGCGTGGGCGAGCGTCGTATTATGGTCGACAAAAAAGAAGCGATTGAACATTTCCAGTCCCACCCAGAGCAAGGCAGTATTCAGCTTGACCTGCTCACCACCGCATACAACGACATCTCATTGGTTGCCGAGCGCTACCAAAAATACTTGATTGGTCAAAAGCACTTTCTTGATGAAGTAGAAGACGGTGAATACTCGCGCATGGTTTACATGAGCACTTACACCTATAAAGGCGTTGAGCATCCGGTGATTCTGGTTTCCTTGATTGATGAAATCGAGATCACCTCAGAGGAATTCATTCTCGTCGTCGCAATGGTGCTGTCCATTGTCGCCGTGCTGGTGTTCCTGTTTGGTAGCCTGCTGCTGCGTTTATCACAGCGCCTGATTGAACCCGTCAATGCGCTTAAAATCCAACTCGATCATCACCAAGGCGATGCCACGCAGACCTTTAGTGTGCCTGAGGGCTCAGCCAAAGAGTTCCAAACCCTTGCGGATGAGTTGAATGAGTACCGCCACAAAATCAACCAAGTCATCAAGCGCGAGCAAGCCTTTGCACGATACGCGAGTCATGAACTGCGTACACCGTTAACCGTGATGAAAGGCTCAAGCAGCTTACTGGCGAGAAGTGCGAACACGGATTTCCAAACCCGCCAAGTGCACCGAATTCAGGATGCAACGCAGCAGATGTCGACCATGGTGGATGCCCTACTCGGCTTAGTACGTTACGAGCGTAATGCAGATGATTCACCAGTGCGCAGCATCACCGAAGAAGAACTCAACCAAATCATCTTCCAAAGCCAAGCTCAGGCGGATGAGAAAGCACTCAGCTTTGATGTACAGATCGACGGCAACCCTAGAACGCGCGCGACCAATGCCGTGTTGACCATTATTCTTGGCAACCTGATTCGCAACGGCATCGCTGCGACACCTTCGGGATCAATTCATATCAATATGGATGAAAACACCATCTCGGTGCGCGATGAAGGTGAAGGCTTTTCGACCATTCCACATTCTGATGGGCACGGATTAGGTTTGATGATTGTGGACGATTTGTGCCAACGCTATGGCTGGCAATTTAAGATTGGTACACATCCAGAAGGTGGTTGTGAGGCGGTGATTAATCTTGCGTCAGAGCATCAAGAGGCTTGATCAGAGTAACTTCCTCAGCGCCTAATTCAATTGAGAGGTATCTACTTTGCTAAGTATCAAACGAGCAATTCGATACCTCTTTTTAATTTCGATTGAATGAAATCTTATGCTGCAAGCGCTGCTAGTCGATTGAATGCTTGCGATGCCGATTCCGACGCCTCACACACAGAAAACATATCTTCGATAAAGTACTTCAACGCTCTAGATTCAATGGTTCGGATTGCCGCTTGCTGTTCGTCCGATAAGTAACCGTAAATGCTCGCCGCACCAAAATCGCCGAAGATCATCTCACCTTGCTCATTAACCAAAGTATTGTGCGCATACAAATCGCCATGGCACACCTTGTTGTCGTGCAGGTGATTAAACACGTCCACCATCTGCTCAACAATGGAATTGACTTGCTCGACCGTCAACGTAAAACCTTGTGGGAATGTATCTCGGGTGCAAGTTTCCAACGTTGGTGGCAAACCCAAGTTGTAGTAACAGTTTGGGATCAGCTCCATCACCAAAGCAAGCTCATTACCGTCATCCACTTGCGCGATGGATTTCACCAAGTTGTTGTGATGCCCGGCTTGCAAACATGCTTCAAGTTCATCATGTGGGTAGCCGTCGCTGGTCACTTCGCCCTTGAACACTTTCACCGCCACTTCATTCGGGAAGTCGTATTGAGCGTCAGTCCAGTTAGCATGAGAAATCACACCACTCGCACCTTGGCCAAGAACATGATTAAGCGAGTAACTGTTTGTCGTCACTTTCGGCACACTGTCTAACGAAGATGGGTGTTTGCAGAATGGGTTACCTGCGAAAGCAAACCATGCCAATTTAGGCAGCTTCATCAACACATCCGGGAAGTGCTCTAACTGGTTCGCAGATAAACGAATCAATTCTAAATTGACCAAGTTTTCCATGCTGTTTGGCAGTTGTTTGATGCGATTGCCCGCCAATGCAAGCTTTCTTAGGCGTGGTCTTTCACCCAGACTGTTTGGCAGAACTTCAATCTCGTTGTCGGTCAGAATCAACCAACGTAACTGAGTTGGTAGTGAGGCTTCACTCACCACTTTAATCTTGTTGGTTTTAAACCCAACCATCTCAAGGTTTGGCAATTTACCCAAGACCTCTGGCAGATGGGTGAACTGGTTGTTGGAAGCAAAGATGATTTTTAGCTTGGTCAACTGTTCCAACTCTGGTGGTAAATCTGACAGTGCGTTACCAGACAAATCTAACACTTCAAGCGTTTCTGCAAGCTCTAAAATTTCCATAGGAAACTCAGTTAGCCCTTCTGCCAACTTCAGTTGTTTCGTTCCTACTAATTGTCCTGTTTTTAATTGTTCTAGAGTTTGCAAAACCAAGCCTTCTGATTGAGTTGAAATAAGCGGCGTAGTTTACGTGGCTTGAAGCAGAAAGGCGAGCCATTGCATTACAGCCCCAGTAAAAGCGCGTCAAAACATCAGGAATAACCGAAATGGTTGTACTGAAACCCAGACTTTTTATCTGGGTTTAATGGCGTTACACTACGCGCCCTTTTTAAATGGCAAAGGTGACACGGTTTATTCCGTCAGCATCGACATGAAACTCTCAGAAAGTCCTATCACCCAACATAGCTTTAATGGGCACAAATTTTTCCTTAAACGTGACGACATGCTCCACTCCCACTTTTCTGGGAACAAAGCACGTAAGTTTATGACGTTAATGGAAGAGCACAATCCCGACATCACCACGTTAATAAGCTTTGGCTCCGCTCAATCTAATGCCATGTACTCGCTAGCGGCTCTCGCCCAGATTAAAGATTGGGCATTTGAGTTTTATGTTCATCACATTCCATCTTGGCTAAAAAGCTCCCCCATCGGAAACTATCGCGGCGCTCTCGATTTGGGTATGAAAATCACCGCCATGCAAGACATCGGTAGCGAACTCCACCCTAGTGAGTACATCCACCAGGTACGAAGATTAGATGAATCGACATTGCTTATTCCAGAAGGTGGACGTTCCCACCTCGCTGAAGCTGGCATCAAACAGTTAGCACGAGAAATTCTTGATTGGACGCGATTGAGAGGTAAAGAGCAGTTTGCGGTCGCCCTGCCATCAGGCACTGGCACGACGGCTTTATATCTTCATAAACATTTAAGCCCACACGGCATAGAAGTGCTAACTTGCCCTTGCGTAGGCGATGCAGATTACTTAACTGAGCAGTTCAACCAGCTCGGTGAAAACAGCCACCCAACCATTTTAACCGTGCGCAACAAACACCATTTTGGTCGCTTGTACGAAGAAGATTACATCACATGGAAAGCACTCTTTGAGCAAACCGACCTCGAATTTGACCTGTTATACGACCCGTATATGTGGCAATGCCTCACCCCTTGGTTGGAAGAGAACACAGATAAAACGGTGATTTATATTCACCAAGGCGGGTTACTTGGCAACGAGTCGATGTTGCCAAGATATCAACGAGAATTTGAATAGCGTGTTCAAATAAAGTTGTTGCTGATTACAGTGATTCCACTATTTGATGAGCGCCAGAATTTCTTTGAATTCAGGTGCTCGGCAATCTTCGACCATTTCATACAAACACATTTCTAACCCAGTGAGCACCACACCGTTAGCGGTTAACTTCGCAAGAGCGAGCGCTTTATTGGCAGCGGTTCGGGAAGAGACACAATCCGTGACTAATTCAACGCGATAACCGGACTGGCGCAGAGAAACCGCGGTTTGATAGACGCAAATGTGGGATTCAATACCGCAAACCAACCAGGTATCAACTTTCGCGTTCTCCACCGCGACCTTAAACGTCGCCTCTTTGCAACCATCAAACGTGTACTTGGTAATAGGTAAATGCGTGCTTTCAAGCACTTCACGAATCGGCTCCGCGGTTGGGCCCAACCTTTCTGGATTCTGTTCTAGCCACAGAATAGGCAAATCTAGTGCTTTGGCGCCCTTTACCAGTTTCGTGATATTTTCAATCAGTGCGTCGCTTTCATGCATTAATGTAGCGAGTTTGCCCTGAACATCCACCACAATCAGGCCCGTGTTTCCTTTCGATAACATTTCCATCTCCTATCTTGTGCGACCACAAACCATACTCAACAAGTTGAGCAACAGTTAATGTATCAGAACCCTTTCATGTTAGAGCAATAAAACCTAGAAAGATGACCTTCGCTCACACATTTGCCCTTAGGTAAGAGTGGTTTGAACTGACTATTTAAATTTCTCTCGAATTAGTTCAATCAAGGCTTTGACTTTATTGGGCAGAAATAAGGCCGAGGGATAAATCAGAGTAAGATGCTGCTTCGGATGCGCAAATTGAGGCAGCACCTCGACCAACAAACCATCTCGCAATGCAGGCTTGGAATGAATTTGTGGAATAAACGCGATGCCGTTTCCTGCTATCGCCATCGAGCGCAGCAAGTTGAGGTCGTCCGAGCGCAACGCCACATGCAGATCTGAATCGAGCAAATCAGCATTGTAACGATTAGTTAAAAGGCGATGCTGCTTAAGATCTTCCACCGTTTTTACTGGCGGATGCGATTCTAGATAGGCTTTTGACGCAACAAAGTGACTACGATAAGGCAAAAGACTGAACTGCACATAGCTGTCATCGGTGACTTTGACCACGCTCGGAAGAAGCTGCAAATCAAACGATTGACGCTTGAGATCGACACTCTCTTGATGGTTTTCAATCTCGACCGAAATATCCGGATACCGCGTTGTGTACTCGGTGATGATCGCGTTAAACGCGGCAGAGCTCATCAATGCGGAAGGAATGGCTAAACGCACCTTGCCCGTCAGCTCTTGTTGATATTCATGCATGGCATTTAAACCTTGCTGAATATGGTCAATAGGCTGCCCCACCAACTCAAACAAGCGTTTCCCGTGCTCCGTCAACTCAATGCTGCGTGTTGTGCGAATCAAAAGCTGTACCCCGAGTGATTTCTCTAATTCTTGCAGGCGACGACTAACTTTTGAGCGTTGTAGTTGATTCGCCTCTGCCGCTGCACTTATACCGCCGTGAACCACCGTCTGAGTGAATAGGTAAATATCATCAAAACTAACGTTCATTGTCCTATTTTTAGGTCATTTATGTTCGTATTATCATTCTACTGAATTGTGAGTGACTTCTCTATAATCCGCTATCCAATATGTTTAACGGAACTTGTAATGACGGCTGACCAAAAATTCAAACACTGGATGCGAACTTTGATTGTCCTGTTCATCGTACTATTTTTGTACATTATCATTGCTGACCGCCACGCACCCTTAACGACCGAAGGACGAGTGCAAGGATACGTTGTCCAAGTCGCACCCGAGGTATCTGGTAAAGTGACCGACGTTCTCATCGAGAATAACCAGTCCGTTCAAAAAGGCGATGTGTTGTTTACGATTGATGATCGTAAATACAAGATAGCGCTTGAACAGGCGGAGCTGTCTCTGCAATCCGCCTATGAAAAAGAAGCAACACTGTATTCTCAACGCGAAGCCGCTCTTGCCAATATTGCCCGCGCACGAGCGACATTTGATAATGCACACCGCGAGTACAACCGCTTACTGACACTATCGAAGCAGAAAGTCATCTCTCAATCGACACTCGATAATGCCTTTGCCCAAAATCAGGTATCACGTGCAGCGCTTAAAGCGGAACGACAAAACTTAAAAGTCATTGAGGCGCAATTAGGCGACCAAAAAGGTCAAAGCACCGCCGTTCGAATTGCCAAAAACGGCATCGAAAAGGCGCAACTTGATTTGGCAAATACCGCGGTACTCGCTCCCAGTGATGGTGTCGTGACCAACCTGCAACTAGAAGTTGGCACGATGGCAAACACCAACATGCCATTGCTGACGTTTGTACCAACAGGATCACTCTGGGTAGCCGCTGATTTTCGTGAAAAATCCGTCGCGAACGTAGACAAGACTTTCCACGCCTTGGTCACATTTGATGCCAACCCAGGTTCGGTGTACGACTTTGATTTAGCTAGCCGCGATTACGGTGTAGCAGCCGCACAACAAACGCCTAATGGCGCACTAACCAAAGTGGAAGTGAACAACCGCTGGGTACGTGATGCGCAGCGTACACGAGTGAACCTAACCAGCAGCGATGAGTTACCACCAGCACTGTTTGTCGGCTCTCGCGCTACCATTGTTTTGTACCCAGACAACAGCATTTTCTGGCAGTTGATGGCGCAAGCACAGATTCACCTCGCAAGCTGGTTCCACTTCATTTACTAGGCGGCGACAATGAAAACCTTACGAATTTGGTTCGGCTGCTCTTTAGGGCTCGCGCTAAGCATGATCTTCGGTTGGTCTTACGGATTTTTTGCCATCATGATGCCGCTGTTTATATTGGGCAGAATGGACAACTTTAACCTTTCGGCTTTATTGATCGTGTTTTTCTCTGCGGTGTGGACAACCATACAAGCCACATTTTTGCTGGAATACTTGCAGTTTCATCCAACATTAATGACCGTAGCCGTCGGAATCATGATGCTGTTCAAGTGTATTGCAATGATGAACCAGAAAACCTATTTATTTGGTTACATGGGGCTGTTAGTGGGTTCAATTGTGTTGAATTTTGCCAGCTATAACTTCATGGATATTGAAGAGTTCAATGTCAACATGTGGGTGATGGCGTTCAGCAATATTTTTGTTTGCGCATTCGCGTATTGGTTGTTCCCTGAGCCAAAGTCCCCCACCGAGCACATTGAGATGTCGACCCCAGTGAAAAGCGATATTGACTACATCAGCCAAGTTGCCATGGGTTGGGTAGTGGCGATGGCGGCGTTTATCGTATTCCAAGTAGCGGACTTATATGACTCGTTATCCGCACAAGCTTCCATTTTGATCATCCTAACCCCAATGACTTTAGCAGGCTCGCTCGCCATGGCAAAAATTCGCATCATCGGCACCGCACTAGGCTGCATCGCAGGGATGGCTGTTCAGCTGATATTGGGCAGTTGGTATGGGCATGGGCTACTCTTTTGGCTCGCCTTTACCATTGCAATGGGGCCATTCTGCTTGTGGCTCACAAAGGGGCAAATTAAAGCGGCTATCGCGTTTTCTGCCATGTCTGCCCTATCGGTTCCGCTGACGACCTCGTTGGTGCCAGAACAAAAAGACGCGTTCTTTTCGATCTTGTACCGTTTCAGCTCGATTTTCGTTGCGGTTCTGCTCACCGCGATGGTGATGTGGGTGGTGCATCACTGGATTCGTGTGATGTTGCTAAAGCATCCTGAGATTAAGAACGTAGAGTTGAATTAAATCTGGCCGAGGCTGGAAACGGGAAATGTATGCCGCTCACTTTACTGTGAGCGGCATTTTTATTTAAAACGGTCACCCTGAACATCGAGGAACGAGCGTGGTTCAGGATCTACCCACCGAGTGCTTTGAAGTGCGAAAGTTATCGCTATTTCCTAGCGTGCTGTAATCAGATTCCTAGTCTCGTCTAGACTCGCTGGAATGACCCTACCTTAGAGCTGCTCTAATACCTGAGGGATGGCGAGCAATGTATCTTCCAACATCCATCATCCTGAACAGTGAGGGACGAGCGTGATTCAGGATCTACTCACCGACTGCTTTGAAGTGCGAAAGTTATCGTCATTTCCTAGCGAGCAGTAAACCGATTCCTAGTCTCATTTAAACTCGCTAGAATGACCCTAATTTTAGTTCATGGTGCGGAGCCTAAGTATTAATATCAACCCACCAACTCTTTACGAATGATCTCCGCACCCGCACTTAACGCATTGAGCTTAGCGGTCGATACTTCACGAGACAAAGGCGCCATACCGCAGTTGGTACATGGGTAAAGCTTGTCGGCATCAACGTACTTCAACGCCTCTCGCAGTGTGTTCGCCACTTCTTCTGGCGTTTCAATTTCGTTGGTAGCGACGTCAATCGCACCAACCATCACCTTCTTACCGCGAATCAACTCAAGTAACTCAATAGGCACTCGTGAGTTATGACACTCAAGCGAGATAATATCGATATTTGACTGCTGCAATTTAGGGAATATTTCTTCGTATTGTCGCCATTCAGTGCCTAGCGTTTGCTTCCAATCCGTGTTCGCTTTGATGCCGTAGCCATAGCAGATGTGCACTGCAGTTTCACATTTCAGCCCTTCAATCGCACGCTCTAAACACGCAATGCCCCATTCGTTCACATCATCGAAGAACACATTGAACGCAGGTTCATCGAATTGAATAATGTCGACACCCTCCGCTTCAAGC
The DNA here is from genome assembly GCF_033340275.1 of Vibrio sp. 1402. Lineage (NCBI taxonomy): Bacteria > Pseudomonadati > Pseudomonadota > Gammaproteobacteria > Vibrionales > Vibrionaceae > Vibrio > Vibrio sp. 1402. Next base: position 374,190 of record NZ_JAWOWE010000004.1, read on the forward strand.
TCTTTCGCTTCTTGGTTGAGGATCTTCGCAAATTCCCAAGCCAGCTTTTCACGGCTACCGTAATGATCATCATAAAGTGTGTCGATCATCGTCATAGGGCCTGGCAGCGCCCACTTGATAGGTTGCTTAGTTTGCTGACGCAAGAACTTGGCATCTTCAACAAACACGGGCTTTGTGCGGCTTACTGGGCCAACCACAGTCGGAACATTTGCTTCATAACGGTTGCGAATGGTCACCGTTTTGCGGTTTTCAAAATCTACGCCGCTTAAATGCTCAATAAAGGTCGTCACAAAATGTTGGCGAGTTTGCTCGCCATCACTGACGATATCAACGCCTGCCAGTTCTTGTTCTTGCAAAGCGACACGTAGCGCATCGCGTTTGCCATCAATCAGTTCTTCACCTTGCAGTTTCCACGGTGACCAAAGTTTTTCTGGTTCGGCCAGCCAAGAAGGTTTCGGTAAGCTGCCAGCCGTTGAAGTCGGTAATAGTGTTTTCATCGTCATTCCTTTCTAGATTCTCGTTGTCGATTACGCGTAGTTTGCAGACCATTGTTCAAGCACAGATTGATAAGGTTTGATGAAATGCTCCTCGGCAAATTTCCCTTGTTCAATCGCCAGTTGGCTGCGCTCTTCTCGGTCGTAAACGATTTGAGTTAGCGAGTGGTCTAGGTTTTTTAGGTTTGGCTGGTAGCAATTACCGGCAACCGCGTTGGCATTGTAAATCTCAGGTCGGTAAATCTTCTGGAATGTCTCCATCGTGCTTATCGTGCTGATAAGCTCTAGGTTTGAGTAGTCGTTCAGCAAGTCACCGAAGAAATAGAATGCCAATGGTGCGACACTGTTTGGTGGCATAAAGTAGCGCACCTGTAAGCCCATCTTTTTGAAGTACTGCTCCGTCAACGAAGATTCGTTCGGCTGATATTCAAAGCCCAAAACAGGATGTTGGTTTTCGGTGCGTCGATATACCTTGTTGTCCGATACGCTCAGACAAATCACTGGCAGCTTTTTGAAATGCTGTTTGTAAGACTCAGAATTAACGAAAGCTTTGAACAGTTTGCCATGCAAATCACCGAAGTTCGCTGGGATACTGAACTGTGGCTGGTTTTTGTTGTGGTCCAACAGCAAAACGCTAAAGTCGTAATCACGCACGTATGAAGAGAAGTTGTTGCCCACAATGCCTTCGATACGCTCGTTAGTGTTGTGGTCAACAATGTTAGTTTTGAGCACTTCAATCGATGGGAATGCTTCTCCACTACCTTGGATATCCATATCAACAGAGATGATTTCAAGTTCAACTGAGTAGCGGTCACCTTGCGCGTTATCCCAATATGCCAACGCATTAAAACGATTATCGATCATTCGGAGCGCATTGCGCAGATTCTCTCGACGGTAGTTTCCGCGAGCCAGATTAGCAAAGTTGGTAGTGATTCGCGTGTTGTCTGATGGTTGGTAATTCTCATCAAAGCGAATGCTTTTGATAGCAAATGTGAAATCGTTATTCATCGTGAGTTGGTATCCTATTTCCTTAGATAAAGCAGACTTTTCCTAACTCTGTGCATGGGGACATTTTTTGTTTTTTGGTTTTCCCAATCGTTAGGTTGCACAGCACTTACGACGAACGGTTCGTACAAAAAACGACCGTCGCAGTGCCTAACACCAGAGCAGTCCTTTTTTATACTTGCTTCACGAGTTGAGTAATATTGGTATTGTTTCACATTGAACATGAAGGAAATTCATAGTGGCAGTTCCAACCCTGAGAGAGCTATCGTAGATACTGTTTTTCATTGACACCAATACACGTAACTTGGCGAGCATATTGCCAATATGTGTAATTAAGAAACGGATAAGAGATTAGCAGTACGTAAACCAGTTTAAGCCGAGAAAACGCATTGTATGAACAAGGCACCAACTGGAATATAGGGCAGCGTAACTTAAATAGCACTTTTCACACTCCATCGTTTATTCAAGCATTCGTTTAATTAGAAGTACGTTACATTTTATATTCTCGAAACATGATTATTTAATAATCTTATTTATTTCTTTTTCTATCTTTACCATCTTAAACGTAAAGTTTAATTTCCTGCTGTAAAAGCACATATAACTTCATACACGAACATGGCAACTTCATTGACGGACTTTATCACTAAACTATTACATTAAGCTCTAAAAAATAATAACAAAAAAACATAAGCCACTGTTTTAATTTGAATTAAACCCATAAACCCGAGATAACCACATAACGATACTTTACTTAATTTGGTATAACAAAAACCCTAAAAATAACATGGCTAACATTTATAAAATTCACTTTTATCAATAGAAAATCTCAACACAACATTAGAAAATTAAAATTAAGCAATAACTTAAAAAGACAAGACTTAATAACCAAATTCTTATTTATTATAGTTGAGTGGTGAATTTAAAAACTATGAGACATTAATCCCACGAATCTATCCTTTTTCTTTTTTTAATAAAAAACAAGATGCACTATTTCACCGCTCATTTATTGAGCTTGAATTTATAACCTGTCCATAATTATAAAGTGCCCATCAAGATGGTTTAAAACAAAAGTCTTTATGGGCTGACTAATAGGAAAAAATAATGGAAAAGCAGCATCTTTCCGCGAGTATTATCGCACTCGCTTTACTTGGTTCTTTAGCACCAGCACATGCTGAAGATACATTGAAATCTTACACTTCGACATTGCTTCAGCTTGATGATGGTGATGCACGCTCGAAAAAAATCCGCTTAATTTATTCTTTAGAAAATGTCTGGAACCAATCTTTGCTACCAAATGGCGCTAAAGAAGCCAAGTTGATCCTAAATGGCGGTTCTGGCTTCGACATGACTAATGTTCCAAACAAAGAACAAATCTATGGTTTTGCTACTGGGGGAGATTACCGTTACACCGTTCCAACGGCTTTTAAGCTGGCACTGAGCTATTTAAATGGCGCCCCTTTACGCCACATGAGCCATGCTCCAGAAAACACCATTGCAACGGCATCTGTCAGTGAGTCGCTAGATTTTAACCTTGGATTCAGTGCTTCTACTTCTCCAAATATTAGTGGGGGAATCTCCTGGAGCAACCGTGTAACGTACGACCAGCCAGAGTTTCAAACGGTTGCCGATTTTAACCAAGCTAACGAAAGCATTAATTGGTTAATTGAAAACAAGACTATCCGCCATAATACGCCAGCTAAAGACTGGTTATTGTATCGTTGGACCAGTTGTGACATGGGTAATTTGATTGATTACAATGAGTTACCTGTCGTTATGCGTTCAGACTTTAAACCACAAGTCGGCGTCGTATATAGAAAAAATGACATTCAAGATGGCCTAGATACATCAGAGGTCAAGCTGGTTGCTGGTTGGCGAAAAACCAATTACTACTTTGGTCGCGACTGGTGTAGCTGGTATACCACTCCAGAAAATACCTGGAAGAAAAATCGTGATAGCAGTCAATGGACAGAGACTAGCCGAGCCGTAACTATCTCTTGGAATGACGATCTCTACCACTAACTTATTAGCCTGCGGCCACGGAATAAATAAGTGGCCGCCGTATTTACTAATGAAATAAACGGTAAGACATGACACATGACAAGTAACAAAAACCTCTTGACTGGATCGGCGCTAGCACTTGGTGCAGTACTCGCCATATTTCTGATTAATTCAAATAACAAGAATGCCCAGACCGAACCTGTTGCAAGCCTTGACGAGCAAATCAAGACAGAAGACGCTGCTACAATAAGTGTAACGCCTCCTGAGAGCGATGCTGCTCAAAAGGTGGTTACCACTCCAACACCACAAAGTGGCAATGATGATACTTCCGACGTCATTCCAGCTACACCTTGGATATCTGCCCCATTAAATGAACTGAGCAATGAACTGTACGATTTTATTGAAGCTGAACAGGTAAGTTACATCAGTACGACCGACTATCCATTCGACGAGCAAAAGCAAAAACAATTGCGAACATTAGCCAAGCAAGGGGTTCCTATCTTGTTTGACAATACGGAGTCATCCTATTTGGATAGCTACGGTGTCAGCGAAACCAAAATCGTATCAGAGTATTTTGGTACGGCGTCTGAAGGTGATGTCATCATCGCTACCGGAGTACAGAATGCAGATGGCAGCATTCATTATCTAGTTTTGCCTTTGAAGAGCAAAGATCTCAACGATAACAGTAAATTGATTGAGGACACTAAGCTCGCAATCACTCTACTTAAAGAACAAAAGCATGACTTGATAAAAGAGAGACAAAACGAACATCGCCAATAAAAAGTAAAGGGAGATAGCCTCTGTATCGCTATTTCCCTTAAAACTCAGTTTCTCAATTAAGAAAAGCTCATTTCTCCCTACTTACCGGCACCCTATCCGAAATTACCTTGCCGTCTTTGATAATGATGATGCGTTTAGTGCGCTCTGCCAGAGCGTTATCGTGCGTCACGATGATCAATGTTCTACCTTCGGCGTGGAGTTGGTTGAACAGAGCTTCGATCTCAGCACCAGATTTTGAATCGAGCGCGCCAGTTGGCTCGTCAGCTAGGATGATTTGCGGATCGTTGACCAAGGCTCTTGCAATCGCAACTCTCTGCTTTTGACCACCAGAAAGCTGGTTTGGTTTATGGTCTAAACGATCCCCTAGCCCGACTTGCTCTAGCAATTTAGCTGCGCGCTGGCGACGTTCTTTGGCTTTGATACCAGAGTAAACCAACGGCAGTGCCACGTTATCAAGCGCCGTCGCGTATTCCAATAAGTTAAAGCTTTGGAAGACAAATCCGATCTTTTGGTTACGAATGCCAGCCAGCTCATTCGCACTTAAACTTGCGACGTTTTGGCCGCCAAGTTGGTACTCGCCATCGGTGGGCTTATCTAAACAGCCGAGCATGTTCATCAACGTTGATTTGCCTGAACCGGACGGGCCAAGAATCGAAAGAAACTCGCCTTGATTAATGGTTAAGTCAACGCTGTCTAGCGCGCGAACTTCCGCCTCCCCGCTTGAGTAGTATTTACAGATGTTGGTCAGCTCAACAAGCGGCTTGTTCGACATGTTCTCTCCAGAGTTATTGTTGTTATTCACTTTGTAGCGCCTCCAACGGGCTGACTTTTGCGGCTCGGTTTGCAGGTAGCCATGCAGATGCCACACCAATGATCACTAAGGTGAGGATGACAATCGCGACAACGACCCACGACAACTCCGGGACAGGTTTACCCAGTTGTTCATAAAAGGCATTGCCCTCTAAAGGAATGGAACTGATGGCAGACACCAGCGCGTACGTCACGCCTAAGCCAAGCGCGCCCCCCATCATCATTGTCAATAAAGACTGCACTAAATAGTGCATGCGAATGGCCATTGGAGTTGCACCGACTGCCATGCGCACGCCGATATCACGCGTAGATCGCTTTACGGTGGCATACATCACATTGGCGATGCCAACGCCAGCAACAGCTAACGTCACGAAGCCGATAATGCCAAGGAAACTCTGCAAACCTATCAGAAACTGCTGCATACTCTTTTGCTTAAGGAACATATCATCGACTTGGACGACCTGTTCATCACTGACACTTGCCCCGTGTTTACGGGCAATCACTTGCCTGATCGTCTTTGCTAAGGCTTCTCGGTCTACATCCGCTTGTGGCTGCACATTGATGCCACCAATTTCACCGTTGACATGAAATCGCTTCCACGTCGCTAACGGCACAAAGCTGGAATAGTTGATAAGATCCCCCAGTTCTATTTGGGCGCTGTTTTTCTCCAATACGCCCACAACAGTGAACTCCTCATTGCCGATTTTTACCTTTTTCCCCACAGGGTTGACTTGCAATGTGACTGTCGCAAACCAACTAAAGTCCTCATTCGGGTTGAATAAGTCGGCTGCCAGTTCATAACCCAGTACAACGACTTTGCGCGTCTCTTTTTGATCGAGTGGGTTTAACCATCGTCCCCCCGCCATCGGCACCAAATTGGTCATGGATTGAAACTCGCTCGTGACCGCTAACGGCTCTTGCCACGAGCTTCTGTCACCAACGGTGATGCGCTCTTTCCACTTCGCCGTTGGCGCAACGCTTTTTACATCGGGTAACGTTCGAACAACCTCTGAATCGTCCATTTTTAGTGTCAGAAACTTACCTTGGTGAAAAGCACCGTGGTCGACGGTGGCCATCCCTCCGGTCAAATAAATCAAGTTGCCGTTACCATTTTGTGCGGTTTTCAATACGCCCTGACGAATACCCTCACCTACCGCCAACATAGCAGCGATACAAAGGGTCGCCCACGCTACTGCTAGAATGGTCAAACCCAGTCTCAGCTTTTCTGCGGCCATTTCTTGGAAAATTTGTCTCATCGGTAACAACATGGCTAAGCCCTCGCACTCAAAGCAATGACTGGCGTGAGACGCGATGCTCGCCTTGCTGGGAAATACGACGCCATCAATGCCAAGATAAGCGTCACAAGTAAAGACCAAGCAATGGAATCTGGCGTGATCACAGGTAAACCCATCCATTCCGGTAATGCCATGCTGCTTAAGACAGATACCACTGCATACGAAAACATCAGACCTAATGCCGTGCCCACGGCTACCAAAATAAGCCCCTCAAGAATAAACTGACTGAGTATGGATTTTTGAGTCGCCCCGACCGCCAAACGCACACCGATTTCACGCGTGCGCTCCGTGACAGATAAAAACATGATGTTGGCAACGCCAAGCGCACCGACCGCCATGGTCATCGCGCCACTCGCTCCGAGAAAAATCTGAATGCCACGCAAAATTCCACTGATGACCGCCGCACCTTCACTAAAATCGGGTAATTCGACCGCATCTTTATCACTTGGGTCAAAATGAAGCTGCTTGGCGAAAAAGTTCACGATATTTTGTCGAAACGACGGTGCATCCATCCCGTCTCTCGGCTTCATCAATACCATCCAAGGTTTCGCATCCCACAAATCGCGGTACGTTGTTTGAGGAATGAAAACCGTGCGGCTATCGCCGAATGAAATGCCAGTGTCCTCACCGACGGTTATCCCAATCACCAAAAACGGAATGCCGTTAACTTTGAGCCTATCCCCGATTTGGATTCCGCCCATTTGCGCAATTTGATCGCCTAACACCGCCACGCGAGTGTGGTTGTCCATATCACTTGGTGACAGGTTTCTCGAACCGGATTGCAGCTTGCGTTGCATTAAAGGAAAGTAAGACATATCAATACCGCTGACCGTACTCGATAAGTTCTGTCCTTTGAGATTGGTGATATTCGCATCCCATTTGGCGTAAACGCTCGACGCCTGTTGCACGAAGCCCGACTGTTTGATCATGTCGACTTTTTCTTGTGGTATATCAATTTGGCGTCTTGAAGGTAACCCTTGCCACGGTTTACTGGTACTCGACGGAAACACCACTTGCACATTGTTAATCATAAATGAAAACGACTGGGTCTGATGGCGATAAAAGCCTTCGCCAAGTGCGATTAACACCACCACAGAGATCACGCCCCAAGCAATCGCGATAATGGCTAGCACGCTTTTCATGCGGTGCGCTATCAACGTTTGCCAAGTTTGCTGCAACAGGCTGCTCATGAATGAAAAGCCCGAGAGATCAACGCCATGGTATCGTCATCGAGTTTCCCTGCGGTTTGCAGTAAGCCGATTCTCTTACGCCAATAGCTGTACAAGTTGGTTTGCAGACTGTTTTTCGCCTCAAACAAGCTGTTGTGTGCACTGATAACTTCCGACACTTCAAGCAGACCAGCGTCGTAAAGTTTCTCTTTGCTTTGCAACACTCTGGCGCGCGACTCAACCAGCTCGTTCGCTATCAAAACTTGATTCCAGTTGATATCGACCTGCGTAAACTGCTGAATAACTCGTTTCTGAATATCAATTTCCACTCTACGCATATCTTGCTTGGCGTTTAAAATGTTCAACGATGCTTCGTCCACTCTCGCTCGCACTGCACCATTGAGGTCAATCGGCAAATTCAAACTAATCCCAGCGTTAAACTCGCCGTTTGAACGACTATCACCATCGCTGTAGCCCACACTGCCTTTGACGGTTGGGTAGTATCCACCTTTAGCTGAATCTTTCGCGAACTCGCTCGCTTTCACCATCTGCGCCGCCACCAACAGCTCTGGACTACTGTCTTTCGCCAGCTTTAGCCATTGCTCCTGAGAGTCCACCAGCATCGGTGGCTGAATCAAAGAATCCGTTCGAATTTGGTCGACACTCTCCGGCATTTGATTGATTAACGCCGCAAGCTCTGCTTTTTTCACTTCGAGATCGGCTTTTGCATTGAGGATACTTGCTTGCTCAGAGACTTGATTCGCTCGCATCTCTTCAACATCAACCGACTTCACTTTGCCTGCTCGATAGCGTTTCTCGATGATGTTGAGAAGTTCTTTCCCCTCCTCCAGCTTGGACTGCGCCAATTTGAGGTCGCCCTGTGCGCTTGCCACATCTAGGTAAGCAGTGAGAAACTTCTGCGCAAGCTCGTTATGAGATTGAGATAGCTCTAACTGTGCTTTGAGATAATTGGCATTCGCTTGATCCAGTTCCGACCACAAACTGCTATCCCAAATAGTTTGAGATAAGGTAGCGCCGTAACTGTTGGAATGGCTTGAGGACTCATTCCAATCCGCTGACGCACTGGCACTTAAACCCGGCAATAACGCACTGCGGCTACTCTGTACGCCAACCTCGCCAAGCTGGACGCCGATTTTCGCTTTTTCGTAATTTGGATCGTTCTGCTTTGCTTGTTGCCAAGCTTGTTCAATAGAAATTGCGTAGGTCGGCAAACTGAGCGTGGCAGCCAACAATGCAAAGGCGATTGTTGATCGTTGCAGCTTAACCATGCGCCGCTCCCATCATGCTGTTGTCGATAACCTCTTCATCAAGCTCCACGCCGTCAAGCACTTCGACATTGATGCCATCTGACAGACCGAGTTTCACAGGTTGTTTATGAAACCCTTGTTCTGAGCTGTCGGGGATCAGAACATTCGGTGCGTCACCATCAAATTGCAGAGCGCGCTCCGGTAGCGTGAGCACGTTTTCAGACTTCTTCAGAATGATTTGAGCCGTCGATGAAAAACCAGAACGAAGCAATACATCTTGTGGGATCTTGAGTTCTCCCACTTCAACCTCAAAACCGTTATCAAAACTTTTTGCCGAAGCATTGCCCTCTGGTGAGTTAAGGTTCTCAGATTGAATCGCCACTTTGGTTAGCACACCAGAAATCGCCACATCAGGATAAGGCGCAACCGTCAACATAACGGGCATTCCCGGAGACAACTGCGCAGCATCATGCTCACTGACGCTACCTTTAAAAATCAGACTGTTCATGTCGGCCAATGACATCATTTCAGTCGCGGCTTGGCTTGATTGAGTCGAGATGATCGGCTCTCCGACCTCAACTTTCTGGTTGAGTACCGTGCCATCAATTGGCGCGTAGATCGTCGACGTTAAACGTGCATCGCCGATAGACGCCTCACCACTGCGGATGAGTTCGAGATTCTGGCGCTTTTGCAATACGTCCGCTTGCGCAGATTTGACTGCCGAGCGCGCACTTACGTATTCGTCGTAGTTACTTGGAATAATGTCCTGCTTGACCAAGCTTTCTAAGTTGGACAGTTTTTGTTTGGCGGATTCCAGATCGGCTTCGCTACGCATGAGCTCTGCCGATGCATCCGTTAATGCTTGGGGTGTTGGGTTTGGACGCACTTTGATCAGCGGCTGGCCTTGCTTCACCTTTTCACCAACTTTCGCGTAAATTTCACCGACGATACCGTCGATTTGTGACTTGATAGACACGGAGTGTGCAGGGACAATTTTACCAACAGCCACCGCTTGTTTTTCAATCGTGCCTTTTTCCACAATCAATGTAGGCAGCAATTCTGGTTGAGCAGCAGATTGGAGATAGAAATACGTACCACCGCCGAGCAGCGCGAAGCTCACAGCGGAGACAAACCAACGTTTCGTCATTATTTATTCCAACAATTATTGGGTAGTCTAATGACTACTCCTAAAACACAAAGTTGAAGGAATAATATCCTGCTTTAATAGCGGTTTGGTTGTCACAGTTAGTATGGTTTTGTCAGTCGGCTCTGACAATCAAAAACTAAAGAATCATTCAGCAAAGACGTTGTCTACGATGGCGACTAACAAGCTCTGTAACCGCTCGTTTCAACCGCCACCCTTTTCATTCTGAACAATGTGCAAAATGGCGCTGATCTGTATCCAAGTGAGCAGCTGTTTCTTGAGCGTTTAATATGTTCTCTTGATTAGCCCCAAACTCAGCCCCCGTTCCAGGCCAATAATATGTATCTTTATCACGACATAGTGTGAGAATGACAGGATCATTGTGTATATTGGGCTCATCTCCTAGCTCGCCATACATACTGAAAGTAATCTCAGACCCAACGTCTCCACGAAGTTTCTGAATCACTTCTGCTTGAACTTTAAAGAGAACATCTTCCTCGTGTTCAGCAAACTTTTCAAAACCTGTAATTTTCACCACTGCAGAATAGGGCGTTTGAAATATCGCATCTTTGAGTACCTCATTCTGAGAGTACACTCCCTGTGAAGCACAAGCTGATAAGCTCACACAGCCTAGCAAACTTATAAATTTCTTCATATTTAACTTTCCGTTCCTGCTAAGACAGAGCCTTTTGTATATACAGGTAAAGTACCTTTTGTTTCATCGTAGTTACTCGGTACTACGAACTTGTCCCAGACATCAATAGAGTACTTTGCTATATTGACTTGGTTGCTTTGGTTTCCTCCTAACATGTACAAATGCCTACCATCAGGGCTCTTTCCCACGACAAAAGCAACATGCCCACCACCTTTTCTCGATTTAATCCCTAGAGCTCCATGTATAGGTTCTGAGATGTTTTTACCAAAACCCTTCCACTCCTTTGCTCGATAAGCTTCTTTTACTGGAGTGATTCCGTGTTGTTTAAAAACCCAAGCGGCAAACGAACCACACCAAGCATTTTGACCTCCAGAGTCATCAGTGCCCCAGAACTTAGATGCTGTAAAATACTCTAAAATCCTTGGACTGGCCTTAGTGCCTGAAACTTCTTTTTGTCCAATTTCTCCCAACGCTGTTTTCATCCAAGGTACTTTGGTTACTAGTTTTTGAGCATCATGAGGATCATTTTTCACTGAGCTATAGGATGGTAATCCATTGAGCTTACGATGAGTTCTACCATTTACATCGATCCGACCATCTGGCTTTACCATATAAAGTAGCTTACGCTGACACACTTTTATTGCCTCTACTGTTTTCGACAAATGAGGACTCCGCCCTAACGAGCCATCAACAACCAACAGTCGGGTAAAACCTATTCTCTTTTGGTTATCATTTAAAAATTGTTGAACTGCTTTAACATCATTTTTCGAATTAGTGCCATTTATACCAACAGAGCCCCGGATTTTTAATCCCATTCTCGTTACCTTTATAACTAATCATATAATTAAGAAAGTACGCTTTAGCGTGACAACAATAAAGATAAAATGTTGTTTTATACGATTAGCCATACGAGGGAAATTAGGTGTTGAAAATATAGATTACAAATAAACTCAGCTCATATCACTAAAAACATCTATTTAGCATCTTTTGGTCACGCTTCAAAACAGGACAGCCAGATGTTTTAAACCATGCGTATTAATAGACGAAAAATGCTTATAAGAGAACACTTAAATTAACATAGTGAAACTATCAATTACTATTTTAAATTTAAATAAAATTCCTTTTTAAGGTCAATCTATAATTAAATTTATCAAACTTTAATTTTTTATTAAATTGAGCTTTGATTTATTAATCTGACTATTTAACTAATTTCATTTCAGTTAATTGTACTTTTTGGCATGTTAGCGGGTGATGGCGGCGCCAATAACACCGACCCATTTTCAGAAGGAATAACGGACGATAACCAATGGATTGTGGAAGAACCACACATGATGATTATTACCCTAGACCAAGTGTTGCTCGATTCTCGACCAACCGGTTCAAGTTATGATGGCCCATACGAGATGTGGAATGGTATGCCATACGCACACATTATTATTCCCGTTAGAGCGAGAAAATAAAAAGAAAAAATCCGATACTCAATATTTTGAATATCGGATTGTTATTGCGTTATCGAGCTAACCAAATTCTCGCTAATATTCCTATCGGAGTAGTAACGCCAGTTGTGACGGAGGAAATTTCACCATTTCTTAAAACATAAATGGTTGGGGTCACGCTAATTTTCCATTCGCGCATAATATCGCTTGAAGGATCGTTTATGTTTTCGAAACGATATTCTTTTGCCCTCATAAACTGCGCCACACGCTCATTCGGTCCCGACGAGCCAGAAACGCCAACTACGGTGTAGTCATCACTCAGCCAGCTCACGCTTGGGCTTACAAATTTACAAGCGGGACACCAAGTAGCCCAAAAATAAACAACGACAGGTTGTTCATAACTTTGCGCGATTGCATCGAAGTATTCACCATCGCTCAATACGGAGCTCAATGGTGGAGCCTCCTGTTTAGGAATATCTTTGGTGCGATACCAATCCATCGCGATAGAAATCGCGGTGACAATGAGCACCATCTGTACGATTTGAACGAGCCAATATCGGAATGTTCTACGCTGCTTTGTCGAACTCATTGAATGGTTCCCCCACTCGCTTGTTTCACCGCGCTTAAAACAATATCATCAGTCAGAATAACAGGTAACGGGATACCTTGTGGCGCCGCCGGGCCATAGACGATGTTAAACGGCACACCGTAACGCCCATGAGCTCGTAAAAAGTCCGTTACCGAGCCGTCCGGATGTGTCCAATCCCCTTTTAACGTCGCCACATTAGGGCTTTGCAGCAATGAGTAGACAGGATCTTGCCAGATCACGCCGATCTTGTTCGCTTTACACGTGACACACCAATCCGCAGTGACATCCACAAACACCACTCGCCCATTATTGACGTGCTGTTCTATCGCCGAGTTAGAAAGCTTCTGCCACGCTAAGTCCTCAGGAAGCGGTGTCGCCCATTGGTCGGCAGTGATACTACCAAGTAGCAGCCCGCCAGCAATTAAGATAAGCGATGCAGAGCCGGATAGCACGAGTGCTTTATCGCCATGAACGCGTTTAACGCGAATCATCAGAACAATAAACGCGACTAAACCGGCGAAAATGACCCAAAACACTGGGAGGTGATTGGCCATCAAAGACAGTAGCCAAACGCTGGTGGCCAACATCATCACACCAAATACGTTTTTGACCACGTTCATCCACTGACCCGGCTTCGGCAATTTAAGCGCAATACTTGGGAAAATTGCCACCATAGTCCAAGGCAACGCCATCCCCAACGCTAAGGCGGTGAAAATAGCAAACAGCGTAACCACATCGGCACCCAAAGCAAACGCCACGGCCGTTCCTAGGAAAGGCGCAGAACACGGCGTAGCAAGCAAGGTTGCAAACATCCCTTGCACATAGTGTCCAGCTAACGAGTTGTCACCTTTCGAGGCCAGCCATGTATTGGTACCCGATGATAGACGGACTTCAAACAGCCCCAGCATATTGGCCCCAAACAAAGTGGTGACCAACACCATCAAACCTAAGAACCAGGGGCTTTGAAATTGCACGCCCCAACCAATGGCATTACCTGTTAGCTTGAGCACCAAAATAAAACCAGCGAGAATCCAGAACGACGTTAATATACCAAGTGACGAGGCAACAAACTGAGCGCGAATTTGACGACGCTCGATACCTTGAGCGGCAACAATACTACTTAGCTTCATCCCCAAAACCGGAAGAACGCAAGGCATAATGTTAAGAATTAAACCGCCGAGCAACGCGAATAGAAAAACACTCGTTAGAGACGTGCTCGGCAGCGGTTCAACTATTGCCTCAGCAGTTGCTTGAGTGGTTTCTTCTGCTAGTAAATTGGTGTCTTTGATGGTCACAAACAGCGACTGACCATCTAACTCCACATCGCCCAGCCAAGTATCAACGATATAGCTCACGGTGACGATGTTTCCTTCTGGATGCATTCCTTCAAGCTTGAAGCTATAGTCTCGCGTTGCTTGATCGACACCATCCACCAGCACTTGTGGTTGTTGCCAACCCTGACTGTTCTGTAGCTTGATTTGTAGTTTCGATTGGTTCGCATCCCAACTCGCCTGAGTAACATCAATAAACGGCGATGGCTGCGGCACGTTACTCACTGCTTGAGCGTAACTGAACATCACGTCTTCATCGACTTTTAGATCAGAAGGCAAGAACGTCAATTGAATTTGATAGTCGGTCAGCACACAAATCGTCGTACAAGAAGAAAGTGTCAGTACCGCATCAATCGTGACAGGTTTGGACATGTCTTCGACGTGCAGCGTCATGGGGAACAAAGTGTCGCCTTTATACCCAAGAGTCTCGATACCTAATAGTTCGAATTTTTGTGGGTGCGGCCATTGCCAATCCACTTTGGATAAATTTTGTGAATTTTGCCAATCAATAGATGGTGCTACGCCGCCCTCACCAGGTGAACGCCAGTAAGTTTTCCAGTCCCCAGCCAACTTGACGTCCAGATAACCAGTAATTGTTTTGGCTTGCGGATCTTGCTGACCAGTGAGCACAAAGCGCGTTTGCACTGGAGGATGTTGTGGGTTGGTTAGCCAACCTGTATCAGTAGTTTGAGCTGAAATACTCAGAGAGAGCAAACTCAAAGCAAGCGTCATAAAAAACATGGACGCAAACTGAGTCAGTTTAGTAATTTGATTCATAGTGATTCCTAGTTAAAAGACAAAGGTGCTAAATAACTGACGCTAGTGGTCAGAAAGCACGCTTTTATTCTCGGAACACACAGAAAGTCAGATGGACTCGATACTTACGGCCTATCGGTTCCGTCCAATGTTGCGCACCAATATAGGCACTGCACAACCAAATTGCCGAAGCAAAAAGACCAACAAACAGAACAACAATAAATACATCGAGTTGATGTTGAGAAAACTGAATTAACTTTTCAGACAGTTCGCACTTGCTGGTTTCTTTAGTATCAATCGACTTGACGCTCGAACGCTCATCAGTAAGTGAAACCGCGGGCGATTCCGTCTCATATTTCATAGAGCATGACGAGGCAAAACCTGAATTTTGCATCAGACACACAACGACCACCCAGCCAATAATCGCCAGTAGCCATTTTGCCCGCTTATGTGGCGTGTGATGTCGTTTAGTCAACAAACTCATAAGAATTCAGATAAAGTAAGAACGAAGAAGATAATACGCGAGTCGTCATAAAGCTCAAGTTGTATCCTCTAAATAGCCTTAAGAGGCTTCACTCGGTAAGCTTTAATCTAGCTTGCCATAAATATATGCCAACTCTGCGACGGTTTTTGCCGAGAACTTCTTCAATAGATTAGCTCGGTGTACTTCAACCGTTCGCATTGCTATGCAAAGTTCGTCAGCAATACGAATGTTGCGCTTTCCTTCAATGATCAAACGTAAAATGTCTTTTTCTCTAGGTGTGAGCGATTCATAAGCCGATTTAGCTGCTGCCATATCGAGGTTTGTGGCAGACTGCGCCTGTCCCTGTAAAATGGCTCGTGCCAGTTCATCGCCTTTGACTGGCTTTTGGAAGAAATTGACCGCCCCAGCTTGCAATGCATCGACCGCCATCGGGACATCACCATGCCCTGTCAGATAAATAACGGCTAACGGGCTGTTGGCTTTATTTAAAACTTGGTGCACTTGCTGACCACGAAGGTTGGGCATTCGGCTATCAAGGATCACGCATCCGGCCTGATGAATGTTCACTTTATCGAGAAAAGATTGCCCATCAGCAAAAGTCGTCACCTTGAACTCATGCTCTTCCAGCATAAAAGCGAGCGAGTCACGCACCGATTCATCATCATCGACTACAAAAACAGGTAGCTGCTTTTCACCGCTGCTCATTGAATGCTCCTATGCCTAGTTCAGATTAGTTTTGATATGGAAACACAAGCTCAACCAAACAACCATGTGGTGCTGTCGAGCTGATGACAAACTCGCCACCATGCATTTCCATCACATCGCGACAAATGGCTAACCCTAGCCCAAGCCCTTCTTCTTTGCTACTCACAAACGCTTGAGTCGGATTCTCTTGCTGCAACCCTGTACCATTGTCTAACACTCGAATAGAGAGTTGATTGATTTGGTAATCGCAATGCAGGGCAATTTTACCTTGATAGCCTGATGAGTGATATTTCTCTTGGAACAAAGTACACGCATCAATCGCGTTGCTGATCACATTAACTAAAACCTGTTGTACGCCAACTGCATCGACAAGTAACGGACGAATGTTCCCTTCTGTACTGGCCACAATAGAAATGTTTTGCTTCTGCATTCTAAAATGGAGCAACTCAATCGTGTCATCAATGAGTACTTGAAGATCGCACGACGTTTTGTCGACACTGCGCTTGCGAATCAACGTTCTTAATCGCTGAATAATTGCATCGGCTCTTTCAACTTGGCCCTGTATTTTCTCAAGTACAGGGACAATATCTTCATGTGGGCGTTTTTTGGCCAAGCGAAGTAAACCGCCTTCACTATAATTGCGAATGGCTGCCAATGGCTGATTGAGTTCATGAGCAAGACTAGTGCCGATTTCTCCGACAATCGCGACCCTTTGTGAATGTTCTAACTGTTCACTTTTCTCTTTTAATCGTAACGATGTCTGCTCCAACGCTTGCTTACTCTTGCTAAATCGATACTCAAGCCAAAAGTGGTACGCGTTCAACACAATCACAAACATGAACAGCGCCCATGCCCATTCTTGATGACTACGCAGCCAGCGTAGAGCCTCACTCCACCAAGGTTGTTGCAACGGATGGAGATCCAACGCCTGATACAGTTTGTCGATACTCAGCAAGCTGACGGGGGACGTCCAACCTGACGCGCCTGCCGCAATAACCGCAGGGTGTTCAGGTGGCATCGCTAACAATACTTGCGCAATCTGTTTGGCAATCTGAGATGAGCCGCGCTCTGTTTTGGCAAATGACCAGTTCGGATAAAGCGGTGTGGAAACAGCGCATAACGAACGCTCGTTCGGCTGTTGATTTAAAACTCGGTAATTACTCGGTTGTAAAAGCCCTTCACTTAGCATCTGTTCCAATAAACAAGCAGGGACAACGGCCGCTTCCACATTGCCATCACGTAATTGATACAGGTTGGCATCAATAGGAAAACCAAGATAGCGGACATCAGAAAAGAAATCGTTTGGATTAAGACCCATTTTGACTATTTGATAGCGCATCGTGAGATAACCACCAAAGGCTTTTTCTGATACCGCTGCAACGGGACGTCCTGAGACATCTTGCACCGTTTGATAACTTGAATTGGCTCGAACCACAAGCGCCGAACCAATGCCGTAATTCGAGTTTTGTGGTGCTCTGCTGGTTAGCGTTGCCATCCACGACAGCGCGTATTGCCTGCCCAATCGCACTGCCTGACCTGGGTTGGTTAAGATGAAATCTATCTTCTGAAACTTCACCGCTTCGCCCATTTCATCCAAGTTAAGGGGATGAAGGACAAAATGCACATCGGAAATTTGCTGATTGAGCCAATCAATGGTCGGTTGCCATCTCTGTTCAGCATAAAGATGACCACGTATCGCTAACACGCCCACTTCGACTTTTTGCTTGGCCTGTGGCTGCTCTGCTTTTTGCTCTTGCATTCCTTGCAGATCTGCTTGTTCAGAAACTGCGCCCTGAGCCAAAGATGCAAAGGCAACTAAGCAAAGAATCCAAAGCTGAAGCCACAGTGCTTTTTTCATGATGAGTCGAATCGTTCCGTCAAGAGAGTACGACAAGAATAACAGCTACCTTCCCTAAACCACATTTGTTTTAGATCAAGTTTGATCTGGGTATGTGGAAATCCACAATATAAGCCTCGCGGCGCATTTCTCACAATGGAATCAGTCAATTCAAATACAACAAAAAAGCAGGTGAGTTATGGATTCCACCAAACGTCGCTTTCTCAGCGCGGTCACAGCCGGAGCCGCGTTAATTCCAGTCGCAGGCATTGGCACGGCAACTGCGGGAAACATTATTCGAAATAACCAGTCCGCTGACCGAAAAGGACAAGTCGGCAAGCGTTATGCCATGGTGGTGGATTTGCGTAAATGTGTCGGATGCCAGGCTTGCACTGTGGGTTGCAGCATCGAGAACCAAGTGCCTATCGGTCAATTCCGAACCACCGTAAAGCAATACGAAGTTACGTTAGATGATGGCTCTACAGCCACGCGAGAAGCGAAAGCCTTTATGCTCCCTCGCCTTTGTAACCACTGCGAAAACCCACCCTGCGTGGCTGTGTGTCCGGTTCAAGCGACCTTTCAGCGCGAAGATGGCATCGTCATGGTGGATAACAGTCGCTGTGTCGCCTGCGCGTATTGCGTACAGGCTTGCCCTTACGATGCGCGTTTTATCAATGAGGACACCCTCACCGCAGACAAATGCACCTTCTGCGCTCACCGTCTAGAACAAGGCCTATTACCTGCCTGCGTGGAAACCTGTGTTGGCGGAGCACGTGTAATTGGTGATTTGAATGATCCATCAAGTGAAGTTCGCCGCTTAATTGCGAAGCACCAAGACGATATCAAAGTGCTAAAGCCCAATGAAGAGACCAAGCCGCATGTGTTTTACATCGGCATGGATGAACGCTTCACCAGCCACATCGACGGGCAGCCAGCTATTTACGACCCACAAGGAAAGCGCGCATGAACATCACCGAAGTGTTAGTCCAACCTCAAGCGATGGCTTGGCTCCCGTGGGCGGTACAGTATTTCTTCTACATCGGTTCGGCTTATGCGGCTGCTATTTTATTCCTAATCGCCCTATTATTTGAAAAACACACCAGCCACAGACTGCGCGCTGCGCTTGTGCTGACGCTGGCCATCGGCGCCATCGTGGGACCATTAGCGTTAACTGGTGATTTACACCAACCGGGACGCGCATGGCATTTTTACGCACACATCACTCCGTGGTCATGGATGTCTCTAGGCTCGCTGTTCCTGCCTGTTTTTTCTACGCTGGCGGTTGCGACAGCATGGCTGTATCTGCGTCAGGATCTTATCGCACTGCGAAATCAACCGGGAAAAGTACTACCTCTGTTATCTAAGTTATCGCTCGGTGAGTGGACAATTTCTCACAAAGTGATGCTCACAATATCTGCAATCACCGTGTTATCAGGCTTAACCATCGCCCTTTATACTGGAGCTGAAATTGCAGTCGTTAAATCGCGCTCTTTATGGCACCAACCCGCGTCACCAATTCTTTGGTTTGTCACTGCATTTATGGGCGCGGTCGGATTTTCTCTACTGATTTGGTTACTGCTGCCTAGCCAATCGAAAGCCCTCACTTCTGGTGATAGCAATTTACTCAAGAAGTCACTGGTAACGAGCGGCGTTCTGACGCTGATTCTCCTACCGATTTGGGCATCCAACAATTCCGCATTTTCGCTCTATTCTAGCGAACAATGGATGCACAACATTGCCCTGATCACTTTTGTCGTTTTAGGTTGTGTTTTGCTCGCTTTCATCTTCTTGCGCGATACCAAAAAGTCCGCATCAGCCAGATTTCGTCACGTCATAGGGCTCTGTGTTGTGTCTGCTGCCGCACTGGCAAGTGCATGGCTGATTCGCTGGTTTACCATCATGGAAGTGCAAACCATCGCCAAGTTCGATGCAGGGCTGTATCCATACCAACTCACTATGGATGGAAATGGCTGGATAGGCATTATCGGCATGCTCGGATTATGGCTTGCACTGGCACTGCTCGGTTCGGAGCTGGTTCAGCCAAAACAAAAGATCGAAGTAAAAGCCTCATCACCCACCTTAACTGAACGCTAATCAAAGGGGATTTCATCATGGATAACAAACGCCGTCAGTTTTTGAAATCAGGCATTGCAGTGAGTGGGCTTGGCGTATTCGCTGCGGGTTACGCCACCACCACCAAACACATGGTCGAGGGTGCGCTCGAAGGCACTGCGGGAGAAAAAACGCGTGATATTCACCACGGTAACTCGCTTGAACCAGAGTACACGGTCAACAGCAAAGGCAACCTAATCCCGAATCCAAATCAGCGCGTTGCGCCATCAATGTGTTTTGGTTGTTGGTCACTGTGCGGATTGCGTGTACGCATTGATAACCGCAGCGACGAGATTTTGCGTATTACTGGCAACCCATATCACCCACTCTCTCATCAGCAACACATTCCGTTCGAAACGCCAGTCAAAGATGCTTATTTAAGTTTGACAGGAGAAGCGGGCCTTGACGGTCGTTCAACAGCATGCGCACGTGGCAATGGGATGCTAGAAATTCGCAACAGCCCGTACCGCATTACTCAGCCACTGAAACGAGTTGGCAAACGCGGCGAAGGAAAATGGATTCCGATCAGCTACGAGCAATTGATAAAAGAAGTCGTTGAAGGTGGTGATTTATTTGGTGAAGGCCATGTTGATGGCTTACGCGATATTCGCGATTTAACAACGCCCGTTGATCCTGAAAACCCAGAATATGGACCGAAAGCCAACCAATTGTTAATGACCAACGCAGGTAACGAAGGCCGAGACGACATATTCAAACGCTTCGCGTTCAACAGCTATGGTACGCGTAACTTTGGGCATCATGGCTCTTACTGCGGCTATGCATTTCGTGCTGGCAGCGGCGCATTTATGAACGATTTAGATAAGAACGCACACTTAAAGCCAGACTTTGATAATGCGGAATACATCATCTTCATCGGTATGTCGCCAGCTCAAGCGGGTAACCCTTTTAAGCGTCAGGCGCGCCAACTCGCCAATGCGCGAACAGAAGGCAGCTTGGAATACACCATCATCACACCAAGTTTGCCGGCGGGTTCATCGAGCTTGGCAGCAGGTGACAATAACCGCTGGATACCAATCAAACCGGGCACCGACTCTGCCCTCGTGCTTGGCATGATCCAATGGATCATCGAAAACCAACGCTACAACAAAACCTTCTTGGCGCAGCCGGGGGCAAACGCGATGAAACGAGCAGGCACCGCGCACTGGTGTAATGCTACACATCTCGTGATAAGCGATGAGCAGCACCCGAGAAACGGCACGTTTTTACGCGCATCGGATATGAATCTGCCATTCGAGGGCGAAGCGTTGTCTGATTCCGACCCGTACGTCATCGTGGATGATCAAAGCGGCGAATTTGGTGTGCATACCCAGACAGGAGAAGCGGCACTGTTTGTCGATAAAACGGTTTCGCTTGCATCAGGCGAAGTGCGCGTAAAATCGTCTCTACAAAGGCTCAAAGAAGAGGCGTTCAAATACAGTCTTGCGTTCTACAGCCAACAATGTGAAATCCCTGTCGAACAAATTGTTGAACTAGCAAAGCGCTTTACCAGTCACGGAACAAAAGCGGTGGTCGATACCCACGGTGGCAACATGCACACCAATGGGTTCTATAACTCGTTTACCATCATGATGCTCAATGCGTTGATTGGTAATATCAACATGAAAGGCGGCGCGATGGCGAAAGCGGGTGGCTACCCAACTTCCGCTGCGGGTCCTCGTTACGACTTCACCAAATTTGCTGACAAAGTCGGCCCGAAAGGCGTCTTTTTGTCGCGCAGTAAATTCCCATACCACAAAACCAGCGAATACAAACGTCGCGTTGAGGCAGGAAAATCCCCTTATCCAACTCGCGCCCCTTGGTATCCGTTTGCCGCGCCACTGCTGACAGAACAGCTATCTGCGGCTATTGATGGTTATCCATATCGCGTTAAAGCGTGGATCAACCACATGGCGAACCCGATGTATGGTGTACCCGGTTTGAAAACACTGCTGGAAGACAAGCTTAAAGATCCAAAGCAGATCGGTTTGATTGTGTCTGTTGATGCATTCATTAACGAAACCACCGCGTTGTCGGATTACATTGTGCCGGACACCGTTACTTACGAAAGCTGGGGCATGGCAACGCCTTGGCACGACGTTCCGGTGAAAACCGTCACCGCTCGTTGGCCGATAGTGGAAGCGAGAACAGAGAAAACCGCCGACGGTCGCTCGATTTGTTTAGAGAACTTCCTGATTGATGTTGCTAAGAAAATGCAGCTGGGCGGTTTTGGTGACAATGCAATTCAAGATGCACAAGGCAACTGGCACGCTCTCCATCACGCCGAAGATTTCTATTTGCGAGCTGCGGCAAACTTGGCTTATGTGAAAGGCGGCGTGCCTGAAGTTTCGGCAGAAGACATTGCATGGTCAGGCTTAGAGCGTTTAATGCCAGCGATGCAAAGAACGCTAACAGCGGATGAGATGAAACGAGTGGCGTTTATTTTTGCTCGCGGCGGACGCTTTGAAAATGCAACCGAAGCGTATCAAGGTGAGCAAATGAAGCACAAATGGACACGACCTGTCGCGATATGGAATGAACGTGTCGGCAACGCAAGAAACACCATGACCGGTGATTTCTACACGGGTTGCCCAACATGGCATCCACAAAAACTGGCCGATGGCACACCAATGGAAGACCAGTTCCCAAGCTCAGAATGGCCTTTCAGCCTGACGAACTTTAAATCCAACATTCACAGTGCGGTATCCAATCTATCGCCAAGGTTGAACTCGATTAAAGGCGTAAACCCAGTGTACATCCATCCAATCGATGCCGAGCGCGCAGGCATTAAAACGGGTGATGAGTTTGTTATCGAGACACCATCTGCAAGCACCAAAGCACTTGCGATGATAGTCAGCGGGATTCGCCCTGGCACACTCGGATTTGAACATGGGTTTGGTCATACCGAGCTAGGACAACGCTCGCACTGGATCGGCGATAAACAGCAACCAGTAAAAACTCGCAGCCAAGATGGCGTCAACATTAACGACATCGGATTAATTGACCCAACCCGAGAAGGGAAAGGCGTGTTGTTAGATTGGGTGGTAGGAGCCGCGGCTCGTCAATCATTACCAGCCAAAATCCGCAAAGCGTAACGCCGCACGTTAAGACGTCTCTACCACTTAGAGCTGCCGATTTGTGCAGCTCTTCACCACTTTGTTTTTATCGCTTATAGAACAACCAATAAAAACAAATACGGCCATTTACACTTATTAAATATGTGGAAATCCACAATACCTTTCATTATTGACAAGGCCGACAATATCGTCCAAGTGACTACCAAGTAGCACTTAGACATATTAATAAAAATTAAAGTGAGTCAGCATGTCAAAAATTCTTCCAGTGGTGGTGGCCTGTTTGTTAGCAACCACTATGGGCGCAAGCGCCTCTTCTATTCCGGAAAAAGCCAGCGTATGTAGCGGTTGTCACGGCCAAGATGGCATGGGACAGCCAAATATCGCGCCGATGATCGCTGGTTTAAACGCGAACTATCTCAACACTCAAATCGAACTATTCCTTAGTGGCGAACGCCAAAATGTGGTCATGCAAGGCATGGCGAAGGAACTCAACGATCCCGCAGACCGTAAGGAAGTTATGGAGTACTTTGCTAACCTCCCGAGCTACGAGTTCACGAATCCAGAACAACGCGGCGACCAAGCTGATATTCGTAACCCGTATCGTAAATTAATTTTCCAAGGCGATTGGGATAGAAATATTCCAGCTTGCGCAACTTGTCATGGAGCCAGCGGTATGGGCGTCGACAAGTTCCCTCGCCTCGCAAGCCAACATGCTGATTACTTAAAAACGCAATTGATGGCATGGAAAAACGGCACTCGCAGTGGCGACCCGCTCAATATGATGGGGACCATCGCAAAAAATCTCACTGACAAAGAGATCGAAAATCTTGCTTACTACTTTGCCTCATTACGTTACTAGGAGCAGTCATGAAACGTTTCTATTCTTTGTTCGCACTGCCTTTCATTTCTACGCTCGTACTAGCTAACGCTCCATTACCGGACCGCCAGAAAGAGCTACCTGCGATAGAAAAAGAAAAGCACGGTGAATACTTAAAACCGCGTGATCTCAGCACAATCCCAAACACCGCATTTGGTGAGCAAGTAAAACGCGGTTACTCGCTCTTTGTTAACTCACAACAAATGCGCGGAAAATACGTTGGCAACGAACAAAACTGTGTGAACTGCCATATGGAGGCAGGACGAAAAGCAAACGCTGCGCCACTGTGGGCAGCTTACATGGCATACCCGGCATATCGTAAGAAAAACGATCGCGTAAACAGCTATGCTGACCGTATCCAAGGTTGTTTCGAGTATTCCATGAACGGTAAAGCGCCCGCTTACGATTCGACAGAAATTGTTGCCCTTAGTGCTTACGCCTACTGGTTAGCGATGGGCGGCTTGCTTGACAAACATGGTATGGCGGATGAACCCATTCCAGAACTAGACGCAAAAACGTTGCAAATTGGTGGAAAAGCAAAAGACTTCCCGTTGCCCGAAGCCATCGCACAAGCATTACCAATTGAAAAGCGGGGTAATCTCTCTGGGCGTGGCTACCCAAAAATCGCCGCCCCTGAGCAAGAACCATCAATAGAGCGAGGCGCATTGGTCTACGAAAAGAACTGTGAAACTTGCCATCGCGCCGACGGTTCAGGCATCAAAGACACCAACGACCATTCATACATTCCACCACTTTGGGGCGAATATGCGTATAACTGGGGCGCAGGTATGCACCGGATTAACACAGCGGCCTATTTTATTTACGAAAACATGCCGCTTGGGAAAAGTGTGCAGCTGACAGAGCAAGAAGCTTGGGATGTCGCAGCATACGTCAACAGCCATGAGCGTCCACAAGATCCTCGATTCAAAGGCAATGTCACCGCAAACGCGGAGAAATATCACCAGCACCAAGGCTATTACGGCAAAACGCTCAACGGTACGCAAGTCGGCTCCAATGCCTTTAAGAGCGGAACGGTCAAGTAAAGTACAACTAAGTACCTTAAATAAAATGCTCTTTTTCCCTGCTCTGATTATCTGGGCAGGGTTACTTACCCTTAAAAACAAGTAATTACCCCCCTCCACAGACAAGCAATATCACATTATTTTCGACTTCCAACATACTCATCTTCGCCGTAAAATCTTGTACCAAACGCGACTTCGTTTATGTCTTAGATCTCCCATATCCTCTAATGCCAAAAGTAAGAAACTCGTAAACTCCTGAATCAAAACAAGCGTGCCTAGTGAAAAAAGAGTATTCTTAAAGCAAATGAATCTAAAACCTACCCGATGAGTATTCAACCTAATTCCCGTCAGTTAATTTCATGCGAAGAGTGCGGCCTTGTTGTTCGCATTCCCGATATCGAACAGGGGCAAAAAGCACAATGTCCTCGATGTTCGCATCCGCTGACTAAAGTGAATGCCAAGCCTTACCAAAGCGTGATCGCCATATCATCGGCATGTTTGATCATGTTAGTGCTAAGCATTTCTTTCCCTTTTATGTCGTTCAGCGTGCAAGGGTTGTCGCAAGAAATCACCTTGTTGCACGCTGCCAAAATGCTGGCTGAGTTTCAAAATGTGCTTTTGGGTGTGCTGCTACTCGCAACAGTTATCGTTTTGCCTGCAATCTATGTTGGTCTCATTCTCTTTCTTCACCTTGAAGCATTAAAAGCACGTAAACATACCCCCTCTAAAAAGCAGCAACGAATGGCAAAAGTTTTATGCCGTCTTCTGTTTCGAGTCGAACCTTGGTTAATGGTGGATGTATTTTTGATTGGCGTGTTGGTCAGCTTAATTAAAATCGCTTCCCTCGCAGACATAGGAATGGGCACTTCATTCTGGGCGTTTTGTGTATATACCGTTCTGGTAGTCAAATGCATATCAATGGTCGACAAAAGCTGGCTCTGGGGGCACTTTATTCCAGCTATCGAGCTACCTGATGTAAAAGAGGGTGATACGCACCATAACCACAACCATATTGGTTGTCATACGTGCCACCAGCTCAACCCTATTGAAGCTAAAAAACACCAACACTGCATTCGTTGTAAAAGCCCTATTCACAAATACAACCCCGCAGACAATTTACAAAAAGCTTGGGCGCTTTTGTTTGCTTCAATCATTTTCTATATCCCTGCGAACCTCTACCCTATGATGTACACCGTAAGCCTTGGACATGCAGAAGGTTCGACTATCATGGAGGGGGTAATATTGCTTTGGCATTTAGGTTCTTACCCTATTGCGATGGTAATTTTCTTTGCTAGCGTATTTATTCCAATGGCGAAAATGCTGGCACTCGCGTGGCTGTATTACAATGCGCAAAAAGCGCGATATCTTCCGCACGAAGAGAGTATTTCACGCTTAAAGATCTACCGCATAACTGAGTTTATTGGCCGTTGGTCCATGATCGATATCTTCGTCGTCGCGATCTTAGTTGCACTGGTTCAGCTGCAAAACTTAATGGCGATTTATCCAGGTCCTGCTGCGCTCTCTTTCGCGGCAGTGGTCATTTTTACTATGCTTTCTGCAATGATATTTGACTCACGTTTGTTGTGGCAATTGCCACAAAACGAAGTGCAGGAGCCGATTTCTGACAACTTAAACGAGAAAGCCAAATATGAGTGATAAGAACAACGTAACCGCTCAAATAAAACCGCAAAAGCAGATTTCTGCGATATGGATTGTCCCGATCCTTGCGCTAGCCATGGGAGCGTGGATGCTGTTCCAATATATCAACAGTACAGGCCCACAAATTACTCTCCAACTGCCAACCGCAGATGGGATTGAGGTTGGCAAAACCGAAATCCGAGCATTGAATGTAAAAGTCGGACTGATTACTGAAGTCACTCTCAGTGAAAATTACGATCACATCATCGCTAAGGCACAAATGAACAAGGATGCAGAACGCATGCTGCGAGATGACACCATGTTTTGGGTTGTGAAGCCTCGTATTGGCCGTGATGGCGTTTCAGGTTTAGAGACCTTGCTCTCTGGCGCTTATATCCAACTTCAGCCGGGTAAATCTAAGATAGAGAAAGAGCGCTTTACGGTCTTAGATGTTCCCCCAGTCGCCTCTCCTGATGCAGAGGGGTTACGCCTTGTGTTAACACACCGCGAGGCTGGTAAGCTAGGCGTTGGTGACCCCGTCATTTATAAAGGCTTTACGGTTGGTCGTGTAGAGAAAACCAGCTTTGATGTTGACACTCGCAAAGCGTTATACCAACTCTTTATTTTCAAGCCTTATGACAGCTTAGTGCGCACTCGTACCAAGTTCTGGCTGAATTCTGGCGTAGATTTACAGCTCAACGCTGAAGGGTTCGAAGTCAAGTTTGGCTCATTAGAGAGCATGCTAACGGGTGGTGTTACCTTCGATACCGTTCCAGGTCTTGAATCCGGTGAACAGCTCACTGAAAATATGGTCAACTTCCGCTTGTACGATGATATTAAACAACTTCGAGAAGGCATGTACGATGATTATATTGAATTCGTTATGCTTTTTGATGAATCGGTACGAGGACTTAAACGTAAGGCACCTGTCGAATATCGAGGCTTGAGAATTGGTACTGTGATGCGTGTACCAATGCGACTTCCAACCCCAGAAGAGAACTTTTCTGCGAAAAAAATCCCTGTATTGGTACGTATCGAGCTCGGCCGTGTTTATGGCGATTTCCAATCCCAATCTTTACCAATGTTAAAAGATAAATTGAAGAGTGAGTTTGCTAAAGGCCTACGTGGTACTTTAAAAACAGGTAACTTATTAACAGGCGCACTGTATGTTGACGCCGACTTCTATCCAAATGACGAGCCTTACGTACCGAGTAAGTTTGCTGATTTAGATGTTTTCCCAACCATGCGTGGTGGTTTTGCGCAGGTTCAGCGCCAAGTGAACGACTTCCTAAATAAGATTAATAACTTACCGATGGAAGAAACACTAGACTCTCTCAATTCAACGTTAAAAACGTCCGAAAAAACGTTAGCTTCAGCAGAACGCGTGGCGGACAGTATTGATAAACTTTTGAATCAAAAAGAGACGCAAGAGATCCCAACAGATATTCGCCAAAGCTTACAGCAATTACAAAAAACACTCGATGGTTATGGGCCCAACTCAACCATGTACAGCGAAATGGAAGCCACGCTAAAAGAATTAGAAAGCGTAATGACAGAGTTTAAACCCGTACTTAAACAGCTAAACGAAAAGCCAAACTCTCTCGTGTTTGGAGAAGATGAAATCAGTGACCCAATACCAGTTAAAGGCAAAAACTAATGAAACGAGTATTCTTTCTGTCTATCGCGCTATTTGTCGGTCTAACGGGTTGCAGTAGCGCTCCGCAAACTAAAGGAGCTATGTACCTTCTACCTAAGGCGGAACCAGTGACGCTGAGCTCTTCTGATATCGCTCAGCGCCCAACTTTAGTTGTTCGTCCAGTGACATTGGCGAGTTATTTGAATGATAATGGCATTGTTTATCGAACCTCTGAGACCCAAGTTATTCAGGCGAAGCACAATCAATGGGCGCACAGTATTTCTGAGCAAATCACTCAGAGAGTCGTCGCGGAACTACGTCACAAGCAAAGTCATTACTGGCCGACTGAAATGAATAATCTGTTGGATCAAAGCGGTGAAGCCAAACTCCAGCTTACGTTAAATAAATTTAATGGCAGCTACAAAGGTAATATCGAAATTGAGGGGGAATGGTTACTCATTAATGCCGAAGGTAAGGTAGAAAACAGCGCGCCAATACAAATCTCTCAGCCGCTTCAAGATGAGGGCTATGAAGCGCTCGTCAACGCTTTATCCATAGGCTTAGAAAGCCTAACCTCAGACATTGCCAAACAACTCTAAGTCAATGTTAATTACAGGGAAGCAAGTTGCTTCCCTTTTTTATGCAGAGTGTAGCGACTTCTACTAAGCTGAAAGCTGACGAAAAGCCGAAAAGGAAATTGGATGAAACCATGTAACCTGCTATCACTCTCCTCACTCATTCTTGTATTACCTACATCAGTAGCGCTCTCAGCTGAGACACAAGAATCTCGTTGGCGAAATAGCATAGAAGTGTACATGCTAGGACTGAATATCCACGGGGATACCAGTATTGGTCGCTTTTCATCAGAGGTGGATGTCGATCCTAAGTTCATCGTAGACCACCTCGATATTGGGGCGATGTTGCGATTCGAGAGTATTTACCAAAGTAAGTGGGGCTACTACATAGATTATAGTTTCATGAACTTAAGTGGTGATGTTAATAATATCAAGGGCGCTCTGCCTAACGCTCGTTATCGTGCGGACATCGAAATACGGCAAGGTGTTCTAGAAGCAAAGGCATTCCAACGCGAACAATATTCATTTGGTAAACTGGATTATATGTTTGGATTACGTTGGTGGGACAATGACATCACCGGCAAGCTGTATCGTAATGACAACCGGGTACTAGAAGATAGACTGTCATTACAAGAAGATTGGGTCGATTTTTTAGTTGGCTTGCGACTCATTGATGAATTGAGTGAAAACTGGCGATTTCATGCCAGTATCGACGCCGGACTTGGCAACGATACTCACTTCACTTATGCCATTCAAACTGGTGTTCGTTATCGCTTTAACGAATGGTCTGATCTCAACTTAGCTTACAAGTCGACCTGGGTCGATTACAAAAATGAAGAGGTATTTGAATATGATACGGCTTCTCAAGGGCTTTTAGTCGGACTTGGCTTTTACTTTTGATCAGGTGAAACCCTAGCCTATATTCAAGCGTTGTAACGTGTACTAGCTCTAGGTACACGTCTAGTGCCGCGTTACAGATGCTTAAATAAGGCAAATTGATCTTCATCAGACTATAAATTGCTCTTCGGTGTTACTCTCTGTCGCAAAATATAAAACCCCACTCTATGACCTCATATAGGTCTTGTTGATAAGGTTCCCGAGTAGCAATGTCGATTAACATTTCCGATTTAACCACCGCCCTAAATAAGGTGGAGCATATTCATAAAGTGCAGCTTGAAAACGTACATCAGTTCTTCAAAGCAAACGAAGCTTTCTCGTTGCAAACATTCAGCCAGCTGATATCCAGCGACTCGCTTGATGATCGATTTAAAACCATCGATAGAGCGTTCTCTTTGCTTGGTGATGCAAAAACCTACCTTTTAGAAGTGTCTTACCTTGTTAAGTAAAAAAGAAAGCCCCGATAAAATTCATTACCGGGGCTATCATTTTCTATCTAAACTACTGATTTACAATTTGTAACGATCATCAATTACCGTTAATTCTGGGAAGGTTTTACCCTCGTCCATCGCTTCTTCTGTCTCTTCTTTTACTTGGTTATCAATCCAGAAATTACCGATATCCATTGGATGAAGCACCCATTCTGTCGCTTTTGTCATGCCGTTTTTAGGAATTTTAACCCAGCGCCAATGAGCAACTCGAGAATAAGGCACCATGTAGCCAGGAACGATGATATTCGCTTTGCTGACATAGTTTTGGATTTGATGCGACAAGTCGTAACGCTTCTCCTGATCAAACTCAGAATCATACGCTTCAATTAACTTGTCTAGCTCAGGGCTGCTGTAGTTGGTGTGAGCATTCGTTTGTGGTCGATTTGCATTATCCGAGTGTAGGTATTCCCAATACGCAGGGATCTCACCAGAGCCCATATTCAAAAACGCTAGCTGATGCTTTTTCTCAAGAATGTATTTAAACGCAGATGAGCCATCCACCAAGTTTAACGTGAACTCAAGACCAGCAAGTTTCGCTTGCTCTTTCAGGTATGCAATACGCGGTGTCCAAGAGTTGTATCCGTAGGTGATAGCAAAGCTCAAGCGTTGGCCCTTGTCGTTAACACGAATACCATCTGCGCCCACTTTGTCAAAGCCCGCTTTTTCGAAGTGTTTAACCGCCGCATCAGCATCAAACTTTGGCGGTGTATTGTTAGGATCATCGTATTCGCCATGACCAAAGCCGAGTCCATGCGGTTTACGTGAATAATCTCCACGCATGATGTTTTCAATCATGCCGTCATAGTCAGTGGCTGCCATAACACCTTTACGCACTTCTAGGTTATCCAACATCGGCATCGCTGTGTTCATCCAAAGACCACCAGCTCCTTGCGGTGCTTCGTTAAAGCCCCAGTACTTTTGGATATAGCCTTTTTTGTACACATCACTATTGGTCTTGTCATGCCAAAAGCTTGGTAGCACCATCTCAAAGTAGTCTAAGTTGCCTTTCTCAAAGTGCTTCATGGCAATATCAGGATCGCGAATCACCTTAATGCGAACCTTTTCAACGTTATAACGGTTTTTATAGTAGCGGTTGTTGTATCCCCACCAATCTTCACCGACATGTTTGAATGTTACGCTCTTACCTTTCTTCACTTGATCAATGTAGTAAGGCGCTGCGGTTGGCTCAGATTTAAAGTTAAACTTTCTGACGAAGTTATCAGGCATGCCATCGTTATTTGCGTCCTTTTCTCCTTCAAAGAAGTGTTCAGGACGAGGCTGAAAACCATTACTTGGCATGTTAATCATAACCATAAGTGAGTCATGACTTTGAGCTACAGCAAGATTGACTTTGATCGTGTAGTCATCAATTTTTTCAACACTCACAATACTGTTTGTGAAGAAGTCGTTATACCACGGGTCGATAATGTCTTTTGACGTGTAGTACTTCATCATAAAGACGTAATCATCTGCTGTAATTTTTTCACCATCTGACCACTCGGCCGTTTCGTCGAGTTTAAAGAATACGGTTTTGTTGTCTTCTCCAAATGCCCATGACTTAGCAAGTTGAGGGATCCATTTGCCAGTATTTGGATGACGCTGAGCCAGTTTTGGTGAACCATCCATTAAGTATTGGCGCAAACCTGAGTTCGCATCTGGACCAACACTTCGTAATGTTTGCGGAAAGCTCTGAATGTAAGTGCGATAGGTGCCACCTCGTACCGCCTCTTCAGAGGCAAATAGAGGTTCGTTGTTGTTTGAAATCCATTCGATATCAGCTGGCAATTCTGCCGCACTCAGTTGAAAACTGGCAGCGGTCAGTGTTGCTAGTACTGAAAATGGCAGTTTTTTAGTCATGTTTCTTCCTTGTTGTGTTTGCGCACTAAGGTCGTAACAAGGAAGACAGCGTGTGAAAGCTCACAGAAAGCTGCGATTTAAAATACGCAGATAGGAAATAATAGGAACGTAATATGAAGTGACGTCCTGCCAGCTTCTATATTAATTTCAAAGAGTTTCACTAGGTCATCCTAGACCTTACAACGCAGTGAATGCATCTTCGCCATAGTATTCTTTAGACATTTGTAACGCAAGCCATCAATAACACATGGTTGCATTTTCGAGGCATCACAGTGAGTTATGTTACAAAAGTGTGATCGGCATAGTACCAAGCCCTACTTTACTCAGAATAAACCGCAGAACCTTTATCTCAATTGGCCCCGATATACCAGTTAAAGCGAGTAAATGATCAGACATAGCTGGTTAAAAGGAATGGTTGTTTACCGCGATCAGTATTTTCATTCGATGTAAAAAGTGAGGCATCTTAGCCTCACTTTTCTCCATACAATCGAGACAGTGCTTACATGTTAGATAAGCTCTCATTGATCGACTTCAGCACTTCTGCAGGATTTGACGCTTGAGTGATAGGGCGACCAATCACAAGATAATCTGAACCTGATTGGATAGCGTCTACTGGCGTCATGATACGGCGTTGGTCACCTTGTTCTGAGCCAGCAGGTCGAATACCAGGGGTCACTAACTTAAATTCTTGGCCTAGTTCGCTCTTCAGTAATGAGGACTCTTGCGCTGAACATACCACACCATCTAAGCCTGCGTTTTTGGTCAAGGTTGCTAGACGAATCACTTGCTCCTGAGGCGCAACATTCAAACCAATACCAGCTAAATCACTTTGTTCCATACTGGTTAGTACCGTTACACCGATAAGAAGTGGACGATCTTTACCATATGGCTCAAGAATTTCACGTGATGCCGTCATCATACGCTCACCACCGCTCGCGTGTACGTTCACCATCCATACACCCATTTCAGCCGCAGCGCGAACTGCTTTCGAACAGGTGTTTGGAATATCGTGAAATTTTAAATCTAGGAATACCGAGAAACCACGTTTATGGAGTTCACGTACAAAATCAGGACCAAATAGCGTAAACATCTCCTTGCCAACTTTTAGTCGGCATGACGCAGGATCAATTCTATCTACAAACGCAAGTGCATCTGCTTGGTTATCATAATCCAGTGCGACAATAACTTTTTGGTCGATCATTTCATCTCCTAACTGTTTTGGTTCTTATTAAATAAAAAGTTAAAAAAATGCAGCGGACAGAAACTCTGCCAGCTGCATTAAGAATTATTCACCATCCAATCCGCGGATTGGCTTGATCGTCCCCCATCCTTTACAGGACGGACAATGCCAATAAAGGGAATGGGTAGAAAATCCACACTTCCGGCATCGGTAATGTGGTTTCACTTTTAACTGTTCACCCACCATCGCTTGTAGTGTTGATAGGCTGTCTTTCGCTCGACCATCTTCTGCTTCTGCAATGTGGTAGTCAATTAAACGGTAGAAGCCCTTCATGGTTGGGTTTTTCAGCAATTGTTTCGTCAGTAACTCTTGAGCAGCCCCAACGTTCTCGTGATGAGCAACTAATTGAGCCAACATCAACTCGGCTGATACGCCTGCTTTCTTATCAATACAAGCTCGCAGAAACTCGACAAGTTCATCTTCCTGGCCCAGATGATGATAGCATTCTGCAATAGTTGGCAAGACATCACTGATAAAGTCTTTATCTTGCTCAAGTACCCCTGTCAGATATTTGATGGTGTGCTTATAGTCTTCAGACTCTAGATAAATTCGTCCCAAAGCAATACTTGCTCGAACACACTTCGGGTCTTCCGCTAACGCTTTTTTAAAATGCTGTATTGCCTTATTAGTATTCCCATCAGCTTGGTCGAGCATGGCTATTTCACACCAAAAATGGGCAATATTTGCACGCATCCTTGAGCGTTTATTACCTAACTTAGCCAATTGGTTCGCGTAATAAATCGCCTTTTCCCATTCTCGTGTTTGCTGATAAATGGTCACTAATTGTTGAAGAGCCGCCTCTTTGTAATCTGGCTCTTCGACTAACTGTTCGAAGATTTTCTCTGCACGATCAAGAAAACCTGAGACCATGTAGTCTTTCGCTAACTGTTGAAGGGCGAGGTTCTTTTGGTCCAGTGTTAAGCCTGAACGAGAAATAAGATTTTGGTGAATTCTGATTGCGCGGTCGACTTCACCACGAGACCGGAACAGGTTACCCAACGCAAGGTGAGTATCGATGGTCTCGTTATCAACTTGGAGCAATTCAATAAAGTGATCGACAGCCTTATCTGATTGGTCAGAGAGCAGCAGATTAAGACCCGTCATATACTGACGAGAGATTTGATGAGATTGCTTCTGCTTGTCTTGCTGAGCGCTGCGATGCCCCATATACCAGCCATACGCAGCAGCTATAGGCAACAACAAGAAGAGTAGTTCAAGCATTAAAGTTAAGCCTTATCCTTATGCCTGTTTTTCAATGGCTGGCTTATCAGCAGCGTTGTTTGATTCAGTTGGTTCGTACTTTTTCAGTTTTTTCTTTAAACGACGGACCTGTAGCTGAGTTTTCAGTTGGATGCTACCAAAGATAACCCACGCTAAAGCAAAGCCAACCACAAATACTACACCTAATAGCGTAGATAAGTGGAACTCTCCTTTTGCTAAAAGATAGTTAAAAGTCACGAGCTCTTGGTTTTGGGAACCTAACGCCAATGCAATTAAAAAGAGAGCTAAAACAGCAACGATTTTTATAATTTTCATGTTACATCACCCTTCTAGGAGTAAGTCGGTAAGATTATGCAGGAAAATGCTTCTTCAGACTACGTATATTAGCAATAATCTATACCCAAGTAACCTCAAGATGCTTAGTTTGTAGACATGCTTAGAAGTTAAAGTTATTTGGGTATAGAAAGCAGCAAAGAAAACAGCTGAATCCACAATTAGATTAGTAAACGATCTTGGATGTATGACTAACTTGGATACATTACAAAAAAGCGGCATACACAAACGTATGCCGCTTTTTTCAAACTAATAAGAGTGCATTAACCAATATTTACACGCTCACGAAGTTCTTTACCAGGTTTGAAATGTGGAACGTATTTACCTTCCAATTCCACTTTATCGCCCGTTTTAGGGTTACGACCTACGCGAGGCTCGCGGTAATGAAGAGAAAAACTACCAAAGCCACGGATCTCGATACGGTCACCGCTCTCTAGTGTAGAGGCCATGTGCTCTAAAATATCTTTTACAGCATCCTCTACCTCTTTCGCTGATAAGTGTGTTTGCTCAGCGCAGAGTCTTTCAATCAGTTCAGACTTAGTCATAGTTGCCCTCTTTGAGTATCTTTATCACTTATTATAGTAAGTAATACTAATTCCAACAAACACTTGCTGACAATTCTAGACAAATTTTATGCAAAATGCGCAATGAAGAAATGCCTTTTATTAAGATAGTTTACTGTCATTAGTATTACTACTTAAATATGACCAAATATAAAAAAGGAGCCTTGCGGCTCCTTTTTTGCTTAAGCGAGTATATTATTCGCCTTTAGCAGCTTTGAAAGCGTCAGCCATTGCGTTACCGAATGCATTGTCATCTTGCTTGTTGATAGATGCCATTGCTTCTTGCTCGTCAGCTTCGTCTTTAGCTTTGATAGATAGGTTGATTACGCGGTTCTTACGGTCTACACCAGTGAACTTCGCTTCAACAACATCACCAGCGCTTAGGATTAGAGAAGCATCTTCTACGCGATCGCGTGATACTTCAGAAGCACGGATGTAACCTTCAACGCCTTCTGCGATTTCAACAGTAGCGCCTTTAGCGTCAACAGCAGTTACAGTAGCGTTAACTAGAACACCTTTCTTGTTGTCAGCAACGTAAGCATTGAATGGGTCATTTTCCATTTGCTTGATGCCTAGAGAGATGCGCTCACGCTCAGCGTCTACTGCTAGAACAACTGCAGAGATCTCGTCGCCTTTCTTGTACTCACGTACAGCTTCTTCGCCAGCAACATTCCAAGAAATGTCAGATAGGTGAACTAGACCGTCGATGCCGCCTTCTAGACCGATGAAGATACCGAAGTCAGTGATAGACTTGATCTTACCAGTAACTTTGTCGCCTTTAGCTTGTGCTTCAGCGAATGACTGCCATGGGTTAGCTTTACACTGTTTCAGACCTAGAGAGATACGACGACGTTCTTCGTCGATTTCAAGAACCATAACCTCAACTTCGTCGCCAACATTAACAACTTTAGAAGGGTGGATGTTCTTGTTAGTCCAATCCATTTCTGAAACGTGAACTAGACCTTCAACGCCTTCTTCGATTTCAACGAAGCAGCCGTAGTCAGTTAGGTTAGTTACGCGACCAGTTAGTTTGTGACCTTCTGGGTAACGCTTAGCGATTGCTACCCATGGATCTTCGCCTAGTTGCTTAAGACCTAGTGATACGCGAGTACGCTCACGGTCGAACTTAAGAACTTTAACTTGGATCTCGTCACCAACGTTAACGATTTCAGATGGGTGCTTAACGCGCTTCCAAGCCATATCAGTGATATGTAGAAGACCGTCAACGCCACCTAGGTCAACGAACGCACCGTAGTCAGTAAGGTTCTTAACGATACCTTTAACTTCAGAACCTTCTTGTAGAGTTTCTAGAAGCTCGTCACGCTCAACGCTGTTCTCTGATTCGATAACTGCACGACGTGAAACAACTACGTTGTTACGTTTTTGGTCAAGTTTGATAACTTTGAACTCTAGCTCTTTGTTTTCTAGGTGAGCAGTGTCGCGGATTGGACGTACGTCTACTAGAGAGCCAGGAAGGAAAGCACGGATACCGTTTAGTTCAACAGTGAAACCGCCTTTAACTTTACCGTTGATGATACCAACAACAGTTTCAGCTTCTTCGTAAGCTTTCTCAAGTACGATCCAAGCTTCGTGACGCTTAGCTTTCTCACGAGAAAGTTGAGTTTCACCGAAACCATCTTCAACAGCGTCTAGAGCTACGTCTACTTCAGCGCCAACTTCTACTTCAAGTTCGCCAGCAGCGTTCTTGAACTGTTCAGCAGGGATAGCAGATTCAGACTTAAGACCAGCGTCAACAAGAACGAAACCGTTCTCGATAGCTACTACAGTACCTTTAACGATGCTGCCTTGTTGGAATTCTGTTTCGTTTAGAAACTCTTCAAAGAGTTGAGCAAAAGATTCAGTCATTTAATTAATCTTCAATAAATTAAACTTCCACGGGTATCCTACCGCATGGGGTTATTAAATTCGCCAGTCATCATCCTTGCGACCAACGCTCTTAGCCTAGTCGAGTATTATTACTCAGCTAGCTTCGATTCGATATATTGTAGTGCCTTTTCTACTACTTCGTCGATACTCATCAACGTAGAATCTAGCACAAGCGCATCCTCAGCAGGGCGTAATGGCGCCACTGGGCGGTTACGATCTCGGTCGTCACGCTCTTGGATCTCGCTTAAAAGGTCAGCAAATCTAACATCTAACCCTTTCTCTTGCAACTGTTTAAGGCGTCGATTTGCACGCTCTTCAGCACTCGCATCAAGGAAGATTTTTGCTTGCGCACTCGGGAATACAATTGTGCCCATATCACGACCATCAGCAACCAGACCCGGAGCGGTCTCAAATGCACGCTGACGACGTAGTAATGCTTCACGAACACGTGGCAAAGCCGCAACTTTAGATGCTGCCATGCCTGTTTCTTCTTTGCGAAGCTCCCCTGACACGTCTTCGCCTTCTAGAATGACCTTAACTAAGTCACCTTCCGCGATAAATTGAACGTCTAGGTGGGTTGCTAGTGGGACAAGAGCATCTTCTGACTCGGTGTCGACACCGTGGTGAATCGCAGCGAGTGCAAGTACACGATAAATTGCGCCAGAATCTAAGAGTTGGAAACCCAACTTTTTCGCCAGCAACATACATAAAGTGCCTTTACCTGCACCACTAGGTCCATCTACGGTTACAACCGGAGTTTGAGAGGACATGTTCTTCTCCACCAATAGTTTCTTTTCAGCAATTTGCTCGGTTTTCGAGGCGCACATTATACGGGTAATCAGTCTTTGGAGCGAGGAAAAATGTCGTGTAAAGCATTACACCTAATGCGTAATTGGATTCATCAATAAACATAAAGTTCAACAAAAACGGCGAGGGCTTCCGCCCTCGCCGTTTTAAATGTCATGAACTTAAGCTCGATTAAACAATCGGCTTTTGACCACGCTCAGCTAACTTTAAAATCACACTATCAGCGACTTTACCCGCCACACCTGCTAGCTTGTCGGCCAGTTTTTTCTTTTGTACATAATGCACAGAAAGTACAGTTTTATCTTTGCATGCTGCAACAACGATATCATCAGATGTACTAATGTCATCCACCAAACCAAGCTCTTTCGCTTGTGTACCGAACCAGTGCTCACCAGTGGCTACTTTGTCTAGGTCCAAACTAGGACGACGCTCACGGATGAAGTCTTTAAACAAGACATGTGTTTCTTCAAGTTCTTGCTTAAACTTATCGCGCGCTTTATCGGTATTCTCACCGAACATCGTTAGCGTGCGTTTATATTCACCCGCTGTTAGTTGTTCGTACTCAATGTCATGTTTCTTCAACAGTTTGTTGAAGTTAGGAATTTGTGCGATAACGCCAATAGACCCCACAATTGCAAATGGTGCAGAAACAATCTTATCTGCTACACATGCCATCATGTAACCGCCACTTGCCGCAACTTTGTCAACAGAGATGGTCAGAGGAAGACCTGCAGCTTTGATTCGGTCCAGTTGAGAAGAGGCAAGGCCGTAACCATGAACCATACCACCGCCAGACTCTAAGCGAAGTAACACTTCATCACCTTCACGTGCGACAGCCAAAATAGCGGTGATTTCTTCACGTAGAGACGCGACTTCTTTTGCGTCTATGCTACCGTTGAAATCAAGAACAAATAGGTGTGGTTCACGCTTGCTATCTAATGAACCGTCTTTGCTCGCTTGTTTGATTTCTTTCTCGCGAGATTTGTTCTTCTCTTTTTCTTCTTTCTTGACGGCTTTATCTCGAGCCTTGATGAAAGCATCGTCATGCAAATGATGCTCTAACTGCTCAACAGATTGTTTGTGTTGCTCTGAAAGGTTGGTAATCTCTAACTCCCCTTTCGCCGCACCCGATTTGCCACCAGCCGATTTTGCAATAATGAGCAGAACAATTATCGCAGCAACCACCGTGATAATTTTGGCCAGAAACAGACCATAATCTAATAAAAATTCCAACGAGAGCTCCTTTATCTCATTTCAGATGACGTTAGTATGTTACGCAGAAACATCAGCGAGAAGGCAGCGCGGTTTGTAACCACTTGTTCTGATTGATAGCATACCTAACGAAAGTTCTGGAATTGGTATAACACATGAATTGGTGTATTGTAACCATCTTGTCACGATTACCAAGATTTTCCATTGAGAAACAGGCGTTTTTTAGCGTCAATTAACTATCATGGACCCTCTTACAATAATAAGGATTTATCGCCGTGAACTACTCCGTTTCAGCTGATGCTCTAAAAGGTAAAGTCATTCTTGTTACTGGCGCTGGTAATGGCATCGGCCGTCAAGCCGCGCTTTCTTATGCCGAGCACGGTGCAACTGTTATTCTCTTGGGTAGAAATGTGCAAAACCTTGAATCTATCTATGATGAGATTGAAGCTGCTGGCTATCCACAAGCAGCTATCATTCCATTGGATCTCAAGGGTGCAACTCAGCAGAATTACATTGATATGGCAGAGACAATCGAAGGACAGTTTGGTCGCTTGGATGGTCTATTACACAACGCAGGTGTCTTGAGTTCGCTGTGTCCATTTGATCAAATCAAAGAGGAAGACTTCGACGATATCATGCAGATCAACGTGAAAGCCGAAGTGCTAATGACTCAAGCACTACTGCCTGTGATGCGTAAATCAGAAGCTGGGCGTATTATCTTTACCTCTTCAACCGTCGGCCACTCTGGCCGCGCATTCTGGGGGCCATACGCTATCTCTAAATTTGCCGTAGAAGGCATGATGCAAGTTTTGGCTGACGAGCTGAGTGATACACCGATCCGCGTTAACGCAA
Organism: Vibrio sp. 1402; assembly: GCF_033340275.1. Lineage (NCBI taxonomy): Bacteria > Pseudomonadati > Pseudomonadota > Gammaproteobacteria > Vibrionales > Vibrionaceae > Vibrio > Vibrio sp. 1402. Next base: position 414,240 of record NZ_JAWOWE010000004.1, read on the forward strand.
TTAACCCTGGTGCCACTCGTACTCGCATGCGTGAAAAAGCATATCCGGGTGAAGATGCGAATACTCTCAAAACGCCACTGGATATCATGCCGCTATATTTGCACTTAATGGATCCTGCGGTTACCGATGTGAACGGTCAGTGCATCGACGCTCAACCGAAGCGTAAATAACTCATTCAGGTTACCTCACATAATCGATTGAAAAGGCAGCAAACGCTGCCTTTTTTCATTTCTCTCTTCATAAAAATCTTGCGACTTTCTCCCACAGAAATATACTGTATATATATACAGGTATTTATTATGCAAGATATTATTCAGAACTTAAAAAGCCAACACCTTGTTTGGCAAGCAAATTTAACGAAAGCAGATCCTCAGCAGTTGCAGACTAGTTCCGGTTTTTCTGAATTAGATGATTTGCTCGGCGGAGGCTTTCCACCTCATGGCGTAGTGGAGATGGAATCTATTGGTAGTATTGGTGAATTGCGTTTGCTCGCTCCCTATTTAAAAGCCACTCAGACCAATGGTGTGACCGCATTTATTCAACCACCTGCGCTAGTGAATTCTCTGTTTTTACACTACATCGGGTTGGATATAAACCAAGTGTGGGTCGTTACTCCAACTCACCCCAAAGACGCTCTTTGGGCTGCAGAGCAATGTCTGAAAAGTGGGGTATGCAGTAATGTTTTGTTATGGCAAGAAGAGCTTGAAATACATCAAGTGAAACGCTTACAGGTAGCAAGTGAACAAGGGAGTTGCCCTCTCTTTATGCTTAAAACAGATACTATCAACCGCTTGTCTTTGCCTGTGTCACTCAGTTTAAAACTGAAAGGCGACGAGCAAGGGATTCATGTTGAAGTGCTGAAAAGGAAAGGAGGCTGGAATAGAGGTAGCGTTAGTATCGGATTCCAACACCATTACCCGCAACTGGTGAAACCATCATCTGAAACTGTGCACTCGACTGTGGTCAACTTCCCACTGGCGAACCAAGGTTAGTGATATGTCTCTGTGGATTTACTTGCACTTCCCTCGCCTGCAGCTAGACGCACTCTTTGGTGATAACCAAGAACAACCCGTGGTGATTGTCGAAAGCCAACGTTGCCAGATTATTCAATACAACGAGATTGCCGAACAACAAGGCATTAAGCCTGGTATGGGCTTAGGCAGTGCTGCGTCCTTGTGTCGAGATTTACAAGTGCATCCTTATCATCCACAAACCGAATTAAATAAATTACAAGAGGTAGCTCAGTGGTTGTATTTGATCACATCTGACGTTGTGTTGATGCCAAACCAAGGTATTTTACTGCGTGCTACTCCAATGCTCGCTCTGTATGAAGGGCTTGAAAACTATTGGAATAAAGTCAGAGCTCACTTATCGGAGCTGAAACTGAGTTTTCAATTCGGATGTGGTTTTTCGCCTTTTGCTGCCAAATTGATGGCAATATCAGGAGCGAACGTCATCAGTGAAGACAAATCTACCATACAAAAAGTCCTATCACCATTACCGTTAACACTGGCAGATTTATCAAGCGCTACAGTAGAGAAGTTACAACGTGTAGGCGTCACCACATTGCAAAACCTGCTTGAACTGCCATTGCAAGACATCGCACGACGCTTTGATATCGATTTGGTGAACTACGTTGGTCGACTGACTGGGCAGTTTAAACACCCTGTCGACCTTTATCACCCTACCGAATCCTTCCGAGTTTATTTAGAGCTGTTGTTTGAGATCGAAAACGTTCAGTGGATTGAAAAACCGTTGGCCAAATTACTTCGTCAACTCGAAACCTTTCTTAAATTAAGAGATAAGGTCGCTTTTGAACTGTGTTTAACACTCCACCAGCGTGAGAAACAAGAGCAACACCTTCAACTCACTTCTGCGCAAGGTGATTACCTATGTCAGCGTTGGCAACAGTTAGCGAGTTTAAGCTTAGAATCACTCTCGCTTAATGGCCCAGTCACAGGGCTAACGTTAAAAGTCATCCGTCAAGGTGAGCCTCTTAGTGCATCACGCGATCTCTTTGCTGGGCAGAAAGGAAACATGAATGCTTTAGAGCTGCTCTCTTTACTGCAAGCTAAATTGGGAAAAAGTGCCGTTTTAAAACCCAATATTGCTTGCGATCCTAGACCAGAAAAGGCCAGTCAGTATCGCCCTGCTGATGCTCCGGATGAAAAGGGGCACGCCATACCATCCATACTACGCCCCGCAATGCAATTACCGACTCCCATTGTATTGCAAGAGCAAGTTTCTTTGGTCCACGGACCTGAGCGAATAGTTTCTGGGTGGTGGGATGGTGATGAGATCATGCGTGATTACTACATTGCACACACCAAGCAAGGCCGCTGGTTATGGATATTTCGCGATCAGCACAAGCACTGGTTTCTTCATGGCTATTTTTGTTAAATCGACAGTTATTTTTGTTGGGTCATTATGAGTTACGCGGAACTATTTTGTCAGTCTAACTTCTCTTTTTTGACTGGGGCTTCTCATGCAGAAGAGCTGGTACTCCAAGCTGCTTTCTATCGCTATCAAGCTCTAGCTATAACGGATGAATGTTCAGTCGCGGGCGTTGTCAAAGCCCATGCGACCATCGAACAACATAAACTCGATATCAAACAAATCGTTGGAAGTATGTTTTGGTTAAATGATGAATGCCAAATCGTACTGCTTTGCCCTTGTCGCAAGGCTTATGCCGAGTTGTGTCGTATCATCACAAACGCAAGGAGACGCAGTGAAAAAGGCAACTATCAACTGTTCGAATGGGATTTGATGTCGGTTCGACATTGTTTGGTATTGTGGCTGCCCACACATCAAGAGAGTGATCACTATTGGGGGCGCTGGCTCAATCAACACCACGCTAATCGTTTGTGGGTAGCGATTCAGCGCCATTTGAGTAACAACGATACTGAGTACATTGCGCACTGCGAGCAGTTAGCACATGAATTTCAATTACCTATAACTGCCTGCGGAGGCGTTCTCATGCATGATGTTGAACGCTTGCCATTACAGCATGTACTTACTGCTATAAAGCATGGGTGTAGCGTCGATAAACTCGGTTTTGACCGTATTTCGAATACTGAGCGAGCGCTTCGTCCTTTTAAAAAGTTGATTCGGATTTACAAACCAGAATGGCTGGAAGAAAGTACTTACATCGCCGATTTATGCGAGTTTAAGCTCTCCGATTTAAAATACGAATATCCTACCGAGCTGATCCCAGATGGTTATACACCCGACTCTTACTTACGTATGTTGGTCGAACGCGGTAAAAAGCTGCGTTTTCCTGAAGGCGTGCCAGCAGAAGTCAATCAAACCATCGAGAATGAACTGGCGCTTATTCAAGAGCTGAAATACCACTACTACTTCCTTACTATTCACGACATCGTAATGTTCGCGAAACAGCAAGGCATTCTTTACCAAGGGCGAGGTTCCGCTGCAAACTCTGTGGTGTGTTATTGCCTGGAAATTACCGCCGTCGATCCTCGACAAATCGCTGTCTTATTCGAACGATTTATCAGTAAAGAACGTAAGGAACCGCCGGATATTGATGTGGACTTTGAACACGAGCGCCGTGAAGAAGTTATCCAGTATATTTACAAAAAATATGGCCGTGAGCGTGCAGCACTTGCTGCAACAGTGATCAGCTATCGCTTTAAAAGTGCCGTGCGTGAAGTCGGTAAAGCACTAGGGATTGAAGAGACCCAATTAGATTTTTTCATTAAGAACGTTAATCGCCGAGATCGCAGCCAAGGCTGGCAAGCTCAAATTATTGAACTTGGCTTACAACCAGAATCTCTCAAAGGGCAGCAGTTTATCCAATTGGTCAACGAGATCATTGGCTTCCCACGCCATTTATCTCAGCACGTAGGTGGCTTTGTAATTTCATCTGGCCCTTTATATGAGTTGGTACCTGTTGAAAATGCCTCGATGGAAGATCGCACTATCATTCAATGGGATAAAGACGATTTAGAAAGCTTGAAGCTACTAAAAGTCGATGTACTCGCACTCGGCATGTTAAACGCCATCAAAAAGTGCTTTCAACTGGTCGAGAAACATCACCAGCGATCCCTCTCGATTTCCGAGATCACTCGCCGACAAGATGATCCACACGTGTACCGCATGATCCAAAAAGCTGACACGATAGGCGTATTCCAAATTGAATCTCGTGCACAAATGAGCATGCTTCCTCGCCTAAAGCCTGCTTGTTATTACGACTTAGTGATTCAAATTGCAATTGTTCGTCCAGGCCCTATTCAGGGTGATATGGTGCATCCTTTTTTAAAACGACGAGATCACAAAGAGCCTGTCAGTTATCCATCGGAAGAAGTAAAAAGCGTTCTGGAGCGGACTATGGGCGTCCCTATTTTCCAAGAGCAAGTCATCAAGCTAGCCATGGTAGCCGCAGGGTTTAGCGGCGGCGAGGCCGATCAACTCCGTCGAGCGATGGCATCATGGAAAAAGAATGGCGATCTCGCTAAATTCAGACCAAAACTGATCAATGGTATGCAAGAGAGAGGTTATGACTTAGCGTTTGCTGAGCGCATTTTCGATCAGATTTGCGGCTTTGGTGAGTACGGCTTCCCTGAAAGTCATTCAGCGTCTTTCGCAGTGCTGGCATATTGTTCTGCATGGTTAAAATATTATTACCCAGCCGAATTTTACACTGCATTATTGAACAGCCAACCAATGGGATTTTATAGCCCATCGCAATTAGTACAAGATGCTCGCCGACATGGCGTCGAAGTATTGCCGGTGTGCGTCAATCATTCAAAATATCAACATCATCTCGTCTCACGTCCGAATGGCAGGCTCGGCGTGCAACTTGGTTTTCGCTTGGTGAAAGGCTTTAACGCAGAAAGCGCACAAAGGCTTATTGAGCGCAAACCACTTAATGGTTACCGATCGATTCAAGAAGTAAAGCAGATATTAAGAAGCCGAAGTGACATTGAATTATTGGCTTCAGCCAATGCATTTCAGGCCTTATCGGGAAATCGTTATAACGCTCGCTGGGCAGCAATGGATTCCTTATCTGACCTACCATTGTTTCACAAGGTCGAAGAACCCAATGTTAGCTACCAGACTCAACCCTCTGAATATGAAAATTTAATTGAGGATTACGCAAGCACGGGACTATCTCTTAGCCGCCATCCAATTAAATTATTAGAAGAAACGGGCAAACTCCCTCACTTTACCCGCATGAGGCAACTGACAGAGAAACCGCATAAGTCACTGGTCACAGTGGTAGGTGTGGTAACAGGAAGACAATCTCCAGGCACCGCCGCTGGCGTGACATTTTTTACGTTAGAAGATGACACGGGCAACATTAATGTGGTCGTTTGGCAAGCGACAGCACGAGCCCAAAAGCAAGCGTATTTAGGCGCTAAAGTATTAATGGTGAAAGGCATTCTTGAAAAAGAGGGAGAAGTCACACACGTTATTGCTGGCAAGTTGATGGATTGCACGCACTACTTGAACAATCTACAAAGTAAATCTCGGGATTTCCATTAGTACAGAGGAATTAAGGAGAGAAATGTTAAAAATCAGAGAGAGGTGCGCTCCCTCTGATTTCACTAGATCTAATCATGCACTTTTAGAAAGCATCTGGCGTAATCGGTCTTGAGCAACTTCAACCAGCAGATCCGGTTGGAATTTAGATATAAAGCGATCACAGCCTACTTTTTGTACCATGGCTTCATTAAAACTACCGCTCAGAGAAGTGTTCAATGTGATAAACAACTTAGACATACGTGGATCTTGGCGCACTTCATGGGTCAGTTTATAACCGTCCATTTCAGGCATTTCAGCATCCGTAATCATCATCAACAGCTCTTTTTCTACATCTTTACCTTCATCACACCAACGTTTTAAAACCGTTAACGCTTCTAGCCCGTCACGGCACTCGATGATATTCATACCCAATTGAGAAAGCGTATCGCGAACTTGATTACGAGCTGTAGAGGAATCATCCACAATCAGAACATTACGCCCGACCATTGCTTGGGCCAATTCTTGATCGAGAATGTCCTCCGAGATAGTCACGTCGTAATGTACGATCTCTGCTAAAACTTTTTCAACGTCAATAATTTCGACAATTTGAGAGGCATCCCCCTCTTTGATTTGCGTGATAGCCGTGAGGTAATTCGAGCGACCAGACGTGGAAGGAGGCGGCTGAATTTCAGTCCATGCCGTATTAATAATGTTTTTAACCGGACCGACTAAGAAGCCCTGCACCGTGCGGTTGTACTCTGTCACGATCAAATTTTCTTCTTCCGCTTCACCACGTAAAGCAGGAAAACCAATTGCGCCTCGTAAATCAATCACTGGTACCGCTTCACCTCGTAGAGAAGCAACCCCACGAATATTGTAGTGCGATCCAGGGAGCTTGGTTAACGGTGGAAGCTTGATGACCTCTTTCACTTTGAACACATTAATCGCAAATAATTGGCGACTATTTAAAGTGAACAGCAGAAGCTCTAGTCGATTTTCACCAACCAAGTTTGTACGCTGGTCAACCGTATTTAACACTCCGGACATACTACTACCTAAATTATGGATAATTCTTATTTTACTCGAAATCAGTACAGACACAGCAAGGTTATATAACCAAATAACCTTAAAATATTTGGCTTTTCGAGCACAGCTTTAAAGTACAACAGTTTTAGCGTATTACTTCTCTTTGCATCAGACGCAAAGTCACGCAGCACATTGAAAGCCATTTTGTTTATTTACTTGAGCTTTTTAGGAAATTACATGAATGGCGCAGATATAGCAATGCAACATAACTCAAATTCCCATTCTAGTAATAGGCGATCAAAAAGGGTGAGCCGTTAAGTCTCACCCTAAATCACCTACAAATGTAGTCTCAACAGCCAGGCACATCATCATGTTAAAAAGTACTTAACCTTCCACAACCTTCATCAATAGTTGACCATCGTACAACGCTTGCTTAATCAACGCGGCACCAGGCATTGTGGCTTGCTTATAGAAACGAGACTCCACCAGCTCAAGATCTTGGTGATAAACAGGTAAACTCTGCTCTTCGATACAGCGACGAACCGCAGGATAAAGCACATCTTTTGCTTGGTTAATCACACCACCGATCAAGATTTTCTCAGGGTTAAATAAGTTGATCACAATAGCAATTGCAGAGCCTAAGTAGCCTCCAAGTTTTTCAATCACATCGACGGCCAAAGGATCACCGTTTGCAGCGGCTTCACAAATGCTCTCAATACTCATTTCTTCTTGTTTAGCAAGAATAGAGTCTTCGCCATCAGCGATTCGTCTTACGACTTCTTCACGAATTGCCTGAGAACTGGCAACGGTTTCCAAACAGCCAATATTGCCGCAATGACAACGTTTTCCATTTGGGTCAATTTGAATATGCCCGAGTTCACCAATGTTACCGTGACGGCCTTGCAAAACGCGCCCATCCAGAATGATGCCCGCACCTAAACCGTGGTGGATAGAGATAAGAACGGAGTTGTCATTATCTTGAGAATGACCAAAAAGCTTTTCTGCTAATGCCCAAGCTCGCGTGTCATTGGCAATGAAAACTGGCAAGCCTGTTGCTTTGTATATCTCTGGTCCAAGAGCAAGATTTTCGACATTGTAATGAGGCATCTGCAAAACGACACCTTGCTCTGAGTTCACGAGACCAGGCAGCGTAAGAGCAATACTGGTAACACGATCAAGTTGATCCGCGTAAGTCTGAAAGAATTCATCAATTTCGTAAAGCAGGCGCTCAAGCACATCGTCTTGATCAAGCTCGTGTATCTCGATTTTAGTATCGATCAGTACATCACCGCCTAACTCATGCAAAGCAATGGTTAAATAACCTCGCCCCAAACGCATTGACAAAAATTGCCAGCCTTCATTATTGACCTGCAAACCGACAGCAGGTCGACCACGACTCGTCGCTTCTTGTACTGTCGTTTCATGAATCAAGTGCGCTTCAATTAATTCTCGAGTGATTTTGGTGATACTAGCAGGAGCAAGCTCACTCTGCTTGGACAAATCAATTCGAGAAATAGGACCTTTTAGGTCAATTAGTTTATATACACGACCAGCATTGACCTGTTTGATATGATCAATATGGCCCGGTTGAGCCATGTACATCTTGCACTCCGAAATTCTATAACGGGACAATTTTTTTACTTTGCGAACTAATTGTGAAGTGAATTAATAAATCCCCGTGACAAGCATCACGTATAAACCTGTTTGTTTGTGTATTCAATCAAATAACGAAGAATCTACTCCTGTTAAATTGTTTGAAAAATAACTTATTTTTATTCACTAAATTATGAAGTAATGCCTTTAAAGCAGCGTATTTTTATCAATAAGGCCATTGCCTGTCGAATATCTGTCTGTTTTACCGGGGTTACTCTTAATGTAAACATTCTGTGCATATACTTATATTCAAGTAGCTTTAAGGTGCGGGCTCAGCAACGAGGCTAACCTTGAGAGCGATTGCGTAAAGTAAGGATAGAGTTCAAGTTACCTTTACACACACATTCATCGGAGAATCTATGACTTCCAAATTAAGACGAACAAAAATTGTCACTACGCTGGGTCCTTCAACGGATAAGGACAATATACTTGAGGAGATCATCAAAGCCGGTGCAAACGTTGTCCGTATGAATTTTTCACATGGAACCAGTGAAGACCACATTCAACGTGCGAACAAAGTCCGTACCATTGCAGCAAGACTTGGGCGTCAGGTTGCAATTCTTGGTGATTTACAAGGCCCTAAAATCCGTGTATCAACGTTTAAAGACGGCCAAGTCATTTTGAATGTGGGCGATAAATTCACATTAGATAGTGATTTACCAAAAGGTGAAGGCAATCAAGAATCTGTAGGGTTAGATTATAAAGAACTACCGCAAGATGTTTCACCAAATGACATTTTATTACTCGATGATGGACGCGTTCAGCTGCAAGTTACCAAAGTAGAGGGTAATAAAGTTCATACCCGTGTGATTGTCGGTGGTCCACTGTCCAACAATAAAGGGATCAACAAAAAAGGCGGCGGATTGTCAGCCGATGCGCTCACAGAGAAAGATAAAGCCGACATTCTTACCGCCGCAGCAATTCAAGTAGACTACCTTGCTATTTCATTCCCACGTAACGGCGAAGACATGCATTACGCTCGACGCTTAGCCAGAGATGCAGGCCTTGAAGCTATGTTAGTGGCTAAAGTCGAACGAGCAGAAACCGTCGCGACCAATGAGTCTATTGACGACATTATTCTCGCATCCGATGTGGTGATGGTTGCACGTGGTGACCTTGGTGTAGAAATCGGTGACCCTGAGCTCATTGGTGTCCAGAAAAAACTGATTCGCCGCGCACGCAGTTTAAACCGTATCGTGATTACTGCGACACAAATGATGGAATCCATGATTACTAGCCCAATGCCAACGCGTGCTGAAGTGATGGATGTGGCCAATGCGGTTCTAGACGGCACTGACGCGGTGATGCTGTCTGGAGAGACTGCTGCAGGTAAATATCCTGTAGAAACGGTCAAATCCATGGCCGAAGTATGTGTGGGGGCAGAAAAAATGTCGGAGGCAAGTCTATCTACTTATCGCTTAGATAGAACCTTCGAAACCGCTGAAGAAACCATCGCAATGGCAACCATGTACTCTGCGAATCACATGGAAGGAATTAAAGCGATGATCTCGTTAACTGAGTCCGGCAGGACTGCGTTGATGATGTCTCGCTTAAGCTCTGGCTTGCCAATATTTGCCTTATCACGGAATGAATCGACACTAAATCGAGCAGCATTATACCGAGGCGTGACACCTGTATATTTCGAGTCAAAAAGTGATGCGGGTTTACCAACGGCTCAAGCTGCAATTACTAGCCTTAAAGAGCAAGGGTTCTTGCACAAAGGTGATTTAGTCATTATTACTCAAGGCGATGTAATGGATGTTGTTGGCTCAACCAATTGCATGCGCATTCTACAAGCGTAGTCGTTATACCTAACCGGAGTTAACCACAAGAACCCGCAAATAAGGCTCCGAAAATGGAGCCTTATTTATATGCTTTGTATATTGCGCACATCGTGAACGTAAGAAGGTTTATGCACTCTCTCTACCATCAATTTCAACATCCAGCTGGTCATAGAGTTGAACTAGGTTAAACCCAGCTTGAAGCCCAAGTTGATAGTCATGCTCTAGTGACTCTTGGTCACTTAACAAAGAAGAAGAACGAAGTCCCTCTTTAGGCGCAACTTGTAAAATAAAAGTGTCGTCAGGTGGAGCAGAAATAAAGGCCTGAGTGAGCTCAAATGTTTGATAATGAATCATCAGCATGTCGGCTAAACCTGAATCAAAATTCTCACCAATCAGATGACTTAAACGATACAAGTTATCGGCACCGAACAACCAACGGCCTCCATTTAGCAGCATTTTCCCTGCAAGCTTCGATTGATGTGCTGCATTAATTTTTTGTTGGAAGAACGACGCCCAATCCAGCTTCCACTGATTCACTTTTTGCTGCCATGATTGCTGTACTGAGTTGATAGACTCTCGATACCATTCGACAGGCACATCCCCCACTTCACTTTGGGCTCTCGCTTCAATCTCTGAAAACGGCTCTGTGCGAATGACAATAATGTTGCGAGCATTCTGACGCCACGCTTCTTGAACAGGGATAGAGGCAGACACGCCGCCATCAACAAACTTATTGCCATTTACGTCGACAGGTCCGTGGTACAACTTGGGAATCGCACATGTCGCTAGCATAGTGTTAAACCACGAGTCATCCAAGATTGGTAGATATTGATCTGATAGCGTCTCTATATTCGTTACCGCAGCAAACGCTTCTCGTTTTCCCAATGCACTACGACCTAAATCAAGGTCAAGCTTGTATGGGAAATCTTGAATCCGTTCTAATGCCCACTCTAAACCTAAGTACTGCTGCTTTCGGATATAGCGAAACAGATTAAAAAATTCAGGAGACGTTGTCAGCTCGGTAATAAAAGCTTTGCCCATGCCATGTTGACGACACAAGTAAGAACATAAGTTAAGTGCTCCGGCAGAGGTGCCATAGAATTCATCGAAAGGATCGAAGTTGGAAAGTAAAAAGGCGTCTAAAACGCCAGCGGTAAAAATCCCTCTCTGCCCTCCACCTTGCGTGACTAAAGCAGTTTTACCATGCCTAAAGTGCTCATAAACTTTTACATCAAGCTCTGCATGGCTTTCTGTGATTATACCGCTGTTACGTATCATAGGCTCACGCCATTTTGTTAAAACGTTTGGTAAAAGTGGTTATCTTAAGCTGTTGTAATAGCAATGATGCCAAATGACAAAAGCACTGCAAAAACAGTCACCACAATGATTAATGCGGATTTTAGATCGTGTTCCATAAACACCTCCTTAATATGTAACAAATTAATAACACCGGTGTGAAATATGTTCAAGATTTGCTTAATTTAGTCGCGCAATTTTGACTAACCCATCACAATTAGCTTAGTCATAATAAGGAGATAGGGCATGAACCAAAAACTCAGCTGGCTAGTAGGAATCATGATGATGAGTACTGCTATCAATGCACAAGCGAATATCATCGTTACACCATACATAGGCTATACAGGAGGCGGCCAAGTAGAGGATGAAAGTGGTAATACATACGATCTCGACCCCGCAGTGAACTACGCTCTTTCAGTCGAGACTCCCTTAGAAAAAGGAAGGATCGGATTGTTTTACTCCAATCAATCGACGGAACTTGAAAAGCTGTCCAACTCAGCAGATATCCATTATCTGCACTTCCAAAGCAGCATGTACTATCCTGTCGCAGAAAATTGGCAAACCTATATCGGTGTAGGTTTGGGCGCTTCTTATGCCGATGTGGATTGGGTAGACAAAAAATACGGATTTTCGGCTAGCGCTTTTGCAGGGCTGGAATATGAATTTTCAAAGAACTTTGCATTAACAGCCCAACTGAGATGGTTAGGAACGGTCGTTGATAACGATACATCTGGCGCCTGTAATCTACCTAATGACGGCTCAAACTGTATCATTAAGTTCGATACTGATTGGATGAACCAATTCCAATCAAATGTCGGTTTTAGTTTCCGCTTCTAATTTTTATGCATGTTCCTCTGTAGGGCTCGTCACAAAGAACGCTGAACGAGTCCTGCACAGAGCCGATAAAGGACATCGTCTAAACACCATTGTTTGGCAAAGTAACGAAGCATCATCTAGATAGGTGCACAAAAGATAGCCGTACGCCCTAATTCATCAAAATAGTCTTAAACACCAAAGCAATTATTAGATCCCAGTCATTTATTCCAGACAAACAACCAACCACCCACACAAAACCACAATCAAACTCAAATTTAACAAGATTAAAACCAGACAACGCATCTGAATTAACATTTAGATTCTATTGCGCTAAGTATTATTAGAAGTTAGTCTGATCAGTGAAAACAGATAAATATTTCAGTTTTATCAAACACACATCAAAATTTTAAGATTAATAATCTACTTTCTCTTACAGTAGCCAGAATATAGCTCTATAAAATTATAAAAAGTTAGAATTAAGGATAGAAAAGCTGATGGATAACAGCGGTCCTTTCTTCCAACTGTTTGCGCAATTATTACTGTGTTACGTAGAGAGCTTCATTCCTCAGGGAGTCTTATAGGAGTCAAATATGAAGCGAGAACAATGGGGATCCCGGGCGGGATTCATCTTAGCAGCAGTTGGGTCTGCTATCGGTTTGGGAAACATTTGGCGTTTCCCATACATGGCCTATGAAAACGGTGGCGGCGCATTTTTTATTCCTTACATTTTTGCCATGATCACTGCCGGTATTCCATTTATGATCCTTGAGTTCAGTATGGGACAAAAATACCGAGGCTCGGCACCAAAAACACTTGCGAAAATTCATTCTAAATTTGAATGGCTTGGCTGGTTCCAAGTTGGTGTGGCTGCAGTTATTGCCGTTTACTATGTGGCTGTTATCGGTTGGTCGATTTCTTACTTTGGGTTGTCGTTCACTCAAGGTTGGGGAACCGATACCAACGCATTTTTCTTTAGTGAATACCTAAAGCTAGGTGACAACTCACCAACAGACTTAGGCAGTATTCAATGGAAGATTGCTTTATCCATGGTAATTGCTTGGGCAATTACTTACACCGCTATTGCCAAAGGCGTGAAATCAGGAATTGAACGAGCATCTAAAATTATGATGCCAATCCTATTCTTGATGGTGATTTTCTTAATCGGACGTATGATTTTCTTGCCAGGAGCTCTAGATGGCGTGAACTACATGTTCGAACCCGATTTCAGCAAAATTTGGGATGTGAAAGTATGGGCAGCGGCATATGGTCAGATCTTCTTTACGCTAAGTATCGGCTTCGCCATCATGCTAGCTTACTCTAGCTACCTACCAGAAAAGTCAGACATAACGAATAACGCGTTTATGACCGTGTTGATCAACTGTGGCTTCTCGATCCTAGCCGGCATCATGATCTTCTCAGTATTGGGTTACATGGCTCAAGAGCAAGGTAAGCCGTTAACAGAGGTGGTATCTGCAGGCGTTGGCTTGGCTTTTGTTACTTTACCTGCGGCAATTAACCTACTACCTGCCCCATATATTCTTGGTCCACTGTTCTTCTTTGCACTGGTGGTTGCTGGTCTAAGTTCGCATATTTCAATTATGGAAGCCGTAACTTCAGCCATTATCGACAAGCTGAAGTGGAGCCGTAAAAAAGCTGCAAATGTTGTGATTGGTATTGGCTTCGTTGTCTCTATGGCGTTTGCTACCAATGGCGGTCTGCTGCTACTCGATCTAGTAGACCACTTTGCAAACAACGTTGGCATCATGGTTGGTGGTCTGGTTGAGATTGTCTTGATGGCGTGGCTATTGAAGCGCGTGCCAGAAGTACGTAATTACGTTAACGAGCGCTCTGATTTCTCTGTTGGTCAATGGTTCGAGATCTGCTTACGCTTCGTTACACCAATCATGCTCGCCATTATCTTAGCGACCAAGCTATACGCCCTAATTACTGAAGGCTACGGTGGCTATGATCTAACTTTAGGCTGGGCACTTATCGCCGCACTCTTTATCTTTGGTCTAGTGATCAACGCAGTGAACCGCAAGGAGACAGCAAAATGACAATCAGCGCAATTATTATGATGGTTATTGGTTTAGGTATCACTTGGGGCGGCGCTGCCGTTTGCATCAAGCGAGCCATGGATAAACAATAGAACGTTAAGTTCCACATAAAAAACGCCGGTAGTTACCGGCGTTTTTTTATACATACATTAGTTCAATTCTAGAAACTGTACTTGATGCCAACGGCGCCGCCAAGTTGCAAGTCAGCACCTTTGTAAAGATCTAGCTCTGGGTGTATTTGACCATAAAGGTCCCAGCCGCGTGATAAATCCCAGTTCACACCAAGTGGTACTCTCACACCAAACTCGTCATCCCATTCATACCAGCCACCAACGCCGACATACCAAGTCACAGGCATGTTTTGATCGAATGTTCCACGCTTAGCGATGTAATCAAACGCCATACCATCGTTTCCGATAATGCCACGATATTTGTTATCTAACTCTACAACAACACTTAATTGTTGATCGACAGCCATACCAACTGATAGATCCGTTGGCTCGCTTGCCGCCATTGCCGTACTAGAAACTAGTCCCAAAACTAAAATGAATTTGTTCTTCATACACGTTATCAATTATTCAAAAAAACATTATTCGCTATTCAAACATAATGGCATATCAATATGTCAACGATGGGTAAGCTCGATGTATGAAAAAGCTGACAAAAGTAAAGATGAGTTTAGGATCACACTAAAAAGGAACTGTCAGTTAATAAAATAGGAACTAAAAAAGGAGGCCGAAGCCTCCTTTTATGCATTACTATGAATGACTGCGATTAACCGTGGTTACGAATCCACTCATCCATTTCAGTTTTTAGGTTATCAGACTTAGTACCGAAGATAGCCTGTACACCACCAGCTACAACTACAACACCAGCAGCGCCTAGTTGTTTTAGCTTGTCTTGGTCAACAGCTGCTGTATCTGCAACTGCTACACGTAGACGTGTGATACATGCATCTAGACCAGTAATGTTAGCTTTACCGCCAAACGCTGCAACCAGTTCACCGCCCATATCAGAGCCAGAAGTTACAGCTGCACTTTCCGTTTCATCTTCACGGCCAGGTGTTTTTAGGTCAAGCGCTGTGATTACACCACGGAACACTACGTAGTAAATTACTGCGTAAACTAGACCAACGGCAATCATTAGCACCATCTTCTGAGCGTTACCAGATAGAACTAGGAAGTCGATCAGACCGTGAGAGAAAGAAGTACCGTGTACAAAGCCTAGAGTGTTCGAAACGATGTATGCAGAACCAGCTAGTAGAGCGTGGATACCGTATAGTAGTGGAGCAACGAATAGGAATGAGAATTCGATTGGCTCAGTAATACCAGTTAGGAATGAAGTCAGTGCAGCTGACGCCATGATACCCATTACTTTTGCACGGTTTTCTGGTTTAGCACAATGAGCAATTGCGATTGCTGCAGCTGGTAGACCGAACATCTTGAACATGTAACCACCCGCTAGCTGACCGAAGCCATTACCAGCAGCACGAGATGCTTCATCAGCAACTAGGTAACAAGTTAGTACACCATTTTGAGCTTCACCGGCAGCGTTAACACAAGAACCTGCTTCGAAGAAGAACGGTACGTTCCAGACGTGGTGTAGACCGAATGGGATTAGAGAGCGCTCAACAACACCGTAGATACCGAATGCTAGCTGTGGGTTTTGGTGTGCAGCCCAATCAGAGAATGCAGAAATTGCACCGCCAATTGGTGGCCAGATAACAGAAAGGATAACACCTAGGACGATCGCAGCAAAACCAGTGATGATTGGCACTGCGCGCTTACCAGCGAAGAAGCCAAGGTACTCTGGAAGTTGGATTTTGAAGAAACGGTTGAATGCCCAAGCAGCCACACCACCGACAAGGATACCACCTAGTACACCTGTATCGATTTTCTCAACACCCATAACGCCCGCCATTACACCTAGCGTTGCCGTCATGATGCCGTAACCAACGATAGCTGCAAGACCTGCAACACCGTCGTTGTTAGTGAAGCCTAGCGCTACACCTACTGCAAATAGAAGTGCCATTTGGCCGAATACTGAACCACCAGCTTGTTCCATAAGATTAGAAACGATCTCTGGAATAAAGCTTAGATGGGCAGCACCCACACCTAATAAAATACCTGCAACTGGTAAAACTGATACTGGAAGCATCAGAGCCTTACCAACTTTTTGCAGGTTAGCAAAAAGGTTCTTAAACATGTTTATGCTCCTGATAAATTTATAAGTATTATTTGGGCACTAACGGCACACCCCCGTAGCCTAAAGGTTAGCACCCAATGAAAATGTAACCACAACTGCATTATATTTTCCGGCTCTAAATATATATTGATGACCCTCAAACTTTCCACACAGTTACGAAATTTAGTTTCAAAACAAGTCTTGGATCACACCCAAAAACAGCCGATGAAAAGGTTTGCATTGCACTTATATTACTGTTTTATAAAGAATTAATTATTTATATAATTAATTTTAAGGCGTAAATAAAATACGCCTCAATGTTATTTTTAGTAACAAAATTACATTTGTGATTTTTGAATGTTATTAAATCAACATTTTTAGTAAACATTAAACTCGTGAGCGTATCTGTTGTTTTTATCAACAAAAAAGGAGCCTAAGCTCCTTTTTTATGCTCTTATTATTTTTTCATCGCAAAAAAAGATTTCGGAAGTTTTCGGTGGTTTTTTGTGCCACTTCAGAAAGAGAGCACGATTTGAGTTGCGCAATATAAGAAGCGACTTCGACAACGTAAGCGGGTTGATTCTCTTTGCCACGATGAGGGACAGGAGCCAAGTAAGGAGAATCTGTCTCAATAAGAAGCTTCTCTAAAGGTAGAGTCTTCACCACTTCTTTTAACTCTGTAGCTTGACGGAAAGTAACAATCCCCGAGATAGAAATATAAAACCCCAGCTCCAGTGCAGCTTCAGCAAATGGAAGATCTTCTGTAAAACAGTGGATAACACCACCACATTTCTCTGCCCCACCCTTACGCAAAATATCTAGAGTATCCGCACGTGCGTTTCTGGTATGGATAATTAAAGGTTTGTTGAGCTCCACTGCAAGATCAACGTGTTGCTCAAAGCGCTCTTTCTGTAACGCGGCCGTTTCGGGCTTGTAATGATAATCTAAACCCGTTTCGCCAATAGCGACGACTTTTGCATTTGACGCATGGTGGCGCAATACGTCCATCGAAAAGTCGCTTTCAACATCAAGTGGGTGCACACCGCACGAAGCATAAACATTGTCATAAGGCTCGATCATTTCCATCATTTTCGGGAAAGAATCCAGCGTTACTCCAACAGAAAGTAGCTCAGTTACGTTTGCTTGTTTAGCTTTGTTAATAACGTCTTCCACATTGATGTGGAGATCGTCGTAATTCAATTTGTCTAAATGACAATGAGAATCTACGAACATAATGCCTCTCGTGATTCAATTAACCAATTCATTGATAGTAGCTCAAGGTTCAGGCCAGGAAAGGCTTGCACCTGAGCTTTCAGGTTCATCAGCGCCTTCGCTGATGAGTACAAACCGTTATAGTTGTCCGGTTGAAACTTTGTCGCGCCCGGAAGCATTTGAGCTTCTGATACACCAAACTGCGCTTTCTGAGCATCTGTCAGTAAATACCATGCCCAGTCTAATGATTGCTCTGAGTGTTTAGCGATTAAAGAAGCACACTCAGAAACGTCTGAAACAGGCGAAGACATTGCCTTAATAAAACTGCGTTCAAAAGCCAAGTAAGCTTCGAGCTCACCATTATTTAACGCATCCAATGTTTTTATTGGAGATCCCATATTCAGTTTTAAGGCATAAGCAGGAACTTGCTTCGCCCCTTGTTCGTGCATCCATTGCATTGCTTGTTCCGCTGACGGAGGCGCAACAACCCAGTGTTGACAACGGCTACGAATCGTTGGGAGCAGACGCTCCTGATTGTGGGTAACGAGCAAAAACAAGCACTTTTCCCCAGGCTCTTCTAGCGTCTTTAACAGCGCATTCGATGCCGACTCGTTCATAGAGTCCGCCGATTCTATTACAAATAGGCGGTAACCATTAAGCTGAGATGATTCCTGAGCAAGACGGTTACAAGCGCGAATTTGGTCCACCGTTATCGCCTTTCCTTCTTTCTCTGGCTTGATCCAGTGTAAATCAGGGTGGTTTTGAGATTGATTTAGCTGGCAGCTATGACAAAAACCGCATGCTTCACTCGCGTAATTTTGGCAAAGAAGTGCTTGGCTAAAAAACTCGATAAGTTTTTCGATGCCCAAGCCCTGCTCGCTTTGTAATAAAAGCGCACCTGGTATTCTGTCCGACTCTAACCCTACTTTGAGGTTATCCCATATTGGCTGTAGCCATGGATAATCATTTAACATGAGTCACCTAAATTTACGTTTCACTTATTGACGAGCTAGCCACTCGTTTAGAGCGTCCCGAATATCACGCGACACGCCTTCAATCGTCTGTTCTGCGTTAATGATAACGATGGAAGGATCGGCATGAGCAATCTCCAAATAACGCTCACGTGTACGCTCGAAGAAACTAATATCCATCTTCTCTATACGATCTAACTCACCACGCCCACGCGCACGCTCAAGCCCAACACGAGGGTCAATGTCCATATAGAGAGTAAGAGCAGGTTTAAAATCACCAAGCGTTGTATCCCGGAGATTTTTCATTAACGATGCGTCAATCTGACGGCCACCACCTTGATAAGCTTGCGACGACATATCGTGTCGGTCACCAACCACCCACTGACCGTTTTCCAAAGCTGGTTTGATCACGTTCTCAACCAACTGAACACGTGCAGCGTACAGAAGAAGCAACTCCGTCATGTCCTTAAGTTCTTCGCCTTCGTGCTCTTCTTTCACCAGAGCGCGCATTTTTTCTGCTAGCGGTGTGCCTCCTGGCTCACGGGTATTTACGATATCCTCAATACCGGCCGCTTTTAGCGTATCTAAAACGGTTTTAATCGCAGTGCTTTTACCCGCGCCTTCTAGGCCTTCAACGACAATAAAGTTTGCTTTCATCATTTGTTCTTTCTTAGTTCTCTTAAATAGGCACGAACAGCACGGTTGTGCTCAGCAAGGGATTTCGAAAATACATGTCCGCCCTTTCCACTTGCTACAAAATATAAATAGTTGCTGCTTTCTGGATTCAAAGCCGCTTCAATGGAGGCTTCACCAGCCATCGCAATCGGTGTTGGTGGCAAACCATTGATGGTATAGGTGTTATATGGTGTCGGCGTACGCAAATCTTTCTTACGAATGTTGCCATCGTAGGCGTCACCCATACCATAAATAACTGTCGGATCAGTTTGTAACCGCATACGTTTGTTCAATCGGTTGATAAACACAGAAGCGACGCGCTCACGCTCAGAATCAATAGCCGTCTCTTTCTCGATGATAGACGCGAGAATCAAGGCTTCATATTTATCCTGTAATGGCAGCTTTTCTTGACGAGCTTCCCAGCTAGCGTCGAGTATTTTATTGAGTTTTCGATGCGCTCGTTTTAATAACTGGCTTTCACTCGCACCCGCTGTGTAATGGTAGGTTTCTGCTAAAAACAACCCTTCTAGCTTTTCTCTCTCAATTCCGAGCTTCGCAGCCATTTCTTTTTCTGAAAGATCGGTTAAATCATGCTTTAAATAAGGAGCACTTTTTAGTTGATCTACCCATTCAGAAAAGCGGCTGCCTTCAACAAAAGTGATCGCAAACTGGTATTCTTTTCCAGTATTCAGATGCTCCAATGTTTGCGAAAGTGACATACCAGGCTCAAGTTGGTAAGTACCCGCTCGCACTTGCAACAATTCTGGATATAAGTGAGGAATTAAACGGATGTACTCCGATGTTTCAATCACCTCATCTTCAACTAAGGCGCGCATGACATGATGAAAGCTTGTACCACTTTCTACAGTAAACAGCTGAGGTTGTTCCAATAGAATAGGCTTTTCAACGTATTGTTTAGCCTGTGAAATTATATAAAAAACAGCTGCTGCGCCTATCACTGCGATCAGCACAACAAAAGCCAACAGTTTTTTAATCACGTAGTTAAATTCCCTTGCAGTCGTTGAGTCAATTTTCCTATCGGAAATATAGTCTTATAGTTCGATGTCACTATGCTGCGAATAGGTGCGACACCTAATATTGAGTTACACATGAAAGCCTCGTCAGCACTCAGCAAATCTGGAAGTATAAAACGCCCCTCGATGACTTCAATATGACTTACTTTAAGTAACTCAAGCACCTTACGACGCATTACGCCCGTAACGCCTGATAAGGTCAGCTCCGGCGTAAATACTTTATTACCTTTAACCCAAAAAAGGTTGGCCATTGTAGTTTCAATGACATGGTTTTGCACATTTAACGTTATTGCATCTGCAAACTCTGTATTGTCGATTTCAGCCTTGGCGAGAATCTGCTCTAAACGGTTATTGTGCTTATGTCCCGCAAGTAAAGGTTGAATCCCTAGACGAGTATTACAAACGCCCAAGTCCACACCTAGTTCTTGCCAAGATGAATAATGAGAAGGAAACGCAAAATTGGAAATCGTCACGATAGGGCTTTCAATCCCATTAGGGCTATACCCTCGCCCGCCAATACCGCGGCTAACGTGAATCTTCACCCCCGCTCGTGCGTCAGATAAAACCGCTTTGCTTGCCCAATCATGCACAACTTTCCAGTCAGGTGAAGAGATCTTCAAAGCGTCAAGGCAAGCACTCATGCGCTCAGTATGTTCCTGCCAGTAAACCAACTCTCCATTTTGGGTCAGGATGGTGGTAAAGCCTCCATCACCGTATTGGAATGAGCGATCACCTAGCTCTACATGCGTTTGCGGAACTCCATTTACCCAAAACATTCACGTACCTTCAAATTAGCAGACAACAAATAAAACAAAACGGCTCAATGCTAAGCATCGAGCCGTTAGAATACAAGTTTCGCTTATCTAAATTAGGTTAGATAGTGTTACTCAGCGAACTTCTTGAAGATCAAAGAACCGTTTGTACCACCAAAGCCAAACGAGTTACAGATAGCGTACTCCATACCTTCAACTTTGCGCGCTGTATGCGGCACAAGGTCGATGTCTAGACCTTCTTCTGGATCATCAAGGTTAATGGTTGGCGGAACAATTTGGTCAACCAAAGACATAACCGTGATAATTGCTTCAACAGAGCCAGCAGCACCTAATAGGTGACCCGTCATCGACTTAGTTGAAGATACAAGAACTTGCTTCGCACCTTCTTCACCAAGAGCACGTTTCACGCCTTTGATTTCTGCAACATCACCAGCTGGAGTAGAAGTACCGTGAGCATTCACATAACCTACTTGAGTACCTGTGATGTTAGCGTCACGCATCGCCGCTTCCATCGCAAGTGCACCACCAGAGCCATCTTCGCTTGGAGATGTCATGTGGTAAGCATCACCAGACATACCAAAACCAACCAGTTCTGCGTAAATCTTCGCGCCACGTGCTTTCGCGTGTTCGTACTCTTCAAGCACCATCATGCCAGCACCATCACCTAGAACAAAACCATCACGGCCTTTATCCCATGGGCGAGACGCTTTTTGAGGCTCGTCATTACGAGTAGATAGCGCTTTAGCTGCACCGAAGCCAGCCATGCCAAGAGGCGTAGAAGCTTTTTCTGCACCACCAGCAACCATCGCATCTGCATCGCCGTAGGCAATCATACGTGCTGCATGGCCGATATTATGCAGGCCAGTAGTACATGCGGTAGAAATCGCGATATTTGGACCACGAAGACCACGCATGATAGATAGGTTACCTGCAACCATGTTTACAATGGTCGAAGGAACAAAAAATGGGCTAACTTTGCGAGGGCCTTTGTCTACTAATGCGGTATGGCCAGTTTCGATAAGGTCAAGACCGCCAATGCCTGAGCCGATAGCAACACCAACTCGAGCCGCATTTTCTTCGGTAATTTGTAAGCCAGAGTTATCAAGAGCTTGAATACCCGCTGCAATGCCGTACTGGATGAAAAGGTCCATCTTACGAGCATCTTTTTTAGACATGTACTCTGTGCAATCGAAATCTTTAACAAGACCTGCAAAACGAGTTGAGAAGTTCGTAGTATCAAAGTGCTCGATATTTACGATACCACTTTGACCTTCTAGCAGGGCTTTCCAAGATGATTCTACTGTGTTGCCTACCGGTGACAACATACCCATGCCAGTGACAACTACACGACGCTTGGACACGATATAATTCTCCGGGAATTGAATATTTCTATGAGAGGATAGAAGAAGTTAGAAAGAACACAGGCGGTCTAGGAGACCGCCTGGGAGAGCTAATTACTGAGCGCTGTTTACGTAGTCGATTGCAGCTTGAACAGTAGTGATCTTCTCAGCTTCTTCGTCAGGAATCTCAGTGTCGAATTCCTCTTCTAGAGCCATAACTAGTTCTACAGTGTCTAGAGAATCAGCACCTAGATCGTCAACGAAAGAAGCTTCGTTTTTAACTTCTGCTTCGTCTACACCTAGCTGTTCAACAATGATTTTCTTTACGCGTTCTTCGATGTTGCTCATTTTTCTTTTCCTTTACAGATTTCGCCTAATGCGATGATTCCGTAGTTTATTCGAACTATTGAAAGTTGCAAGGGGGTCCTTGCTGGTCAAACCACAAAATTAGCGAATTTAACCGAATTTCAATACATTTTTGACTTAAATCATGCACAAATCTTGCGCATAAGCATGACAAGTTCATGACAGTTAACTGCAACTATAGGCTATTTTTCACAATGTAAAATAGCTTATTTTGCATAAACTGTCGCATTAAACCATGTACATGCCACCATTTACATGCAAAGTTTCACCAGTAATGTACGCTGCTTCAGGAGAAGCAAGGAAAACTACTGCTGATGCAATTTCACGTGGGTCACCTAAACGACCTGCTGGCACGTTCGACAAAGTTGCCGCACGTTGGTCATCATTTAGCGCCTTAGTCATGTCAGTTTCGATGAAACCAGGAGCAACAGTGTTCACTGTTACACCACGAGACGCAACTTCACGAGCCATTGATTTAGTAAAACCAATCACGCCCGCTTTCGCTGCTGCGTAGTTAGTTTGACCAGCATTACCCATGGTACCAACAACAGAGCCTACGTTGATGATACGACCCGCACGTTTTTTCATCATACCGCGTAAAACCGCTTTAGACATGCGGTAGATAGGCGTTAGGTTGGTATCGATGATGTCGTTCCACTCATCATCTTTCATGCGCATCAATAGGTTGTCACGAGTAATACCAGCGTTATTCACCAGAATATCGATCACACCAAATTCTTCGTTGATCGTTTTTAATGTCGCTTCTATAGACTCGACATCAGTCACGTTAAGCGCTAAGCCTTTACCGTTATCACCAAGATACTCGCTGATAGCAGCCGCACCACTTTCAGAAGTAGCAGTACCGATAACCGTAGCACCTCGCTCGACAAGAAGTTCCGCGATCGCGCGGCCAATACCACGGCTTGCGCCGGTAACTAGCGCGATCTTACCTTCTAGATTCATCATGTTGTGTTTCCTTTTCTTATCGCAAATTTATCGCTTTATGGATTACTTCGCAGCGTCTAGCGATGCGATATCATTCACTGCTGCTGCAGTTAGCGTTTTCACGATACGTTTTGTTAGACCTGTTAAAACTTTACCAGGACCAAGCTCAAGAAGATTTTCTACGCCTTGTTCGTGCATCAGTTCAACTGTTTCAGTCCAACGAACTGGGCTATGTAGCTGACGAACAAGCGCATCTTTGATTTTTGCAGGATCTGTCTCAGCAATCACATCAACGTTGTTGATAACTGGCAGCTGTGGTGAGTTAAATTCGATAGACTCAAGAGCTACAGCAAGTTTTTCCGCTGCTGGCTTCATAAGTGCACAGTGTGAAGGTACTGAAACAGGAAGAGGAAGCGCACGCTTCGCACCAGCTTCTTTACATAGCGCACCAGCTCGCTCTACTGCGTCTTTGCTACCAGCGATAACGACTTGACCAGGCGAGTTAAAGTTTACTGGAGAGACCACTTCGCCTTGCGCTGCGTCTTCACACGCTTTTGCAATCGCATCAGCAGCCAAACCGATAATCGCGTACATTGCGCCAGTACCAGCTGGTACTGCTTCTTGCATAAGTTGACCACGTAATTCAACCAGCTTGATGGCTTCTTTAAAGTCAATAACACCCGCACATACAAGTGCTGAGTACTCACCTAGGCTGTGACCGGCTAGGTTTGCTGGTTGCTCTAAGCCAAGTTCTTGCCATACACGCCAGATTGCAACAGATGAAGCTAGCAAAGCTGGTTGAGTACGGAAAGTCTCGTTTAAATCTTCTGCAGGTCCATTTTGAACAAGCGCCCATAGATCGTAACCTAGTGCGTCAGATGCTTCTGCAAATGTTTGTTTTACTACGTCATATTGTTCGCCTAGTTCTGCAAGCATACCTACAGCTTGAGAACCTTGACCTGGAAATACGATAGCAAACTTGCTCATGTTGTTTTCCTTTAAGCAAAGTAAAAAGAAATAAGATGCACCAAGTGCACCTTAAATTTTGAATTCTTGTGAAACTTAGAACTTCACAAGGGCCGAGCCCCAAGTGAATCCGCCGCCAAACGCTTCAAGAAGCAGAGTTTGACCGCGTTTAATACGACCATCACGTACCGCTTCATCTAGTGCTGTCGGCACAGTCGCAGCTGATGTGTTGCCGTGTTTATCAAGTGTAATCACGACTTGGTCTAGTGACATCGAAAGTTTCTTCGCTGTCGCTGAAATAATGCGGTAGTTCGCTTGGTGCGGCACTAGCCAGTCTAGCTCAGACTTATGCATGTTGTTGGCTTCAAGCGTATCTTTTACTAGTTTCGATAACTGAGTGACAGCGACTTTGAATACTTCGTTCCCAGCCATATGAAGCCATTTATCCGCATCTTGCCCCCGCACAGGTACAGGTAGGCTTAGAAGCTCTCCGAATTGACCATCCGAGTATATGTGGGTAGAGATAATGCCAGGCTCTTGGCTAGCGCCTACGACAACGGCTCCGGCACCATCACCAAATAGGATAATGGTTGAACGGTCTGTCGGATCACACGTTTTAGACAAAGCATCTGAACCAATCACAAGTACGTTTTTGCACATACCAGATTTGATATGTTGGTCTGCAACAGATAATGCGTACACAAAACCAGAACAAGCAGCGGCTAAGTCAAAAGCTGGACAACCTTTAATGCCAAGCTTTGCCTGCACCTGACACGCAGATGAAGGGAAAGTATGGCTACTGCTCGTTGTGGCTACGATAATCAGGTCGATATCGTTTTTATCAATACCCGCCATATCGATAGCGTTTTCAGCTGCGTAGAATGCCATGTCTGCTACAGTTTCGTTTTCTGCAGCAATTCGACGCTCTTTAATACCCGTGCGAGCAACGATCCACTCATCACTTGTATCTACCATTTTCTCTAGATCTGCGTTTGTACGCACCTGAGATGGCAGGTAGCTGCCAGTACCTAAAATTTTGCTATACATGAAGACTAATAATGCCTCTCGAGTAAAACCGCTTCCAAACGATCGCTAATACGGCTTGGTACTTGTCGTTTGACCTCGTGTACTGCCTCGCCAAGTGCATTGACAATCGCAGATACATCCGCACTTCCATGGCTTTTTATGACAATGCCGCGCAATCCTAGCAAACTTGCGCCGTTATACTGGTCGGGGTTCAGTGTTTTTAGTTCATTAAACAGCCTAGAAAACAACTTTCTAGCTATCCAACCCTTTATCGTTGATGCCATTATGCTGGTTTTAATTTTTTCGATAAAAAGTTGAGCTGTTCCCTCACTGGCTTTTAAGCATACGTTGCCGACAAATCCATCACAAACAATGACGTCCGCAACATCATGCAAAATTTGATTACCTTCAATATAACCGACAAAGTTAATCGCATCGGTCTGAGAAAGCATTTCTGCGCAACGTTTGACTAAATCGTTACCTTTAATCTCTTCTGCGCCAATATTGAGTACAGCAACGCGAGGAGGACGACCCAAGTGTTCTTCAGCTAATGCACTGCCCATTACAGCAAATTGGAACAAGCTATCAGCATCGCACGATACATTCGCCCCCAGATCCAGCATCCAAGTACGCTTTCCGGTAATCGTCGGTAAAGCGGAAACTAAAGCAGGACGTTCAATGCCAGGAAGTAACTTAAGAATGAAACGCGATAGTGCCATTAATGCACCGGTGTTGCCACCACTAACACAAGCATCCGCTTTCTGCTCAGAAACCAAATCGATAGCCATACGCATAGAACTATTTTGGCTATTACGTAACGCCAATGAAGGTTTTTCTGAGTTCGAGATAACTTTCTCGCTGTGAAGAATAGTCAAGCGAGAACTGGTCGAGGTACCGAGTTGAGATAATTGAGACGTGATCAGAGATTGATCACCAATAAGAATCACTTTTAGCTCTGGGAAATGAGACAGTGCCTGCACGGCGGCAGGCACTGTTACGCGTGGACCGAAATCCCCGCCCATTGCATCAAGTGCAACGGTAATACTTTGCAAAGGTTCAACCTTACTTGTTGATAACCTTTTGACCACGGTAGTAACCTTCAGCAGTTACGTTGTGGCGTAGGTGAGTTTCACCAGAAGTCGCGTCTACAGATAGAGCAGCTGTAGTTAGCGCATCGTGTGAACGACGCATACCGCGCTTAGAACGAGTTTTACGGTTTTTCTGTACGGCCATTGACCCTACTCCTATACTATTGGGTTAAAAACCTGAAGAAGAATCGGCTACCACACCTATTACTTTTTCAGACTTTTCAAAACGTCGAATGGATTCGGTTTTTCTTCCTCAATTTCTTCAGGAATCTCACCAAAAACCATGTTATTTGAATCAACGCTACAATCCGCTTCATCGTGCATCGCAATTTGAGGTAATGCTAAGATGAACTCGTCTTCAACAAGTTGTATGAGGTCTAATTCACCATATTCATTTAGATCTACCAAATCATAAATTTCTGGTGCTTCCTGTTCTGTTTTCTCACCGTAGTAAGGAGTAGAAAGGAATTCAACTTCGCACTCATGTGCGAATACCTCATTACAACGCTGACACTCTAAATCGACTTCGATGTTAGCTTTACCAGAGATAACAACGAGTCGCTGTTCATCCATCCCAAATGACAATGAGACTTCTGCGTCGCGTTTTACGCCTTCAGTTGTTTCCACTAAGCGCTTGAAAAGACTAGCTTGGATGATGCCATCGTAATCCAATCGTTTCTGTGCAGCTTTAGCTGGGTCAACCGTTCGCGGTATTTTTACCTTTTGCATAGGGCGCGAATATTATCTTCCAAATCAAAATTAGTCAAAGAAAAAGGCAAAAAAGTTGTACTTTTTTACGCTTAACATACAGAGCATTAGCCAGAATCATTTTTGATCGATTATCCTATTGGAAATGCTCCCACGAATTGTAATTCAAAATGAAAAATTACCAACTGGTTTTAGCCTCAACTTCCCCTTTTCGTAAACAACTGCTTGAAAAGCTCTCACTACCATTCGTTTGTTTACCACCTGATTGCGATGAAACACCTTTTGACCAAGAAACGCCAACTGAACTTGTGCAGAGACTGGCCCAAGAGAAAGCAATATCTTGCCAGACGGATAAAGCAAGTTTAGTTATCGGCAGTGACCAAGTTTGTGTCATTAATGGTGAAATCGTTGGCAAGCCTTTAAATAGAGATAACGCGATAAATCAACTTTTGGCTCAAAGTGGAAAAGTCATCACTTTCTATACTGGTCTTGCGGTACATAACACCGTCACAAACCATACAGAAGTCGGCTTTGATTCTTTCGAGGTGCACTTTAGAGATTTAACGCTTGAACAAATCAAACGCTACGTCGACAGGGAAGAACCTTTTTACTGCGCAGGCAGCTTTAAAAGCGAAGGCATGGGAATTTGCTTGTTTACGAAATTAGTTGGTAAAGACCCGAACACACTTGTCGGACTACCATTGATTGATTTGATTGATATGTTGCATGTTCAAGGACTCGATGTCCTTTAACCCAAATACGATAAAAGGGAGCCACAGGCTCCCTTTTGCATCCGCGAGGAAAACATGGTTACGCGTTTCTTAAACCCGCCAACACTTTTTCTAGTTTCGGTTCCATCGGTGCGTTGATTTCCATCCACTCATCATTTGATGGGTGTTGGAACTTGATGTTTGCCGCGTGTAGGAACAAACGATCTAAACCAACTTGACCTGTGTAAGCGTCAAAGCGACGATCACCGTAGCGATCATCCCAAGCGATTGGGTGACCAGTGTATTGCGTATGAACTCGGATTTGGTGAGTTCGACCAGTAATCGGACTCGCCTGAATCAATGTAGCTTGTTCGAACTTTTCCAAAATCTTAAAACGCGTTTCTGACGGCTTACCATTAGGGTTAACACGAACAATACTGTTCACTTCGTTTTTGAGCAGTGGCGCGTTCACAACCTTACAACTGCTTTTCCATTGCCCCATGACAAGAGCTAAGTAAAACTTCTTTACTGTCTTTTCACGAAACTGGGCTTGCAAGTGACGAAGTGCAGAACGCTTCTTAGCAACCAGCAAAATCCCTGAAGTATCACGGTCAATACGATGCACAAGTTCAAGAAAGCGAGCTTGAGGACGCAGAGCCCTAAGCGCTTCAATCGCACCAAACTTTAAACCACTGCCACCATGCACAGCGGTGCCAGATGGTTTGTTTAGAATCAACATATGATCATCTTCGAAGATAATCATATTTTCCAACTCAGCGACTTTGTTAAGTTTCGTACTTGGTGCGACATCGTCATCTTTTTTCTCGACGGTCACCGGTGGAATACGAACGAGATCGCCTGCTTTTAACTTGTACTCTGCTTTTATACGCTTTTTATTTACGCGCACTTCGCCCTTACGCACAATTCGGTAAATCATGCTTTTAGGAATGTCTTTTAATTGGTTGCGCAAAAAATTATCAATGCGCTGACCCGCCATATCTTCGTCGATATCGACGAACTGGACTTTTGTTCTTATTTCGTTCATGGGCGGTATTGTAAACTCAATTTCGTGCGACTTCACATTATTCTTGTCGTAAAAGAAACACTCCGTGGCACATACTGGTCTAAATTTCGCCAAGCTTTTGTTTAAATTATTAAAACTCTCAATCAAGTTCTCAATTTGTTTTCTGTCTTGAACAGTTTGCACATCTCAATTGCTTATGAAACAGCCAGTTATAAAATAGAAATTTTGAGTTTAGCGGCAAATTTTCTATCGTTTGCGTGAAAGCAGATTGCTGATAGCCACGCGCACTGCTATAGTTCACAGCTGCTAAGGAAGGTTTGGTTACATTTTATTCATTACCAATCATTTATCCTCAAGCAATGTGAGTAGATCGTTGAAGGTCGAGTGCAGCATTGGCGTGAGACACATCGAATTCAACACTCTTGCCACCCTACTCCTCGCATATTCACGTTGAGTACCTACCGCCCAAATAGCGGGTCACAAGTCTACGTTTCCAACAGAAACCACAAGAGGCTTGTGATGACTGAAGTGCCCGAGAGCATCCCCTTCCAGCCGGGAGGCTGCAAAATACAAGCCATGGGATCAGGCACCGTGAAAGAGCGAAAAAACAGTGGCAAGTCGACAAGAAAGATATAAAAGAAAAGACAACGAGAATTTTCAATGAAAAGAATGTTAATTAACGCAACTCAAAAAGAAGAGTTGCGTGTCGCTCTGGTTGATGGCCAGCGACTTTTCGATCTTGATATCGAGAGTCCAGGTCATGAATCTAAAAAAGCGAATATCTACAAAGGACGTATCACACGTATCGAACCAAGCTTAGAAGCCGCATTTGTTGATTACGGCGCCGAGCGTCACGGTTTCCTCCCTCTCAAAGAAATTGCCCGCGAATATTTCCCTGAAGGTTACACCTACCAAGGTCGTCCAAGCATCAAAGAAGTGCTAACGGAAGGCCAAGAAGTTATCGTTCAAGTGGAAAAAGAAGAACGTGGAAGCAAGGGCGCTGCTCTTACTACTTTCATTTCTCTTGCTGGTAGTTACCTTGTTCTGATGCCTAACAACCCTCGTGCTGGCGGTATTTCTCGTCGAATCGAAGGTGACGAGCGTACTCAACTAAAAGCCGCATTAAGTACTTTGGAACTGCCTCAGGGCATGGGCCTAATCGTACGTACTGCTGGCGTTGGCAAGAGTGCTGAAGAACTTGAGTGGGATTTGAATGTACTACTTAACCACTGGGGTGCAATCAAAAGTGCAGCGGACTCTAACCCTGCTCCATTCTTAATCCACCAAGAAAGTAACGTTATCGTTCGTGCAATCCGTGACTATTTGCGTCGCGATATTGGCGAAATCTTAATTGATAGCAACACCATCTACGAACGTGCAAAAGAGCACATTCAATTGGTGCGCCCTGATTTCCTTAACCGCGTTAAGAAATATGAAGGCGAAGTTCCACTATTCAGCCACTACCAAATCGAAAGCCAAATTGAATCGGCTTTCCAACGTGAAGTGCGTCTGCCATCTGGTGGTTCTATCGTTATTGACCCGACTGAAGCACTAACGTCTATCGATATCAACTCTGCTCGTGCAACCAAGGGCGGCGATATTGAAGAAACAGCTCTAAACACGAACCTAGAAGCAGCCGACGAAATTGCTCGCCAATTGCGTCTACGTGACTTAGGTGGCTTAGTGGTTATCGACTTTATCGATATGACCCCAGTTCGTCACCAACGAGAAGTAGAAAACCGTCTACGTGAAGCCGTTCGCCTTGACCGCGCTCGTGTACAAATCGGTCGTATTTCTCGCTTTGGTTTGTTGGAGATGTCACGCCAGCGCTTGAGCCCTTCTCTTGCAGAAGCAAGCCATCACATCTGTCCTCGCTGTAGCGGAACAGGTGTCGTTCGCGACAACGAATCTCTAGCACTTTCTGTACTTCGTTTAATTGAAGAGGAAGCGCTAAAAGACAACACAGCACAAGTACTTGCAGTCGTACCTGTGCCAATCGCCTCTTACTTATTGAACGAAAAACGTCGTTCAGTAAACCATATCGAACGCATTCAAGAAGTGAAAATTACGGTTGTTCCTAACTCTGATATGGAAACACCGCACTTTGAAGTTATCCGTGTTCGTGAAGGCGAAGAGTTCGATCTGATTTCTTACTTACTTCCTAAGAAACTGGAAGCAATGAAAGAAGCAGAAGGTAAAGAGCCAGCGGAAGTTGACGTAAAACCAAAACGAATTGAAGAGCCAGTTCTTAAAGGCTTTGCTGCTCCGTCTCAAACCGCACCTGCACCAGCAGCTAAACCAGCTCCTGAGGCGAAGAAGAAAGAACAAAACGTTGAACAAGAAGAGAAACCTGGATTGTTCAGCCGTCTGTTTAAAGCACTTGGTAGCTTCCTATTCGGTGGTTCTGAAGAAACAAAAGAAGAACAGAAACCTCAGGAAGAGAAAAAACCAAATCGCGATAATCGACGTAATAAGCGTGATCGCAACGATCGTCGTCGCAATAACAACCAGCGCGACAATCGTGATAATCGTGATAACCGCGACAATCGCGATAACCGACGTCGTCGTAAGCCTCGTGATGAGCAGGCTAATGAGCAAAACGAAGCTCAACAACAAACAAATAAACCGCAAAACCGTAACCAAAAGCGTAAACCTAAAGCTCAACAGGCAGATAAAGCCCAAGAGCAGAAAGTAAACGCAAAAGTAGCGGAAAAAGGTCTGCAGCTAGCAGCGGAAGCTCGTACTGAAACAAAACCAGAAGAGAGCAAACCGAAGCAGCAAAATGCGAAAGCAGAAAAAGTGAAAGAGCGCCGCCAACGTCGCAAATTGAACAAGTCTGTACGCGTTAAGGACCAAGAAGCTATTGAGAAGAAAGCCGAAGAAACAGCGGTTAAGACTCAAGAAACGGTTGAAACTAAAGTTGAAAAGCCAACAGAAGCAGCGGTAGAGGCACAGCAAGACAACAAGCAAGCAGAGTCTAAGCAACGTCGTAATCGTCGTTCGCCACGTCACCTGCGTGCAAGCGGCCAGCGTCGTCGCCGTGGCCGTGATCGCCGCCCTAACCCGTTCCGCCTACGTAAGGGAGGTGTCGCTTCTCCTGAAATGGCTATGGGTAAAGTAATGCCACGTTACATTCCGAAACCAGCACCTAAGAAGGAAGAGCGAGTTAAGGAAGAAGCTGTAGTAGCAGTACCTACAATCCAAGGTGGCTTTGCGTGTCCAGAAATGGCAATGGGTAAAGTGATTATTCGTCGCGAGCAACCTGTCGTAACAGATGCGCCAGTTGTTGAACACAAGGTTCAAGAAACCGTTGAAGCGAAAGTGGAAGCTCCAGTAGTAGAAGCACCTGTTGTTGAAACAGTAATCGCAGAAAAAGCTGAATCGGCAGTAGTAGAAACAGCATCGGTAGAGCCTATCGTTGAAACTCCTGTAACTGAACATGCTGAACCGGTTGATGTCATTGTAGAAACGGCACCTGCTGAAGAGCCTATCGTTGAAGCAGCAAAAGAGATTGCAGCCGAAGCGCCAGTAGATAAACCAGAGCCTAAAGTCGAAGCCATTAAAGTTGCGGCTAAGCTAAACGCTAGCGCACCGATGACGAAAGCACCTGGCCCTCAAGAGCTACGCGAAATCACGGTTGCAGCAGCACCGTTCAAAACCGAACGTTACCAAGCTAAAGGTGCTGGTAGCCAAGTGGCTAAAAACCGTGCATCGGCAGAGATGACAAAGCCTAACTTTAACTAGGCTAAATCATTACGTTCAACTGCTTAACGGCATAAATAAATTAAAGGCTACCATCTGGTAGCCTTTTTTATCTTCATATTTGCCCAATAAATTGTTCATATAAATACCAATTCGTGATCACATTTGTACGCCATTATTCGTATCATTCTTGAACTTAATCACACTTTTCGGTAGCATGCGCC
Organism: Vibrio sp. 1402; assembly: GCF_033340275.1. Taxonomy (NCBI): domain Bacteria; kingdom Pseudomonadati; phylum Pseudomonadota; class Gammaproteobacteria; order Vibrionales; family Vibrionaceae; genus Vibrio; species Vibrio sp. 1402. The sequence continues at coordinate 447,301 of NZ_JAWOWE010000004.1, forward strand.
GACTCAAGTTTTCGACACCATTCTGATGCTGCTCTTTTAATACTACGGTTTACACTGCAATGTTTGATTAGAAATCAACCACTCAGTGGCTTGTGCAAATACGAATATGTGTCGGGTTTAACTCATTGCAAAGAGAACTTAAAAACAAACATGTTCGAATTTCCCCAATTTTCTAAGCACTCCGTAAAAAATGATGTGCTATCAGGCTTAACCGTTGCGCTAGCATTGGTTCCTGAAGCTGTCGCATTTGCGTTCGTCGCAGGCGTAGATCCGATGGTCGGTCTTTACGCTGCATTCATCGTTGGTCTTATTACTTCCATTTTCGGTGGTCGTCCTGGCATGATCTCTGGTGCAACAGGTGCCATGGCAGTCGTAATGGTTTCGCTTGTCGCGACTCACGGTGTCCAGTACCTATTCGCAGCCATCATGCTCGCTGGTATTCTTCAAATTGCCGCTGGTATGTTTAAATTGGGTAAGTTCATCCGTATCGTACCTCACCCTGTGATGATCGGTTTTGTGAACGGTCTGGCTATTGTTATCTTCCTAGCTCAGTTGGGTCAGTTTAAAGCGCCAGACATCAACGGCATGCTTACTTGGCTACCACAAGACCAGATGCTGCTAATGCTTGGTTTGGTTGCGCTGACTATGGCAATCATTCACTTTCTACCAAAAATCACAACAGCTGTACCCTCTTCACTTGTTGCGATCGTAACGGTGACGGCTTTAGTGGTTGGCTTGGATCTGGAAACTCGCACTGTTGTTGACTTCCTGCGTACAATGTCTGGTGATGAAGCTGCAACACTCGCAGGTTCACTACCAACCTTCTCTATTCCTGCGGTACCATTTACACTAGAGACACTACAAATCATTCTTCCATACGCGATCATTCTCGCGGCCATTGGTCTAATTGAATCTCTACTAACACTGACAGTTTTAGATGAGATGACGAACACTCGTGGTCAATCTAACCGCGAATGTATCGGTCAAGGTATGGCAAACATGACGTGTTCTGTGTTTGGCGCAATGGGTGGTTGTGCGATGATTGGTCAGTCGATGATCAACGTAAACTCAGGTGGTCGCGGCCGTCTATCTGGTATCGTTGCGGCTATCGCTCTATTGATGTTTATCTTATTCGCTTCTTCGCTAATTGAAATGATCCCACTCGCAGCTCTGGTTGGTGTGATGTTCATGGTTGTCATTGGTACATTCGAATGGGCAACATTTAAGCTAGCACGCCGCGTACCGAAGCAAGACTTCTTCGTTATTGTTCTTGTGACCGTTGTTACTGTTCTTACTGACCTTGCTGTTGCCGTAGCGGTTGGTGTTATCGTTTCTGCATTAATGTTTGCATGGCAACACGCTAAGCACATCTATGCCGACACGTGCTTAAACGAGGAAGGTTCAAAAGAGTACAAGATTCACGGCCCTATTTTCTTTGGCTCTGCGGCTAACTTCCTAGAGTTGTTTAACGCGCCTGAAGATCCAAAAGATGTGATTGTCGATTTTGCAGACTCTCGCGTGACTGATCACTCTGCAATTGAAGCCATTGAAACACTGGCTGAGCGTTACAATGCTCAAGGTAAAACGCTGCACCTTCGTCACCTAAGCCCAGATTGTCGTAAACTTTTGGACAAAGCTGGCAGCTTGGTTGAAATTAACGTGAAGGAAGACCCAAGCTACAAAGTCGCAACCGACATACTAGCGGGTTAACACGAATAAAAAGGGATGAGCTGAGCCATCCCTTTTTCTATTGTCTTTGTGCCGTCCTAAATAAGGTTGACACTTTCTACCCCCAAAATTGGAGAGTGTTATGAAATCAACAACTAAAAGAACTCAGCGCGATTACTCCCTCGCTTTTAAACTCA